>JBFYYO010000306.1:0-3910 GCA_041310025.1 Syntrophobacterales bacterium
CCCGTGCCACCCCTTAATTCAACAGCATTGTCCTCCCCCCTCAGAGAACCGCAGGCAGAGCTTCTCCTGCGGTCAAACCCTGCTCCGCACATCATGGACGCCAAGTCCGCCCGTGGAGAACTGCTCGACGATGATCTCGTAGAACTTCCTCTGCTGGGAGGGGGAGAGCATCTCCCGCTCCTCAAGGATGTGCTCGATCACCTCGTTTTCCAGGTCCGATTGATGCTTCAGGATCTGCCTGGCCAGGGCATGAATACGATCTCTGTCGGGTGGATCGGCAAAAAGCAGCTGTGCGAGCTCAGATCGCTCGCGGCGCAGGTTCTCCCGGATCTGGGCGACCCTGGGCAGGAAGGTGCGGCGGATTTCCTGGACCAGGGCTCGCTGTTCCTCCGTCAAATCCGGAATGAGATCAAGATAACCTTTGATTGCCGCCTTGTTGTTCCGCGAGCGCTTCAGGTGAAAGTAAATCGCAGTCAGTGAGACCGCTGCGAAGACGAGAGCCGAGATGAAACCCAGAAGAAAATCCCACAGAGCCATTTCGTAACCTCATATCCATATCGGTCCAGGGCTGAATGGGCGAGTCGGTTTGACGTGGGAATCGCGTATCCTGCATGATGGCTTTGCGATTCCCCCATTCACCGACCGGCCGATTCCGACTCTTCTACAGCTTGAGCCATCCCCTCCTGAGGGAGTTGTCGAGAATCACCCCCACGAGAAAAGCCACACCCATGTTCCACATGGCAAAGGCAGCCACGATGAGCATCACGTAAAAATCGGCCTTTTTGTCTCCAATGTCTTTGACGACCATGGCAAGCTCCGAGCCGGCGAAGAAAAGGATGACGCCCAGAATCGAATTGGGGAAGATCTTGAAGAGGATGGAGACGGAATCGCTGAAGAACAGCGCAATGAGGATGAGCATGCTTCCCAGAATAACGAGAGCCCCTCCCGTCCTGGCTCCAAAGCGAACATGCCCGGCCATCCCGCCTGCTCCATGACACATGGGGATACCGCCGAAAAGAGGCGAAACCAGGTTCATGATCCCTTGAGATACGGCGATCTTCTCCTCGGTGACCTTTCTGTCGGGGAAAAGCTCGTTATTCTCCGCAACGATGGCAATCACCGCGTTGCCCAGGGTGAGCGGTATCTGGGGGATGGTGAAAAGCAACGTCCCAGTAATGAGATCGTTCCAGGAAATCATGGGGATGCTGAATACGGGAAGTTTGAAGCCGATATGGATCTTGGCCAGTTCAGTCATGAATTCCGGATTCATGACCACGGCAGAGACAAGCCCGATGATGAGGAGCACGAACATGGCCGGGATCCTGGGGTTCGTGAGAAGGATGTAGGTGATGACCAGGGCGCAGCCCGCAAGGACGGGGGCCGACTTCATCCGGTTGATTCCATCGACCATGAAGGTGAGACCCAGGCCCAGCATGATGCCGCGCACGACCGGCTTGGTCGCAAGCTTGGCTATCGGCCTGATGATGCCCGTGAGACCCGCGAGAAGCCAGAAGAGCCCCGTGGTGAGACCGGCGCCATAAACGGCCGCCGGACTGATGCCGCCGGCGATGGCCGCTGCGCCGATGGCTTTCATGGGCTGGATGGGAAGGGGCGTCCTGTAGTAGAGCCCCGATGCCATGAGAGCCATGCCGAACATGAAGAGAAGGCCCAGAGGGGGCATTTTCACGATGCTGATGTAGGCAACGACGAAAGGGATCAGAGTGCCCACATCTCCGAATGCCCCGGCCCATTCCATCCGGTTGTACAGATTCTTTGTCTTCAACTCAGCAGCTCCCTCGGCAGCCTTTTCAGGGTTCGCGTTCGTTTTCATGAGGCAGCCTCCTTCTCAACAGGCACTTTCCACGATCTGCATGACAAGATCGATGTCCCTCCAAAACCATTCCACGAGACATCCATCGACACTCGACGGACCTGGAGGGACCATGGCTACCCCCGCCGTGCGGGCAGGTCCATCAGCTTGAAATAAACGTGTCCCATGGAGAGAGGGGGGAAATCCCTGAATTCATCGAGGGTACCCGTGGAGGGGCACTGCGCCGAGTCGACCAGCGCCACAAAATCCTCGGCAATTCGAGTCATCCGCTCGAGCAGAGATAACCCGGAATGACGTTTGATCTCGCCGGTCGCTGCAGGCTCCCTCACCCGGGTGACGACTTGGGCCGGGAAATCAGGACCCGGCTCGATCCGGGGCAAGCCATGCACCGCGGCGTCGATCTCCTTAAAATCGCTGAGCACTTCGCGGCACGCTGCACACTGTTGGATATGAGACTCTACCTCACGAGAGGAGGTGGCATCCAGTTCGTGATCCAGGTAGGCTGAGATTCTTGCTCGTGCCTGGGGGCAGTTCATTGATCACTCCCGATCGCTTCATTGGATGCGTCCGCCGGTTGTTGGGCAGGCGCTGCAGGTCCATTGTCTTCAGAAGGTTCCGCGGGGTTTGTCATGGGCCCGGCCCGCGCTGCCGCGGAATCACTCCGGTTGAATCTGCCATGAGCTGCTTCAAACGGCTGCGTGCTCTGAAGAGCAGGGATTCGACACTCGCGACTGAAACACCCAGGACCGTGCTGATCTCCAGGTAAGAAAGCCCCTCGTTGATCTTGAGGAGCAAGGCGGCCCGCTGGTTCTCTGGAAGCCGGCCCACAGCGGCCATCAACTGCTCCTCCAATTCCCTGTTTTCCACCGCCGCATCGCCCGGAGGCGAGGATGCCGGAAAGTGCCGGCCTTCGGCCGACATTCGGGCGTTCAGGCCATCCATGCGCTTGCGACGCTTGAGCTCGTTGGCAGCAAGGTTGTAGGCAATCTTGAAGATCCAGCTCGACACCCTGGCCCTGGGTCTGAACGTCGGCGCCGCCTGAAACACCCGCAGGAACACCTCCTGCGCAAGGTCCTGGGCCAAATGGAAATCGCCGACATACCTGAAGAGGAAACTGATCACCGGATTCTGATATCGCCCGATGAGTGTCTCGAAAGCCTTCTCGTCCCGGTCGGCGATCGCTCTGATGAGAAGGAGCTCGGATTCTTCCATGGAAAGCTCAAGAGCCACAGTACAGGTCAGTGTCCGAGGCTTGTCCGTTCATGGTTCACCACCGTTCATGCAGAAGTCTTGCGCACACTTCGCCTGGTCCTCCCGTACTGCTCGCGGTTGCTCCTGAAAGATCCGAAACCGGGCAGGGCGTGGCAGGGGGTTGCACACGGTTCTCCAGGCCGCAGCCCATTTCTGTCTCTCGCACACTGTTGAACAACTGAAAAGCCAAAAACTTGCGGTCGGAGGTCAGAGAATTTTGGCTTCCTGAAGGGTTGAGTCAGGGAGCTCAGGTCTGGAACAGCAACGGCAGAGATGTTGCCGTCCGTTCTCCAGCATGAGCTTGAAAGGTTTGCAGGTGAAGCGGCTTTTCATTCATTCCTGCACTCTCCCGGTCGGCCTCGTTCGAACGATCTCATGCAGGGCGACCTCGTTCACTCCTTTCAGGAAAAAAGGCCAACCAGCCTCACGAGGTCTTCGTATTCGGAGGAGATCCCGTCAGCTCTGCCGTCTCTTGCGCACGAGAGGAGGCATCGCCCCTCAGTCCCATCCTTTAAAATTTGAGATTGCCATGCTAAATTCCAAAGTAATCTGAGCAAAGGGTCAATGAACCGGGGGAGGCGGCATGAAGAAAGAGAGAACAGAATACAGCTCAGCTGTGGATGCTCTGGTGGCGGTCGCCAAACGTCTCAGCTCCTACGAGAGCCGGCATGCAATGGCCTCGGAAGACTTCTACGACAAGTACCTCCCTAACAGGATGATCCACATTGCAGATGGGTGCAGATCTTTTGGAACAACGTCCCCAATGGGCTGCGAATCATGGACCAATGTGGATTTCCACGCGAGGAGCATCTGCTGGAATCCCATCGG
>JBFYYO010000307.1:0-3895 GCA_041310025.1 Syntrophobacterales bacterium
TGGATCACCCGCTGCCGGCCTTTGCGTCCCATGGTAACGCCAAGCTCACTGTCACGCAGCAGCCGATTGATGGATTGCGCCAACTCATGGATAAACCGCTCCGGGTCCTTGGGCTCCGGGTTGTCGGGAGACTGTCGCTCGAAGGACACCAGGAGCCCCGTCTCCCCGTCGATGACGACGTCCTTGATGCCGCCGACGGCGCTGGCCACGACCGGGGTTTCACAGGCCATGGCCTCGAGGTTGATGATGCCGAAGGGCTCATACACCGAAGGGCAGCAGAAGACGGCGGCGTGGGAATAGAGCTCGATGGCGCTCCGGCGGGGAATCATCTCCCGGATCCAGACCAGACCGGAGCGGAGCTTTTGAAGCTCGGCCCAGCGCGCCTCGATTTCCTCGGCCACAGACGGGGTGTCGGGGCTGCCGGCGCAAAGGACGATCTGAACCCCCGGGTCGATGTCCCGGCAAGCATTCAGAAAGTGGTGGATGCCCTTCTGGCGGCTCACCCGGCCCAGGAACAGCACATAGGGAATTTCGGGGTCAATCCCATATTGCTGCAGGCACTCCACCGTGGAAACGGGTTGATAGACCTCGGGCTCGATCCCGTTGGGGATCACCCGAACCCGGTCGGCATCCACCTGAAACCGGGCAAGAATCTCGCCACGATCGCTCCCCGAGACGGCAATGACCCGGTCGGCCATCTCCAGCGCGGTCCGCTCCACCCAGCTGGAGAGGTCGTAGCCTCGGCCCAGTTGCTCGCGCTTCCAGGGCCGAAGCGGCTCCAGGGAGTGAACAGTAACGGCCAGCGGGATGCCGTAGCAGAGCCTGGCCAGGATCCCACCCCATGCGGCATACCAGGTATGGGTGTGGACCACGTCGGCCTCGATGGGGAGCGCGTTGAACCGCATGGACGTGAGGAGCACCATGAGTGCCTGTTTCACCTTGAGGGGGTTGGCATCGAAAAAGCTTTCTTCAAAGGGGTGCCCCTGAACCGAAAGACCGGGCTCATTCAGGCTCTGGTCCCCGAAGCACTTGACCTGGACCTCAGCCAGGCGGGCCATGTGTCGGGCCAGATGTTCGATGTGCACCCCGGCCCCCCCATAAATGTGAGGGGGATATTCGCGAGTCATGTAAACAACTTTCAGGCGGTCCATCGGCAAGTCCTCCTTTTCCACGATAATCAGGCGACTGGAGGCGGCACCATGACGCACCGCCCAATGGTGGACACAAGGCGTGAGCGGAAGCTGACTACAGGGTGCAACGTCGAGACCAGGTTGGCTCGATGAGGCGCGGCAGACGCTCATTGCCTCGACGAATAATTCTACAGAGTCAGCACAGAATTGAGTGAGCACTGCGTGGTCAAGGGTCGGAAGCCAAGTCCCCGTCCGAGCCCCCCCGCCGCCCTCCAGAGCTGATATCGTCCTGCAGGGCCCGCCCCGACTGCCCCATAAAAAGACACATGCGCCTCGCTTCGTCAAGCCTCCACTCATCTTTTCCGTTCCTGAACCGCCACTGGAACTTTCTGCTCATGCTTCACGGGTTCATTTTTATCTGAACTTTGTGTACATTACGCACCTTGTTCCCAAATGGGCTTCGTGGAAACTTGTGGACGCTTTGCCCTCGTGCTCGTGCTCGGAATCGGAATCGAAGGCTCGAGGCTCCGGGGCCGGCCCGACAGAAAGGGCTGTCGAGTACGATGACGAGCACCGTTCCGCGATGCGGAACTGAGCACGAGCACGGGGGTACAACGTCCCCTCTAACAGCTGACAGCCAAGGTCACATAAAGGCTTTCTCGCACCCGCTTTAGTACGACAACGAGATTTCTCAGGTAGGGTGGGCAAAAGCGGCAGCGTTGCCCACCGAGAAGGCCGGATTCACTTCCGGTGGGCAAGACAAGGCACTTGCACACCCTACCCTGAAATGGCCTCTGGCCTCATTTCTCGTTGCAGGCTAAGGGGAAATGGACGACTCGATGACGCAGCAGGAATGGTTTCTGGCAGGCCTGGTCTGCCTGGGGGTGGCTCTGGGAATGGTGCTGGCCTGGCTCAGCACCCGACGGGCCAAGGGATTCAAAAAGAGGCTGGTGGATGAATTGGGGGAGGCCGGCCGTCTGGAGGGCGGAGTCGAGCAGCGATTCCGCGAGATCGTGAGTGACCGAAGGCGGTGGAAGCGCTCCCATTCGTTGATCCGCAAGCCGTTTTCGAAGCACGTCAACCTGGCCATTGAAACGGCTGCCATGATCTATGCCCTGGCAGGCCTGGTCAACACCATGGTCCACTTGGACAGATACTTCGACAGCCCTGGTCAGGCCTATGGAACCCTCGCCTTCCTCAGCCTGATTATCGGCTTCATTCCTGCCGAAAACATGATTTCCAATCGCATCGACAAGGAAATGGATGCCGTTCTGGACGACATGGCGGAGGCCTTGAAATTCAAGCGAACGTCGGCTTTCCTGGAGAGAGCCCGGAAAGAATGGCAGCAATGACCGAGGAGACCAGGATCAACCTGGAGCACATCGCTCTGGTGCTGCACAAGCCCCACTTCTCCGAGAACATCGGGGCCGCCGCCCGCGCGGCCAAGAACATGGGCATCCGGCGCCTGGTGGTGTCCAATCCCTACAAGTGTGATTTGACGCGGATCCTCAGGATGGCCACCCACACCGCGGAAGACGTGGTGGCGGACATGGAGGTCGTGGACGACCTGGAGGATGCTCTCAGCCCCTTTCAGTACATCGTGGGCACCACGGCGCGCACGGGGTCCCACCGGCAGACGGTTCGAAGCCCCAGGCGGCTGGCTGAGGACCTGATCCCCATCAGCCAGAAGAACCAGATCGCCATTCTCTTCGGCCCCGAAGACCGGGGGCTGGCCGCCCGGGAGCTCAAGTACTGCGATGCCCTGGTGACCATTCCCACGGCGGATTTCAAATCCCTCAACCTGGCCCAGGCCGTGATGATCATGGCCTACGAGATCTTCCTGGCCTCGATCCGGGAATCCAGACCCTTCGTTCCCCGCCTGGCCACCAGCCGGGAGATCGAGGGCATGTACGAACATGTGCGCCAGACTCTCGCCCGCATCGATTTCATCAACCCCGAAAACCCCGAATACTGGATGATGAGCATCCGACGCTTCTGCAGCCGCATCGGCCTCCGCGCCCGTGAGGTCAAGCTGATTCGGGGCATCTGCCGCCAGATGGACTGGTACTGCAGCCACAAGGACGCATCCGCCGGCCCGCCTCCCAAGCCGGCCCGCAAGCCGTCCCGGGACTGAAGCCGCTCCGTGCTTTGTAAAGCCCCACAGAATATGGTGCTCATATTCCTCGTACGTCATCCCCGCATGCTTCTGGCGGGGATCCAGAAATCTGAACGCCATTCATTCCCGCCACGGACACGCGGGAATGAATGGTTGAAAAACGATCACTTTCCTGTGCGGCGCTGTGCTAAGGCTTGAGCCTGTAAAATCTGCCCGGGGTCATGGCTCCGGCCAGATTGTCCAACCGCCCCTTGAGGGCCTTCACTTCATCAAACCCCTGTGTCCGCAGGAAGGCGTAGGCCATGACCCCTCTAAATCCTGTCAGGCAAAAGGTTATGATGAACTTGTCGCGCGGCAGTTCCCCCAGCCGGTCAGGCAGTTCATCGATGGGGATGTGCATCGCAAAGGGAAAAGCCAGGTGCTCTCTTTCCTCACTGGTTCGTACATCCAGGAAGAGGAAATGGTCCTTGTGGATCAGCTTTGCAGCATCTTCCACCGTGATGCCGTAATCCCCCAGGACAATGAAATCGATGTCCATCTCACGAAGGACATCGGCAAATGTCATGGACTCGTTTGGGTGATCGTCTGTGCTCATGCGGCTCCTCTCAGCTGTTGTCTCTCTCCGTTCTCTCAGGGGAGGTGGGGTGGG
>JBFYYO010000308.1:0-3886 GCA_041310025.1 Syntrophobacterales bacterium
TGGCCGATTAGAGATCGGCAGGCCTGATCGTACCCCCACGTTCGTCTGGCGAATGCCGATCACCAAACGGCAGTACCAATTGATCTATGAATACGTGATGCAGCGGGAGTACGACCAGTTCGGCGTGAGGTCCAACAACTGTGTTGATATGGTGACGGATGCAGCGGCGCTGGCGGGTATCAACCTGATCCACCGTCTCCGCCTTACCATCCCGCCGGAAACGGAGATACTGGGTGACAAGTTGCGATGCTGGACGGACCCAAAATACCGCATACTGGAGTTCAGTACGCCTGACGTGCTGCAGATGGACCTGCGCCAGCTTGCCCAGTTCGGAATCGGGAGTGATGTGACAGAATGGTATCTGGGTTTGACGCGCTGACGAGGTGGGAGGGCCGGTCATTTTATTCTATAAGGATCTTTTGAGTGGATATGCGCGGTGTCCACTTGCCGGTTTTTTTCATAGGTGATCCCTACCACTTTCCTATTGAGTTGGAATCCCCTGCAAATGGTTGTGGATTCCTCAGGCCTTTGAAATAACGTTTACGGGTGGATAGATTGACCCCGGCGTACACCTGGCAGCCGAGCAGAGTTCGTTTCCATGGGCTCATGCCCCAGAATCGTTTTGTCATTGCGCCGAAAGAATAGGCTTGTCTGTTCAAGCGGGCGAAACCGTTAATGAGCTCGTAAGCAGTCATGCCCTTGGGTTGAAAAAGGAGTGTATCAGGAGGATATCCACGCAGCCACCAGTCACGCACGAACAACCGGCCTTCGCTTAAGAGGCGCTCATACAACCGAGTTCCCGGAAAAGGAGTAAGAATTCTCAGCTCGACACAATCCATACGACTCTTCATGATAAACTCAAGGGTTTGCTCGAACACATCCTTGTTTTCGTAATCAAAGCCAAAAACAAAGGCGCCCAGTATACCGAAACCTTCTTCATGGAATCGACGCATGGCCTCATAAAAATCGATCCTCAGGTTCTTTATTTTCTTCACCTCATGCTTTGTTCCTTTCTGTACCGATTCGAATCCGATCAAGAGCCCCAGGCACCCCGAACGCCTCATCAATCTGAGCAGCTCCAAATCCTCAGCCAAAGACACGGTTCCTTGTCCTATCCATAGCCGCCGAAGAGGTATCATTTCCGTAAAAAGCTTTTTAGCTGCATTATGGTTCAGCCCAAGGGCGTCATCGACGAAGAAGAGGTGAGGGGAATCAATAGACTCGATCTCGGCAATCACCTCCTGAACCGGCCGGACTCGATATTGATGCCCCAATGTCAGGCCAATGGAACAGAATTCGCAATCGTACGGACATCCTCGGGCGGTCTCGACGCCGATCGGGATCGGAATATAACCTTTGCCTTTGGTTCCGGGGAAGAGATCTCGCCGTGGTTTCGGTAGGCCTTGGAGATCGGTCATTTTACCGGCCCGATACAGGCGTTGCATCTTTCCCGAGGCGGCATCCGATAGAAGTCGTGGCCAGACACCCTCCGCCTCTCCCACGACTACCGCGTCTGCATGCTCCAAAGCTTCGTCAGGCAATACCGTGGGATGTATTCCTCCCATCACCACCTTCACCGCCTTCCTGCGATAGATGTCAGCGATATGATAGGCTCTTAGCACAAGGTCGGTCATGACGGTGATTCCCACCAAATCCACATCTTGATTCGTGTCATCGGGAGCATAGGCTTCATCGACAATTGTAACCGTGTGGCCAGGCGGGGTTAGCGCTGCCAGAAGAGGAAGATTTACCCTCTGGAGTTTAAAGGGGCTGGATAGAGTGTCTTCACGCTCTTCACGCGGTGCGATAAGTTTTATCTTCATCATTCAGGCTTGGGGCCATCGCCGACAGGTCGTGAAACGCCCCAACCCTCATCCGGTGGTGTAGGTATCATCATCACCACGTAATCTCCGAATCCATGAAGAGAGCCGCTCATATAGTAACGCACGCTATTGTCCTCGGCTGTCAAAGAGAAAATCGATTTGTCGTAAGGACGAACCCGCAGAGACATCGGTACGCCCATCAGGTCGAGAAGGGTCGCGAAATTGTTGAGATGGGAAACCCTGATGCCGGGGGGAATTTCGGCTAAGAGCCCTTTCTTGCCATACCGTTCACCTGACACGAGGAAATCGGGCACATCGACGATCACCTTGTCAGGCTTCATATGGGTATACACCTGCCCATGCTCTGCCAACGTCTGGCCATGGTCCGATGTGTAAAGAATGACATAGTTCTGATTTGTCGTTTCGGAAACAAACACCCGGAAGAATTCATCCACTTGAAAGCGGATCCCGTTGTCATAGGTATTGACGAGCTTCTCACGGCCGGTCGCGCTGGGGTCAATGGGGTCCGATGCTTCCATAGCCGGCTTCCAAATCGTCGAAGCCATATCGTCCGGATATCTATTGCGATAGTGGAAATGGAGACCCTTCTTGTTGACGAGAACGAAATAGCCGCCCCGTTCATTCAAAAGACTACTGAGAAAGCGGGCTACGCCCAGATCCTTCGTAATTTCAAGATCAACATGGCGCTCCTCGAACGACTGATCGGTCATATACCGGTCCAGGGATCTCACGGGACCCCCCCCGGCCGCATTGACGAGAAAAGAAAGATAGCCTTGATCGATGTCAATGTAGATCGTCTCGTAGCCCATTTTCTTTGCGTAATCAAAGAGGGTCGGGTTCCTGGCGGTTCGAAAGGTGTCGTCGGGAAATGCGTTGTGACCGGTAATCAGATAGGCGTTGCTGATGTAGGAGAAGGAACTGGCAGCGACACAAATGCCAAGATTCTTGAGGCGGCCCTGGGTTTCGAGGGTTTGAAGGAACGGTGTGGTGGCACGCGGGTAGCCATTCAGGCTGAGATTGCTGCCACGGACCGACTCGTCGATGACATAAATGATGCTGTCGAGTGGCTGTTGGGAAACATGAATCGGGGGAAGGTCGTCTCGCGGTCCATGATATTTACGAAGGTTTTCAAACTCGTAATGAAGCGTTGAACGGAGGAAGGAGGTCAGGGGATTCAGATGGAAGCTGCGTTCCGGCACGTGGAGGAAGAGGGCGTAACTGGAAGCGAGGAGGTAGAGTGCCGGCAGGAGGCTGAGGGCGAGAGCCTTTCGAAAAACGGATACAGGGGGGACGAGGATCAGTGCGGACAGAACGAGCGCGTAGGGGAGAGCATACAGCAAGACGAGCGGATTGAAGAAGCTTGAGACGGCTTCTGCCCGATGGCCCATGCCGACAGTCAAGACGAGAAACAGGTCCGTGCTGGTCATGAACTGGGACAGAGTCAGCCAATAAGAGAATTGGACGACGACAACGAAAACAGAAAGAAGGAGTGCCACCGTGCGGAGACTCCTGGGGAGGAGAAGGATGAGATAGAAGAGGGCGACCACCTGCAGGAAGACCAGCGTGAGGGTCCCCGAGAACTTCACGGTGCCGGCGACCGGGAGCACCTGCAGCAGGGCGTGGTAATCGCTGAATCTTAAAATGGGGTCGATGAGGACCGCGAGCGTTGCTGCCATCAATGCGGTAACGGCACGGAAATAGGTTGCTTGAGTGACCGTGCGAAGAGAGTACTTTCCCGTCATTTACCCTCTTCCCATTGGGTGGCTATTATGCCCAGGATGAAGACCACGGCCGCGAAAACCCCTATGATCACGGAGTATCTCAGCGCGGTCATGTGGTCGACAAAGACCATGGATGCCCGAAGCCCCTCGTTCACGTAGTACAGAGGCAGTATCCTGGCGAGCGTCTGCAAGAAGCCCGGCATCATCTCGATGGGGAAGAAGCTCCCCGAGAGGAACATCATCGGGAACATGATGGCATTTGCCGCGGCGGCGGCACTCTGCGCCTCCTTCACGAAGCGGGTGAGTATCATCCCGATTCCG
>JBFYYO010000309.1:0-3877 GCA_041310025.1 Syntrophobacterales bacterium
TAGCTCCCGATGACCCGAACCTTGGAGAGCGGCAGGTCCAAAGCCTTGGCCACACCCGACTGCACCGCGTAGACGCCCTGGGTCGACTCCCAGAGGGTGAGCCGGTCCCCCTCCCAGTTGGCCACACAGCCGTGAAGCTCCATGGGCGTGTGCAGCTCGCAGGCCGTGTGGAAAGTCATCTCGAGGACCTTGTCGGCCTCGGCAAAGCCCCTGGCGACGTCGCCCCGCTCATACTTCTGAGGCTCGGCAACCAGGTTTCCCTTTTCGTGAACCTGGGGAGCCCCCTTCTCCAAAGCCTTGAGCTCATTCACCAGGTAGGGCAGGACCTCGTAGCTCACCCGGATGGCCTGAGCCGCATCCCAGGCCTGATAGGGAGTCTCGGCGGCCACGGCGGCGACCGTTTCGCCCTCGAATCGGCAGTGGGGATCGAAGATCTTAGTGGGGAATTCGACCTTCGCGAAACTCGAGTAGACCCAATCGGGATTGGCTCCCTGGGTGAAACCGCTGATGACCGCGTGGACTCCGGGCATCCCTTTCGCCTTGCCGACATCCACCGATTTGACCCTGGCGTGCGGATGGGGGCATCTCAAAATGGCGCCGTAAAGCATGTTGGGGAGCACGAGATCCGAAGGGTAGACCGCCGTCCCGCTCACCCGTTCATAGCCATCCACACGGGGAATGGGCTTTCCGACGACGCCTGTCCTGCCCCAGGGCTTGGGTGGCTCGCCCGGTTGAGGGATTTCGTGAACCGCCTCTTCCTGAACCTCATAATATTGATCCGAGCTTTTTCCCATGACTCACCTCACTTGCCGTCGCGGGCTTTGGCCGCGTCTTCCACGGCGTGGAAGATATGAACGTACGCCCCGCACCGGCACAGATTACCGCTCATCCCCTTCTGGATTTCATCGGGGGTTGGTTTCGGGTTGGAGCGCAGCAACCCCTCCGCAGCCACAATCTGACCCGGGGTGCAGTAGCCGCACTGGAACGCGTCTCTTTCCAGAAAAGCCTGCTGGACCGCTCCCAGCTCCTCTCCATGCATCAGGCCTTCAATGGTCGTTATTTCAACCCCTTGAGCCTCCACGGCCAGTGTGAGACAGGCGTAGCGCGGAAGACCATCGATGAGCACGGTGCAGGCTCCACACTCCCCCCGTTCACAACCGACCTTGGTTCCCGTGAGCCCAAGCTTCTCCCGCAGGACAAACAGAAGAGACCATCGGGGCTCGGCGAGAAGGCTGAACAATCGTCCATTCACCTTGAGGGTCGCCCGGTGCATTTCGTGGGAATCCAGAATCGCCGATTCGGCGGGCGCAGGAGCCGAAAGCGCACCTGTTGCCGCCACGGCAGCAGCTCCGGTACCCACTCCCTTGATGAAGCCCCTTCGGGTGATTCCCTGATCCGATTTGGGGTCGAGCACTTTCGGGTTTTCCTTCTTCATGGCAAGCCTCCGTGAGAGGGGAAAGAATTGCGGTCATCCTATACCATCCTGCGGAACGATTCAATCGGGAGTCACCGTTCGTCGAAGCGATGGGCGATGGTGTACAATGCCCCCTTCAATGCCCCCTTCCTGACCAGCCGCTGCCGAGCCGGGTCATGCCGGTTGCGACAAGAGACGGGGGGTGATAAAGAAAGCGCATCATGGCTGAATCATGTTGACTCAACCTTTTGGAGGAGGTCAGTGAGATGAGGCAATCTCCCGGTTACTTCGTGAGCAGAACAGCTCTTGCCGTCTCCTTGTGGCTCTGCATTTCCGCCCTTGCGGGGTGCAATTATCTTCCCACGGGGACGGTACCCATCAAGGACGTTTTGACCAATCCCACGAAATACGACGGCAAGGAAGTGAAGGTGAAAGGCGTGGTTTCCGACGTCACCAGGATCCCTCTTGTGGGGGTCAAATTCTACATCTTGAACGACGAGGGACAACAGATCCTGGTGGTGCCCAAGGAATCCGTGCCGGAATCCAGGAGCAAAGTGACGGTGGTCGGGGTCGTGAGAAACATTGCGATCATTGGCGGGGAGAGCGTCGGCCCCCACCTCGAAGAGTTGAAGCGGCTCGATTACGCCTTTTGAGGTGCGATGACATGGAAGAGATCAGCAAGTCGCTCAAGGGCAGAATCGCCATCCGCACTTTCAAGATCATCGCGGATGCATTGCTTCTGCGCGGTCACTACAAGGTTTCGGGACCGTCGGGCCAGAACCTGGAAAATGCGCTTCGAGCCCTCAGCCCCGAAATCTACGGCCAGATGAACGACCCCAGAACGATTGATCTGCAGGGACTTCACTACGTTCTGGATCGCCTGCCGCGCGGCATCGAGCAGTGCAGCCGCATTGTCCTCACGGCGCAGGAGGACCTGGAAACCACTTCTTTTCAGAAGATTGTGCCCCCCAAGCGCAGAAGGGTCTCTTATCGCGTGGGGGAGAGTGAGATGTGCTTTGTGGTGACGCGGGGTCTGAGTGAGCTCTACGACATCCTGACGCACCTGACCTTTCTCCGCATCGAAGCCAAGAAGGTGGCTCTGCAGATGAGGGATGTCGACGGCAACCCGACCGAGGCCTGGAGGGAGCTGGAAAGAACCCTGGAGCAGGAGGACGAGCTCGCCGGAACGCGACTCGATCATGCCATCTGGAACCTGAGCATTCTTTTGGGGACAACGTTTCATGAGGCCAAGGATTCCTATGAATATTTTGAATCGTCGAGACGCGAGGGGCAGTCCAACAACGGGCTGTTGCGCATCATCCTCGATCTTGGCAAACTGATCGACGGTGAAAGGAACAGAAGCCATGAGCTGGCCATGTACTTCACTCCGATTCTTGGATACGTCATCCTCAACCAGATTTACGGCAAGAAATGGGCAACGCGAATCAAGAACAAGCTCTTCGACCTGGGACTTCAGAATCGCCCCATTCACATCATCAGTGCCAACCTGCACAGTATTCTGAACACCATTTACGGCTATTCGGCCCTGCCGTCTGGGGAGAGGGAGCATTACCGGAACGATTTTTGCGGGCTCATGGGCGCCTTGAGGCATCGAAACGGCCTCGTCCAGCAATACGCCTCAGAGCGAGGGTTCCACGCGCTGCCCGACGAAAGCGGCGCCCAGATCGACTGCCAGATCATCGATACGGCCAGGCTCGAAGGCGTCGAACTGCACCCGGATATCCGGGTCAATCTTAGCCAGGCAGCCGATTGCATGCCGGTGATCCTGGTCATGGATTACGCTTTCGGCGTTCAGGCCTTCGAGGTGATGGACGAGCTCCTCGATCCAATGGAGCTGGACGGGATTGAAAGGAAGCTTGCGGTGAGCTCCATCTCGGTGATGGGGAAAGCCGGAACCCTTTCGGGAAAGAAAGGCGACATCATGCTCGCCACAGCCCACGTGATGGAGGGGATGCCTCACAACTATATCCTTGAGAACGATCTGGCCAGGGAGGATTTTGCAGCCGACGCGGACGTCCACGTGGGACCCATCATCACGGTGCTCGGCACATCTCTCCAGAACCGGGATGTCCTCGAGCGCTTTCAGAAGACCAGCTGGAGGGCGGTGGGATTGGAGATGGAGGGAGGGCATTACCAGCAAGCCATCAACGCAGCCATCATCCGCGAGCATATTCCCAAAGACGTGAAAGTGCGATACGCCTATTACGCATCGGACAACCCGCTCATGAGCGGGGAGACGCTCGCTTCGGGAAGCATGGGTGCGGCCGGGGTCAAGCCGACCTACATGATCACCAAGGTGATTCTGGAGAAAATTCTAACGTGATCGCAGGGCGAGGAATCACACAATGCTGTTGAATTAAGGGGTGGCACGGGCCAAGCGAAGCTTGCCCGTGACCGAATGAGCTCGCATGGGCAAGCTCCGCTTAGCCCATGGCACCCGAC
>JBFYYO010000310.1:0-3874 GCA_041310025.1 Syntrophobacterales bacterium
GGCAGGACCTGGGCTGCAGGGATTTCCCTCGCTCTCAGCCTCTCTCCATTGAAACGCCGGGCGCTCTCGGGGACAATGGCTTTCAGGAGCCTGGACCAGGCCTCCTCAATCTGCAGCTCGGCGTTGCCCACAAAGAGGTAGACGGGCGCGAGGGCTCCCGTTTCGAGATGCCGGTAGAAATCGGCAGCCTTCATCTTGTCAGAAATTGCTCATGAAGCGGTCGTGGATCTTGATGGACATCTCCCTGGCCAGGAATTCCAGCGCGAGGTGGCGGTTGTCGAAAGTCAGAATGGGGTCGAGGTTGGCGGGGTCCGGATTCTGGCCGAACACGCGTGAGTCCGTGAGCTTGGGATCACGCCATATGACGGAGCCCGTGCGGGCGTCCTCGCATCGGATGTCCAAAGAGACGTAAAGCCGTGCCTCCAGGGTGAGGCGGGTCTGAAAGCGTCTTTCAAACGCCCGGTGAGCCACGGCATTGGTGTAGATCTGGGTGACTCTGCCCTTGAAGACCACCTCGGCGTCGTCCACCGGGACGACCTGAATATCCCCCCTTGCCATGAACTGCCTGCGCAGCTCGCCAGCGAACATGCTCCCCAGCTCGGGCTCGGAGGTCATGTTCTCGAAGACCGGGATAGCAATCCGCTTGAGACCGGGGCGAGGCCCCTGACCCTCACCCGAAAAATGGTACCCGCACCCCCCTCCCACGAGGAGTGAAAGGACGGCCAGAACGAAGAATTGGATGGACCTGAGCAAGGCGCTCTCCAGTCTGCTCTGAAAAGTTTCAAGTTTCAGGTTTCAAGTCTCAATTTAAGACCGGCCCTCTTAAGCTTTTTCGTCGTTTAGGGTGGCCCCGCGGGCCATGAGGCTCTGTGGCCGAAAGATTTGAGCTTCCGGCTTCAACTTGAGACTTGAAACTTGAAACCAGAGACCCATTCCGTCATCCCGCCCGTCAAACCACGATGTTGATCAGTTTCCCCGGGACCGTGACAATTTTCCTGATCGTTTTCCCGGCCACAAACTCCTGGACTCTCCTGTCCTCCACGGCCGCTTTGCGCATCTGCTCCTCTGTGGCGTCGGCAGCGATGACGAGGCGGCTGCGCAGCTTCCCATTCACCTGAACGACAACGAGGATTTCCTCTGCTTTCAGCGCGTCTTCCCGCCAGGCAGGCCAGGGAGTCCGCACCAGGGTCTCCGCATGACCGAGCTGCCGCCAGAGCTCCTCCGTGATGTGCGGGACAATGGGTGAGATGAGGAGCAGGACGGCGTCCACAGCCTCCCGGACCACCGGCCAGAAGGCCTCATCAACAGGTTTGCTGTCGAGGGTCTGGTAAATCTGGTTCACGAGCTCCATAACGGCGGCGATGGCGGTGTTGAAGTGAAACCGATCCCGAATGTCGTCGGTCACCTTTTTGATGGTCCCATGGGTCTTGCGATGCAGCCCAGAAAGATCTTTCCCGATGGAGCCATTCCCGTCATAGGGGACAGCCTCCCGAAGGGCGTCCCGGTGGTCGGCCACCAGGCGCCAGACCCTGCCCAGGAACCGCGCCGCGCCCTCGACGCCCTGTGCACTCCACTCCAAATCCTTTTCGGGAGGAGCGGCGAAAAGGCAGAACAGCCTGACCGTGTCAGCCCCGTAGTTTTCCACCATCTCGTCGGGGTCCACCACATTGCCTTTGGACTTGCTCATCTTCGAGCCGTCCTTGATGACCATGCCCTGGGTGAGCAGGTTCATGAAGGGCTCGTCCGCCTCGAGGTATCCGAGATCCCGCAGCACCTTGGTGAAGAAGCGGGAATAGAGCAGATGGAGCACGGCGTGCTCGATCCCCCCGATGTACTGGTTGACCGGCATCCAGTACTTCACGCGCTCGAAGTCCAGCGGCGAACGATCGTGGTCGGCACAGGCAAAACGGGCGAAGTACCACGAGGACTCCACGAAGGTGTCCATGGTGTCCGTCTCCCTCCGCCCGGGTCCCTTGCATCGGGGGCAGGCGGCCTTCACGAACGGTTCGTAGGAGGGCAGGGGAGACGCCCCGTTTTCCAGCATGGCCACTTCGGTGGGCAAGACCACCGGGAGGTCCGCCTCGGGGACCGGCACGGCGCCGCAGGATTCGCAATAGATGATGGGAATCGGGGCGCCCCAGTAGCGCTGACGTGAAATTCCCCAGTCGCGGAGCCGGTATTGAACGGTCAGTTCCCCCAAACCCTTTTCGGCGAGATGCCGGGTGACGGCCTCACGGGCCTCGGCGGACGTCATGCCGGTGAAAGGGCCTGAATCCACCAGCACGCCATCCTCCTCATCCGCCTGGGTCAGGCTCTCCGCTGCGACGGGCTCGGCATCCGCGGGTTTGATGACGAGCTTGACGGGCAGGTCGTATTTCCTCGCGAGCTCAAAGTCCCGCTGGTCGTGGGCCGGTACGGCCATCACCGCACCCGTCCCGTATTCCATCACGACGAAGTTGGCGATGTAAACCGGGATCCTCCGCTGGGTCACGGGGTTGATGCAGAAGCTTCCCGTGAACACCCCCTCCTTTTCAAGGATCTCCGTTTCCCGGTCGCTCCGCTTGGCGAGCTTGGCCTTTTCCACGAATTCCAGGACGCCGGCCTGCTCGGGCTTTCCGCTGCACAGCTCAGCGACCAGCGGATGCTCCGGGGCGAGGCTCATGAACGTGGCGCCGAACAGCGTGTCCGCCCGGGTCGTGAAGACGGTGAGACTGCCTTCCCTGTCGGCCAGAGGAAAATGAATCTTGCTCCCGAAGCTCTTCCCGATCCAGTTCTGCTGCATGGTGAGCACGCGCTCGGGCCACCCGGGCAGCTTGTACGTGTAGTCCAGAAGCTCTTCCACGTAATCCGTGATTCGGAAGAACCACTGTTCCATCTGCTTCTGGACGACGGCCTGATCGCATCGCCAGCATGCCCCGTCCTCCACCTGTTCGTTGGCCAGCACCGTCTGACAGGTTTCGCACCAGTTGACGTAGGCGCTGCGCCGATAGGCCAAACCCTTCTCGTACATCTTCAGGAAGAAGAGCTGTTCCCAGCGGTAATAGGACACGTCGCAAGTCGCGAATTCCCGGGACCAGTCGTACGAAAAGCCGAGCTTCTTGAGCTGGCTTCGCATGTAGTCGATGTTGTCGTAGGTCCATTTGGCCGGATGTGTCTTGGCCTTGATGGCGGCGTTTTCGGCCGGCATCCCGAACGCGTCCCATCCCATGGGGTGCAGCACGTTGTAGCCCTGCATCCTGAGGAAGCGGGCCACCACGTCCCCGATGGAATAGTTGCGCACGTGCCCCATGTGAATGCGGCCGGACGGGTAAGGGAACATTTCCAGCAGGTAGTACTTCTCACGCTCCGGGTCCTCCCGGACTGCGAAGGCCCCCTCCTGCTCCCAGACGCTCTGCCATTTGTTCTCGATGCTGCGAGGCGAATACTTCAAATTCATCGGTTTGTCCGATTTCTTTCGTTCTGAAGTTTTGTTGTGTTTTCAGATTGTTGACCGGTCATGCCCCAGGATTCTGATCTTGTAGCACATGCGATGCCTTTTCGCAACACGGAGGCCGGTCCCGCCGAGCTCACTCCAACTCCCCACGGCGGCCCTTTCGTGCTCGTGCTCGTCATCGTGATCGTGAAGCCCCGACCGTGATTGCCTGAACATGCCGAAATGGCAGGCGATGACAATGACGAGCACCGTTCCGCTGCGCGGAACTGAGCACGAGCACGAATGAGCGATGGAGCCTCGCTCCAGGTACTGGCTTTTTTACAGCAGTTCCTCATGGCCCTTCGGACCACCCGAAACTATAAAAAGGGTCAGGGCTGGGCTGGTTTTCAACCTGAGACTTGGAACCTGAAACCTGAAACTTGAAACTTTTCGTAGCAGTGA
>JBFYYO010000311.1:0-4231 GCA_041310025.1 Syntrophobacterales bacterium
CGACACAAGAAAGTGTCCGAAAGCCTTGTTCGTCATCCCCGCGAAAGCGGGGATCCAGCGTTCCAGAAAAAAGCTCTGGATTCCCGCGTTCGCGGGAATAACATGCATGCACAATGAACACCTTAATGTGTGTGCCTGTACTTAGGCTCGTTGGAGATCACTCGACATAAGCCGATCTCATGGCACTCGAGGCTCGAGAGCTCACATTGCCTCTCACCCTCTCTGCGCGCATGCTTCGTAGAGGGATTCCAGCAGGAGCCGGGACTCCCGGATTTCCTTGAGCGTTGCCGTGACGCTCCTCTGGAGGCGTGCGGATTCCCCCTGGAGCAGCTCCATCTGGGCTTCACAAAGAAACCAGGTGCACACGTAGGGCCGGATCCGTCGGCTCAACCGGCAGCCAACCGGGCTGAGATAGCGGCATGGATCTCCTGCCCCTGATCTCGTCTGTCCGGGTACGGCGGTCTCTCCCAGTATCGCCAGGTAGACCAGGTCCGTGTGGTTGAAGAAGACCTTCCGGCCATCGCAGCAGGGATCGACACAAGTGGGGCAGGTCCGCTCGCAATATGCTGTCATCAGCGGATCGAGATGGAGGATGAGTCGGGCGATGTGCTCGGCAATGAGCTTGAAATCGGATTCGCGGGTTTTGCTGACAACCTCATGGACGGTGATGAACAGGCGCCGCCACTCGGCATCTTCCATGGGAAGGCGCAGTCGGGAAGTCTCTTCGGACTTCTGGGGTATGCATCGCAGATGATCGGGAGTAACCCATTTCACGCCGGTGAGGTCCGCCTCCAACCCCAAACACCCGGCGACCGCGGGGCTCGTCCTGCTTCCCCTGACCGACCACGAATCCATATCAGTCGGCCGGCTCGAGCACTTTTCTCAGCGTGTCTCGGAGCTCGCTGAAACGATACGGTTTTTGGATGAAGCCGGAGACGCTCGCTCCGGAAAACCGCGAGGCCACCTCCATTTCGCTGTAGCCGCTGGAGAGCACCACAGGGAGGCCCGGAGCGAGGCTGCGCAGCTCCCTGAAGGCCTCCTCCCCGCTCATGCGGGGCATGGTGAGATCGAGAAGCACACACTTGATCTCGTCCCGCTTCCTGTTGAACACTACCAGGGCGTCGAGACCGTCAACGGCCGTCTCGACCGAAAAACCAAGCATTTCCAGCATGCGCCCCGCAATGTCGAGGACAGTCTGCTCGTCGTCCACCAGGAGCACCTTCCCCTTTCCGAGCCATTCCTCCCCCCGTGGACGTTGCTTGAGCGAGACGGGCTCTTGCACCATCGTCGAGCCCGGAAAGAACATCCGGAAGTCGGTGCCCTTTCCCCGTTCGCTGTAGACATTGACGGCGCCCCGGTGGCTCCTCAGAATGCCGAGCACGGCAGACATGCCGAGACCGCGCCCGGTGAATTTGGTCGAAAAAAAGGGCTCGAAGATGCGCTCCCTCGTCTCCCGATCCATGCCGCAGCCCGTATCGCTCACATCGAGCGTCACGTAGTGCCCTTCGGGAAGGTCGTCGTCCAGATAAGTGTCGCGCAGAAATCCGCGATCACAAAAGGTGACTCCCGTCGAGATCGTCACCACACCGCTCGTGTCCCCAATGGCCTCTGAAGCGTTCATCACCAGATTCATGAGCACCTGCCGAATCTGGCTCGGGTCGCCCTCGATTCTCGGCAGGTTCCGGTGCAGGCTCAGATTGAGGATCACCTTCTTCGAAATGAAGGTCCGGAGCAGGTGCACCATCTCCTCGATCAGCTCGTCCAACTGGATCGGCTCGATGACGAACTTTCCCCTGCCCGTATAGGCCAGAAGCTGCTGGCAGAGGTCCGCCGCCCGTCGGGAAGCCTTGAGGATCTCCTCGATGTTGTGGCGCGCCGGCGCCGTGGGGGAGAGGCTGATGAGAGCCAGGTCCGCATGACCGAGGATTGCCGTCAGCAGGTTGTTGAAATCATGAGCGATACCTCCGGCCATCACCCCCAGGCTCTCCAGCTTCTGTGTGTGCAGGAGACGTCGCTCCATTTCGAGCCGTTCGGCCTCCGCCCGCTGCTTTTCGATGATGAGGCGCCATTCCCGGAGGGCCCGCTCGAGGATCCGAGGCATTTCGGCGAAAGACTCGGCAGATTTGACCACATAATCCAGCGCCCCGGCTTTCATGGCCTGAACCGCCTTCTGCTCGTCCCCGTGGCTTGTCATCACCAGCACTGGAAAGGCCTGAGACTCGGGGGGAAAAGAGAGCATCTCCAGGGCCTGCCCGTCGGGGAGGTTCAGGTCGGCCAACACAACCGCCGGACTGCACGAGCAAATGGCTTCCCGGTATTCACGCAGCGACGACGCTGTCTGAACACGGGCGCTCCCGTCGGCTTCGAGCGATCTCAGAATGGCTTCCGCATGAGCGGGGTCGTCCTCGACAATCAGAACATCGATGACCGCTGCTTCCAATCTATCGTTCCTTCGTGAAATGAGGAAAGCAGTTCCAGACCATCCAGTAAAAGCCGAACGTCTCCATCAGCTTCATGAACTTGTCGAAATCCACCGGCTTGATGAGGTAGCTGCTCGCGTGGTTGTCGTAGGCCTTGACGATGTCCGATTCAGCCGACGAGGTGGTGAGAACCACCACGGGAATGGAACCCAGTCCGGGGTCTGACTTGATGCGCTTCAGAACCTCCAGGCCGTCCACCTTGGGGAGCCGGAGATCGAGGAGAATCAGGTGAGGGCGCGGATTGGCCCCGGGATCCACGTAGTCGCCCTGCCGGAACAAATAGTCCAAAGCCGCCTGTCCATCCCACACGTGACGAATGTGGTTGGCCATCCGGCAGGTCTCGAGATTCCGCATGGCGATCTCGGCATGGGCCGGATCGTCTTCCACAAGAAGGATGAAAATAGGTTCTCCCTGCGTAACCGCCATGGGATCTTCTGCCGTTTTCGTTACTCCCCCATCAGGAAAGGTCTGCCGCCCGATGCCGTTTTCCATAGCCAAAACCCTGAATCAGGCAGGAGACGCCGACAGTCCCGGAAATGCTCCGGAGCCATTGGGTCGCCACATCACTGCTCAGTGAGCATTACTCTGAAATACCTCGATATGACTAGTAGCATGATCATTCTCGGTTCTCCAACCACAAACCTTTCAATGAGAGCGGAAGTGAATGCTGCTCATGCCTCCCCCCTCCTGGTTTTGGGCAGGGTAAAGCGAAAAACGGTGCCCAGACCCGGTCCATCGGACTGAACCCAGATCCGGCCGGAATGGATTTCAATGATGCGCTTCACCAGGGCCAGCCCCACACCCGTCCCATCGGAGCTCGGGTCGAGCTTTTCGAAGAGGCCAAAAAGCTTCCCGCAGTGCCTTGGATCGACGCCCATCCCATTGTCCTTGACGAAAAGAACGAGACCGCCTTCATCCTCTTCGGCACCGATCCAGATGGTGGGAGAAGCCTGCTCTCCCGTGAATTTGGCGGCGTTGTCGATGAAATTCTGAAAGACCTCCACCAGGCGCGTTCGGTCTCCGTGAAGCAGGATGGGCTCGTTGGTGAGCTCTACCTGAATCCCCCCTTCGGCGATGCGGCCCGCGACCAGTCTGAGCGCATCCCGCACGACTTCCTGGAGCAGCATGTCTTCGGGAGGATTGACCTTCCTGCCGATTCGGGACAACTCCAGCAGCTCCTCCAACAACCGGTTCATCCGGGTGGCCGCATTGCCGATGTAGTCAATGTCCCTCCTCACCCGCTCATGATCCGTATTCTGCAGGTCTTTTTCCAGGAACCTGAGAAACGCCTGAATGGTCACGAGAGGGCTCTTGAGGTCGTGGGAAATGGTGTAGACAAACCGCTCCATCTCCTCGTTCTTCTGGCGCAGAAATGCTTCTGGAGGGGTTCGAAACAGGTCTCGAACACGATGGCCCGCCCAACGGCCGCCACCTCTCCGAACTGATCGAGATAAGGTGCGCTCCCCGTGCCGTAAGCCTCGCTGGCCAGGATCCCCCGCACCCTTTCCGCCGGCATTCCCGTGTGCTTCTCGTAAGCGGGGTTCACATCCAGAATCCGGTAGTCGGCCAGATTCAGGTCAGCATCCAGGATCACCCTGTGCAAAGCCAGGCCGCCGGGCATATTCTCAAACAGCGCCCTGAACTTCGTCTCGCTCTCGCGCAGGGCCTCTTCGGCCTGCCGGCGCTCGGAGATGTCCATGACGATGCCCTGGAAGTGCGCGACCTGCCCCGTTTCATCCCTTTCCACCAGG
>JBFYYO010000312.1:0-3809 GCA_041310025.1 Syntrophobacterales bacterium
TGGCAGGGATCCAGACATCTGAACGCCTCTGGATTCCCGCCAGGGACACGCGGGAATGACAATGAATACGAGCACTCGATTGTGTGGAAGCGTACTTAGGGCGTCCCAGGCGCCCCGACTGCAATGGGAAGCTCGGGGCGGGCCGCCCATTCCGTCCAGCCCGCGTCGTAATAAAGCACTTTCGAGTGTCCCAGCAGGTGCTTCAGGACGAAGAAAGTCTGGCTGGCTTGATGACCCGTGCGGCAATGGACGATCACCGTCGTCTCCCGCGTCGGGATGATCCCGGAGTACGCGGCTGCCAGTTCGTCGGTGGGCTTGAAGAGAGCGATGCCGTCCTTTTTGGAGACGTCCGCGGTGTAAGGTCGGTTGACCGCCCCCGGGATGTGTCCCGCGCGTGCCTCGTCGGACTTGGCCCCCGTGAAATAGTCCTCCGGTCTCACATCGAGAATGACCGCATCCTTCGTCCGGCTTGCCTGCAACACCCGCAGATGGTCCACGGTGAAGGCGTCCTGGCCGCGGGGGGCGGGGTAAGACGACTCGCTGATCACGGGAAGCGCCGCGTCCAAGGGGCGGTTCTCGGCGACCCATTTGCCGAATCCACCGTTCAGGACGGCATAGCGACTATGGTTCAGCCGTTCACAGGCCATGCCC
This sequence comes from Syntrophobacterales bacterium, assembly GCA_041310025.1. GTDB lineage: Bacteria > Desulfobacterota > Syntrophobacteria > Syntrophobacterales > Syntrophobacteraceae > JALOOX01. The sequence goes on from JBFYYO010000312.1 coordinate 652, forward strand.
ACCAGAGTGGCGTCCTGCATCTTGTCCCCGGAGACCACCACGACCAGGTCACCCGCCCGGATTCCCATCTGGGAAAAATGCATGGCGAGCATCGGAGCAGGCAGCAGCATGGATGGAATGCCCCGGACGACGCCTCTCAGGCTTTCCACCGAGAGGTAGACCGATCCGGGAATGTGGGCGGTGTTGTATTCAGGCTGACTGCGCACATCCAGAATGCGGAGGTCTTTACGCCCCAGCTGAGAAGCCAGCCACTCGGTCTCCACAACTCCGGGGAGCTTTGGGCCGGAATCCGCGTCGGGAAGCGGGGCGACCATTGCGACGGGACTGCCGGCAGTCTCGCCGGCTGAGTAGAAGAATCGGCGCCATTGCGCGATTCTCCTCACCATCTCCTCGGATACGGGCTCGCTTCGCAGTGAGGCAGGCTTGAGGCAGGTCTCGATGAACCCCTCCAGTCCGTCCGTCAGGATGTAGACGTTGCGGAACCCCATGCGGGCGAGGGAATCCCTGGCCTGTGCGGGGTGGGTCATGCCGTTGGAGTAGAGCACGATGGTCCCGACGTCCCTGTAGGGGCCGAGTACCGAGGGCAGTTCGGCCATGGGCACGTTCAAAGCCCCCGGAAGGTGAAACCGGGCGTACTCGGCGGGTGTCCGCAGGTCGACCAGCGTGAGACCTGCATCTCCCGCCATGAGCCGATCCGCGAGATCCACCGGGTCCATGTGGTCCGCCGCGCTCTCCACGGACAGCAGCAGAGCCTTTTCGGAATCGACCTTACCCAGAGCCGAAGCCGTTGACGTCGGGGAAACGCCTGGAAGGATCAGAAGTCCGCCTGCGGCGATGATCAGAACGGCACTGAACGACTTCAGAAATGGGCTGCCGAGGTGAGCTCCACCCTGACTCACCCTGCGCTCGATCCACTCGGCGCCCCAGAAGCAGGCCACGGCGACGCAGGTGAAGAGGAGCGCAAACGCGGAGCTCGACATCCCCAGGGCATCGAAGGCGAACCGGACTCCGCTCTCACCCCACTGGTAAAGCGGCTCGAGAACCGAAAAGAGCTCGTTGAACAGCACACTCCCCACCACAGCTCCCAGCAGGAACAGCAGCGCGTCCACCTTGCCGGAGGCCAGGCCGACGGCCGCAGTGCCCGGACACCACCCGCTCACGACGAATCCCACGCCGAAGATCAGGCCCCCGACGATCTGGGCCCCGTAGACGGAAGGCATGAAATAAAGCTGTTCCGGCGAGATCCATCCCATCCCCAAAAAGTACAGCAGGCCGATCATGGCGGTGATGAGGGCGCTGAACATGACTTTGAGAACCGTCATGTCCCGAAAGTAAAAGATCCCGGCAAGGCGCCTGGAGCTCCCGAAACCAGCCTGCTCGAGGCAGACGCCGAAGAAAAACCCTACGACGAGCGCCGCAAGGTGAGCCTGCGCCGAATCCAGGGCTCCCAGGCCGAAATAGGTCTCAATCATCCCACTGCCTCCTCACGAAGTAAGCGAACGCATAGCCTCCTGCAAAGGCAAAGATGAGAAAGAGGAGACTTCCACTGAGAAGGAGCGCCCCGCCGGTCAGAGCCTGCCCCGAAGTGCACCCCTGAGCCAGGCGGCTCGCGAGGCCGGCGAGTATGCCACCGCCTGCTGCGTAGATCGCCCGGAGGCGCATCGGGGCGGATTGGCCCTTCTCCATCCCGATGCGCAGACGGCCTGTGTAAACAGCAGAAACGAGGCCGCCCAGAAAGACGCCGGCCAGCATGAACACCAGGTAGTAATTCAGCGGCGCCTCGCCCCAGGCTCCAAAATACTCGCTGCCCAGGGTGTGCTGCGGGGCGACGGCGCCCTCGGCGTAGGCAGCGACCCTCGCCAGCCCTCCGGAGGCGCCCAGGCCGGCGCCCAATACCAGGAACGAGGCCAGAAGCGTGAGGCCCAGCAGAAAACCCGCCACGTAGGGGTTGAGATAGTTTTTGGCTTCCTGTGTCGTTTCGGTCTTCATGGTCAGCATCCTGCGCTCTTGGACCTGGCGGGTTTTGGAGATGGGGGCGGTGCCGTATCCCCTGGTGCCGGGGAAGAGGGGACCTGCGGCTCCGTCCGGCCCGGCGATCCGAGCGATGGGCCTGCTGCGGGTTGGCCGGGCAACATCACTTCCTTCACGACGCTCCTGAGCTCGGAGTCGGCCCAGTAAGCCTCTACCCCGCCGTGGAGAACCTTGATGGGACGCTGGGTCTTCTGGGAGAGAATTCCGGCCACGGCCATGGCGAGGGAGCCGTCCCGGTCAGCGATGATGAGAGGCACCGAGCCGGCAAGAAACGCGGCATTGTTCATGAGATCCGCGACGTCCACATTCCGGGAGCCGAGGATGCTGTAGTCGGCGAATTGGGCTGGCGGACGCATGTCCACCAGCTCGAAGGTGCCCGGCAGATCCAGCAGGAGCCGCTTCAGATCGGCGGGAGCCATCCGTTCGGGGAGCTTCAGGGCGCGGATCACGGCTTCAGGCGAAGCCGTCGAGGCCGGGGCGGCGGTGCTGTCGGGACCCAGCACGGGCAGACCGGCCTGGATCCAGGCCTCGCTCCCGCCGGCCAGGCTGCTCACCAGCTTGAAACCCTGGCGCTCCAGTATGCCCGCGGCCATGCTGGACCGGTAGGCGGAGTTGCACACCGTCACCACGGGCTGGTTCGGGTCCAGCTTGTAGGCGAGCTCGCTCAGATGGTTCAAGGGGAGGTTGACCACTGTGCCGATGCGCAGGGCCATCCACTCGTTGGGAAGGCGCACATCCACGATGATCGGGGATTCTCCCTTCTGCATCAGTTCGTACAGCTCCGCCGGCGCTATCGTGCTGTGGCCGGCAACGGAAAGGCCCGCCTGCATCCATCCGTCGAGAGTGATGGGACGTGCCCGGTAGCCGACCCGGTGGAGACGATGAATGGCCTCCTGAGTCTCGGACGGGCTGCCGCAAACCACCAGCCTGGCCTCCCAGGGCACCATGATCCCCACCCAGGTTTCCAGCCGTCCGCGGGTGCCGATGTTGACGGAGTTGGGGATGTGTCCCCCAGCGTATTCCTCGGCCTCCCGGAGATCGACCACGTAGTACTGAGAGGTGTCCATGAGGGCCCGGTCCGGCTTCACCGCAGCCGGCGGTGGCCCATCCCGCTTCACCAGCTCAGG
>JBFYYO010000313.1:0-3782 GCA_041310025.1 Syntrophobacterales bacterium
GTCGATCACCTCGACCGTTTCCCCGATTCTCACCGGCAGCACAAAGTGCAGGGTGCCGGATACCCTCTTCTTGTCCGCCGAAAGAGCATCCAGGATGTGATCCGGGTTCAGCGCAGCCGGAAGACGGGTCGGGAGCCCCCAGGTCCTGCAAAGCTTTTCCAGTCGCACCAGGTCCGTCGAGGGGAATCGGCCCCAGGAAACAGCCAGGTTCGTGGCCGTCATCATGCCCATGGCCACCGCATCCCCATGAGGAATAGCATATTCGCTCACCTTCTCGATGGCATGTCCGACCGTGTGTCCGAAATTGAGGACACGGCGGCGCCCCGATTCCTTTTCATCCGCCTCGACCACGTGGGCCTTGAACAGGCAGCATGCAGAGATCACGCGGGCCAGAGCCTCGGGATTCCGCCTGCGGATGTCCTCCGAGTGACTCTCGATGTACCTCCAGAGCACCTCGTCGCCGATCATGGCGGTCTTGATCACTTCCGCCATTCCCTGGCGCATCTCCTCCGGGGGCAGAGTTGAAAGCAGGTGAGGGTCGATCCAGACCGCCCGGGGCTGGTGAAACGCTCCGAGCAGGTTCTTTCCCTCGGGGAGATCGACACCGGTCTTGCCGCCGACACTGCTGTCCACTTGTGCCAGAAGGCTCGTGGGGATCTGGAAATGGGGAATGCCGCGCATGAAAATGGCTGCCAGGAAACCCACCAAGTCCCCTGTCACGCCGCCGCCCACAGCCACAAGAGCACTGCCCCGGTCGGCTCCGGCATGGATCAGATCCCGCGCCAGCAGTTCGACGACCGCCAACCGCTTGCTGGACTCCGACGCACGAAACCGGATCGCTCCCTCCCGGCTCTGAACGGGCCATCCCAGCTCCTGCGCACGCTCAGCCCAGAGCGTCGAGACCTTTTTATCCCAGATCCAGAACGCCTTTCTTCCTTGGAGAAGGCGTCCGAGCTCACCGGTCACCCGGCCCATAACGCCTTCTTCAATGGTTATGTCCGATATCCGCTTACCCACACCAGGCAGCTGGATGGAAAGATGCATCTGACGACTCCACGATAAAAAGCGCGACTCAGCGGCCTTCACACCGTTCCTGCGAAGGCGGAGCCTCCTCAAAGGCTGAACATCCGATGCAACCGGAACAGGTGGGCGTCTTGGAGCGCACCATCCTCACCACCTGCCTGGCAGCGTAAACCACAACCACGGCAAGAATCAAGAAAACTACCACCGTCTGCCACATATTACCCCCCTATTCCCAGCCAGCGTCCTCCCTGGTACACCACCACCGCCATGAGAAAAGCCACAACGGTGTTGAACGCCATGGAAAAAAGTCCCCATTTCCACGCCCCGGACTCCCTGACGATGCAGGTGACCGTGGCGAAGCAGGGGGCGTAGAGCATGATGAAGATGATCACCGCCATTGCCTTGAGCGGGCTCCAGTCGGGATCGGAAGCGAGCCGTTGGCTGAGGGGCCGGTCCCGGTCCTCGGCCGGCTTGCCCATGGAATACGCCGTGCCGAGGGTCGAGATGATGAGCTCCTTGGCCGCAAACCCGGAGAGCAGAGCCACGTTGGTTCGCCAGTCCAGACCGCACCACCGGCTCAGTCCCTCGAAAGCCATGCCAATACGACCCGCAAAGGAATTCTGAAGGCCGGCCAGGGCTTCGGACTGGTCGACGGCATCCAGCGCCTTCCGAGCATTCGCCCACTGCTCTCTGGCATCGGCCGGCAAATCATCCGGCGCTTCCTGCTGCGCAACCGCCTGCTTCAAGGCGACCGGCAAAGACTGCAGGACGGCGTTCCGATCCGCTTCAAATGCGGCCTTCCGGGACTCGGGAAGCCCGGGAAACGCCATCAGGGCCCAGAAGAGGATGGAAATGGCCAGGATGATCGTCCCGGCCTTCTGGATGTACTGCCATGTCCGCTCCCAGGTGTGGATGAGCAGCCCCTTGAAGGTCGGCAGACGATAAGGGGGCAGCTCCAGGAGAAATGGGGTGCTCGGCCCCCGGAGGATTGTCAGGCGGATCAATTTGGCGATGAGCAGGGCCATGATCCAGGAAACCAGCGTCAGCAGAAACATGATCCGCGGCCGGTTCCCCGGAAAGAAAGCCGCAATCAGCATGGCGAAAACGGGGAGCTTGGCTCCGCAATTCATGAAGGGCGCCGTGAGCATCGTGGCCAGACGTTCCTTGGAGCTCCTGAGAGTGCGTGTGGCCATCACTCCGGGAACCGCGCATCCCCCGGCAATGCCTCCCGAAATGATGAAGGCCATGACGGAGCTCCCGTGCAGGCCGAAAGTGCGGAAAACGCGGTCGAGCATGTAGGCGACCCGGGCGAGATAGCCCGTGTCCTCGAGAAAGGCTATGGCCAGAAACATGAGCATGATGAGCGGAACAAAACCCATGACACCGCCCACCCCGTCGATGACACCCGAGACCAGGAGGGACCGGAGGGGGCCCGGCTCCAGCACAGACTCCACCCACTGCCCCAGTACCGAGAAACCCGACTCGAGCCATTGCACCGGAATTTCACTGTAATCGAACGTGAAGTGGTAGACCGCGTAGAGAATGGACATCATGATGAGAGGACCGAAGAAACGGTTGGTCAGGACACGGTCCACCTGGTCCGACAGGTAGAGGCGATCGGCCTTCTGGGTGCGGCGGACCACGCCGTCCTTGAGCAGGGCGGCGATGAAGCCATACCGGTGGTCGGCGATGATGGCTTCCGGATAGCTGGCCAGCGTCTTTTGCAGGTGCTCGGTCACTTGCCGGGCTTCCGCCTTGAGACGCTCCGATAGGGCGGAATCGGTCTCGTCGCCCCGCGCCAGCACCTGCTCGTCCTCTTCCAGGAACTTGAGGGCGGTCCAGCGGGCGGGCAAGGTGTCGGTCATGAAATCGGCCGCGTGGATTTCAGCCTCCATCCGATCCAGCACCGGATCGATGTCGGGACCGTATGAAATGTGGATGGGCTGCCAGTCCCTGGGATCGGAGGCCACGCGAGCCACGGTGTCGAGCAGGTCATCCTTCCCTCTTCCGCTCCGAGCCACCGTGGGCACCACTTCCCTGTCGAGACGCCGTGACAGCTCTTCGGCATTGATCTCGATGCCGCGGCTCTCGGCGGCATCGATCATGTTCAAAGCGAGGACGATGGGGATCCCCAGTTCCATGAGCTGGATGGTGAGGTAGAGGTTGCGATCCAGATTGGACGCATCCACGATGTTGATGACCACCCGCGGCCTCTCGTGCACCAGGAAGTCCCTGGCCACGAGCTCCTCCATGGAGTAGGCCGTCAGCGAATAGGTGCCGGGAAGATCCACCAGCCGCAAGCGCCGCCCGTCCACGGCGTAAAACCCCTCCTTCTTCTCGACGGTGATCCCCGGGTAATTGCCCACGTGCTGGTGAGCCCCCGTGATGGCGTTGAAAAGGGTTGTCTTCCCGCAGTTGGGGTTGCCGGCCAGGGCGACCAGCTCTTCGGCGGATTTCGGGTTCATGGCTCCTCTTCCACGGTGACTTCGATGAAATCAGCCTCGTTGTTGCGGAGCGTCAGGGTGAAATTCCTTGTGCGAATGGCCACGGGGTCCTTGAGAGGCGCCCGCCCCTGGATCTGGATCGGAGTTCCCGGCACCAGCCCCATGTCCCGGATGCGCCTCCCCAGCTCACCGGTCGCCCCCACACGGGCGATGGTCCCCTTCTGTCCGGCCACCATATGTCGCAAAAGAACGGTCCGCATGATCGTGAACCTTCAGCTGAAACCTGTTAACCTGTTGACTGCAAGCTCGCCACAA
>JBFYYO010000314.1:0-3765 GCA_041310025.1 Syntrophobacterales bacterium
TCGAGGATCAGGGGGGAGAGGTCGGCTAAGAGCATTTCCGGCGGGGTAAAAGGGATCATTCCTTGAAAAGCATGGCGGCTGTAAAGGCGGTAGCAGATGCCCGGACCGAGACGGCCGGCCCGGCCTTTCCGCTGCTCTGCCGCCGCCTTGGAAACCCCAACTGTAACCAGACGGTTCATGCCGGTGGCCGGGTCATGCTGAAGCCTTCGGGTGAGGCCGCTGTCGATCACCACCTTCACCCCTTCGATGGTCAGGCTCGTTTCGGCGATGTTCGTCGCCAGAACGATTTTTCGTTTTGCCGAAGGGAGAATCGCCCGCTCCTGCTCTTCAAAGGGGAGGTCTCCGTAAAGAGGATGAATGGAGATGCCGCCCGCTTTGCCTTCCAGAGCGGCCCGCAAGGATTCGCAGCAAGCGCGGATCTCGCCCCCGCCGGGCAGGAACACGAGAATGTCGCCGGAGGTCTCCCGCAGGGCGGTGAGGACCGTTGCCGTGATCCTCGCCTGGAGGGGTCTGTCCTGCTCATCCGGTCGGTAGCGCTCTTCCACCGGAAAAGCTTCGCCCGCTGAGGAGATCACCGGCGCCCCGCCCAGTAGGGACGCTACCGGCCCGCAGTCCAGGGTCGCTGACATGACTAGAATCTTGAGGTCTTTCCTGAGGGCGCGGCGGATGTCGAGACAGAGCGCCAGGGCGAGGTCGGCCTGAAGGCTACGCTCATGGAACTCGTCGAAGATGACCATGGCCACACCTTTCAGGCCGGGATCAGTCTGGATGCGCCGGGTGAGGATTCCCTCGGTGACCACCTCGATCCGGGTCTTCTCCGACACCCGGTTTTCGAACCGGATGGAATAGCCCATGGTCTCCCCGATCTCCTCGCCGAGGGTTTTTGCCATCCACCGGGCCGCGGAGACCGCCGCGATCCGGCGAGGTTCGAGCATCAGGATCCGTCCCTTTTCCGGGGGTATCCCTTGGAGCAGCGCCAGTGGGGTGCGTGTCGTTTTCCCGGAACCGGGCGGGGCCTGCAGAACCGCTGAAGGGCTGGCCAGCACCGTTTCCTTTATCCTGGGAAGGATTTCGTCGATGGGGTAGGATTTCCCCTCCAGGGCCTTGTTCATAGCTTTCATTAAAGCCCACTTGCAGATGCCGGGTCAAGTCTGCGTTTGGCTCTTTTGTGCCAGTGTCGTGCTCCCCCCGCCCTAACCTTGACCCTCCATCCGCTATCCCCTATACTCCGCCTCAGTGCGGCTGGGAATCCTGCAGTGTCAGAATTTCCACAATATCCAACAGTGATCTATAGAGGAGGAGAGAAAGGCGATGAAACGGTCCATAGTGTTTCTTCTTCCCGTCATCGTCCTTTGTGCAGGCGTGGCTGGGGCTTCGCCGGTCCAGACGCCTCAAATGATCAAACAGATCAAGTGGACCGGCACTTCCTGGTTCGGTTCGCCCATTGTTCATGACCTCGGCAGCGGCGGCCGGAAGCTGATCGGCGCCTATTACGATATCTTTGTCTGGGATTCGGCCTTCAATCAGTTGGCCAAGGCGCCCTCTGGTTCAGCCTATCCGCACGAAGGCCGGATTTATGCGCCCCCGATCTGCGCGGATCTCGACGGCGACGGAGTTTTTGAAGTGGTCGTCGGCAGCGGCAACGGCAAAGTGGCGGCCTACGAGTGGCGGAATGACACCTTGTCGATCAAGTCCGGTTGGCCTGCGAGCGCCTGCGATGCCGGTCAGTGCCCTGAAGTGCGGGGAATTGCCGCTGGAGATCTAAACGGCGACGGCCGAATCGAAGTGGTGGCAACGACGATCCAGACCAATGGCGGCGCACAGGTTTTCGTTTTCAACCCCAACGGTACCCGCTACCAGCCGCCAGGGCTGACCTTCAATGCCTGGCCGCGTTACAACACAGCCACGGGCCGTGGAAACGATGCTGATGCCAACGGGCCAGGAAATCACGGCTATGGGTGCTACGGGCTCAACGTAGGCATCGGTGATCTCGACGATGATCCGGATCTGGAGATCGTGGTGACCTTCGATAACCACCAGATCAACGTCTTTGAGCACACAGGCGTCAGTGTGCTCTCGGCTCCCTACTTTACCAACCGTTCAGCGCAATACCTGGGCAACCGCTTAAACTGGGGACAGTTCATCCGATGGTTCGACCCCGCGGTCGAGGAGAATCACTACCATCTGCACGTCGGTACCTGGCCTCATCCGAGTGCCCAGAAATGGATGCAATGGACCGAATCGCCGTCTTCCGTGGCCGACATCAACAGCGACGGCAAGAACGAGGTGGTCTGTGTTTCCAACGTGGAAAAGGATGAGCCCTACGATACCAAGCACCACTCGGTGATGGTCCTCCAGGGATCCCATGGAGATGGGTCCCGCAGTGCCCGGAGACTCCCTGGCTGGGAGAATCTGCCCTCCTCGGGATATCCTCTAAGTCGCGCTGGCCACACCTATTATCCGCCCACGAACCCGCCCGCCCCCACCGTGGTGGACATTACCGGCGACGGCCGGCCTGAAATTCTCTATGGCGCCCATGACGGCTACATCTACTGCATTGGACCGCTCGCCGGCCAACTCTGGAGGCGGGACATTCGCCACGGTCGGGCCCTGATGTATGCATCGGAGCTCATGGTGGCCGACCTGAATCAGGACAACGTGCCGGAGGTGATCCTGACCACCTTCGGCGACCCCGAGAGCATCGCACCCGGCGTCCCCCACGGCTACCTGATGATACTGGACAACCAGGGGCAGGTGCTCCATGACCTGGAGCTTCCCGAGCAGGGGACCAACGGCAACGGCAAAGGCGCTCCTGCCGCCCCTACGGTGATGGACCTGACCGGCGACGGGACCCTCGAGATCATCGTACAGACATTCGGTGCGGGCTGCTTCGTCTACACCGTGCCCGGCTCTGCGGAAAACCAACTGCTCTGGCCCACCGGCCGGGGCAACTATTTGCGCGACGGCCGGCCCTGGCCCGGGTCCCAGCAGATGCTCAGGGGTGACGTGGACCAGGACAGGGACATCGACATGGCAGATGCAGTGCTGGCCCTGCAGGTTGCGTCAGGACAAACCCTGGCTGGCATTCAGGCGGTGGCTGATGTAGACGGCGACGGCCAGATAGGAACCTCGGAAGCGATCTATGTGCTGCAGCTTCTCGCAGGTCTTCGCTGATACGTATGCATAATGCCCCGTTACGCTTTTAACTTATAGAAAGGTGAAGACGGGAGCCGCTTCAAGATCTCGCCAGGCTTGTATAGAAGTTCCGCAAGGGGCGAGAGAGGTGCTGAATCCATAGGCAAAGCCGCTTTCTTAGGTTATCAGAAGGAGACTGAGATGAAGCGCGGCAAAAAAACGATCGTGATCGGCATAGGTGTTCTCCTCGTTCTCGTTTTGGCGGGAGCGGGGTGGTACTTGAACAGAGCAATACCCATCGGCACAGGATACGTGGCCCGGTACATCTGCTCAAGTGTGTTCATCTCGCATAGGGATCCCCAAATTACTTACCGTGAAGATGTAGCGCCCATCAATCCGCTCGCCGGAATCATCGACGTAAAAATAGACCAAGCACAAAAGAAGGTTGTGGCCAGTTCCTTTGGTTTGTTCAAGTCGACCGCTCTGTATAGGGAAGGGTGCGGATGCACACTTGTCACCGGCACCACCGAGGCAGAGCTGCGAAAGCAGACATTCATGAGCAAAGAGCCTTCCACTGCAGGGGCAAGAGTGCCCGATGCCCCATGGCCCACCGGAGATGGAGGGGTGTCT
>JBFYYO010000315.1:0-4513 GCA_041310025.1 Syntrophobacterales bacterium
ACTGCAACAGCGATGCTGCGGATTGTGCGGGCTTACATCCTCGTCATTTCCAACTTTTGCAGTACCCTCCTCAAAGCTTCTGTGCTAATTAATTACATTTCGCTTGAAATCCGATGCTGAGTGATCTCTCGGATTCATCCTGAACAGGTCTGTCAGGATTGGCGACGCGACATATCCCAATCAAGAGGAGGTTCCTTGAGCCATGGCACTTGTGGTGCAGAAATATGGAGGCACATCGGTCGCCAATGTCGAGCGCATTCGAGCAGTGGCCGAGCGCGTCATTGCACGGAAGATGAAAGGGGATAACCTGGTGGTGGTCCTGTCCGCCCGGTCCGGGGACACGGATTCGCTCATCCGGCTGGCCCGTGAAATGACTCCCAATCCGGACCCCCGCGAACTGGACGTCCTGCTGTCCACGGGCGAGCAGATCACCATCGCGCTCTTCTGCATGGCCGTGAAAGAAATGGGACATGAAGCCGTGTCCATGACGGGCTACCAGGCGGGCATCATCACCGATTGCTGCTACGGACAGGCCCGCATCCACTGGATCGAGACCCTGCCGGTCATGGAGAAGCTCCGTGAGGGCAGGATCGTGGTCGTGGCCGGGTTTCAGGGCTACGATGAAGAAGGCAACATCACGACCCTCGGACGCGGAGGATCCGACACCACGGCCGTGGCTCTGGCCGCCGCTCTCGGAGCCGACCTGTGCGAGATCTACACCGACGTGGAGGGGGTTTTCACCGCCGATCCCAACATCTACTCCAAGGCGCGCAAGCTGGAGAAGATCAGCTACGAGGAAATGCTCGAAATGGCCAGCATGGGAGCCAAGGTGCTTCATTTGCGGTCTGTCGAGTTCGGCATGAAGTACCACGTGCCCATCATGGTCCTTTCCTCTTTCACCGATGCTCCCGGAACTCTGGTCACCCAGGAGGATGAAGAAATGGAACGAGTGGTGGTCTCCGGAATCACTTACAACCGCAACGAAGCCCGCATCACGGTCACCAATGTGCCTGACGTTCCCGGAATGGCGGCCAAACTGTTCCAACCGATTTCGGACGCCAACATCAACGTGGATCTGATCGTGCAGGGAAGCGGAAGCACCCCCGGCGTCGTGAACATGTCCTTCACCGTTCCCAAGCCCGATTATGAACAGGCCATCGCCATCACCGAGAGGGTGGCCGCAGAAATCGGCGCCGGCCCCACTCACAGCAATCCCAACATCGCCAAGATTTCCATCATCGGCCTCGGCATGCGCAGCCACAGCGGGGTGGCCACCAAGATGTTCGAAATCCTGGCCAGGGAGAACATCAACCTGAAGATGATCGCGACCTCGGAGATCAAGATTTCGTGCATCATCGACGAGAAATACACGGAGTTGGCGGTCCGCGTTCTGCATGACGCCTTCGAGCTCGGAAAGGAGCCTCCGCAGGGCGTGATGAAGGTCAAGGAAGAGACATAGTACGCACCCACACAAATGAGTGTCCGAATGGGTCGTCATTCCCGCATGTCCCTGGCCGGAATCCAGAGGCTTTCAGATGCATGGATCCCCGCCAGAATCATGCGGGGATGACAAAAGAGGAAAATGATCACTTAGTTCTGTGGAAGGGTACTTAGAATATCGCCGGTGGATTGAGAGGCATTAGACATGCATGACGTGATGATATACGACACCACCCTCAGAGACGGTACCCAGGCCGAGGATTTCTCCCTGTCCATGGAGGATAAGATCCGCATCACCCTCAAGCTCGATGACCTGGGAATCCATTTCATCGAAGGGGGATGGCCCGGATCGAACCCCAAAGATGTGGCCTACTTCGACGAGATCCGCAACTATCAGCTGAAACAGGCCCGCGTGGCGGCCTTCGGAGCCACCCACCACCACGGCAAGTCGGCCAGTGCCGATGAGAACCTGAAGGCCCTCATCGCGGCTCGAACCCCGGTGGTCACGATTTTCGGCAAGAGCTGGACCGTCCATGTTCGGGATGCCCTCCACACGACGCTCGACCGCAACCTGGAGCTCATCCACGACAGCCTCGCCTTTCTGCGACCCCATGTGGAGACCCTGTTCTACGACGCGGAGCATTTCTTCGACGGGTTCCGGGAGGACCCGGAATACGCCCTGGCGACTCTGGGGAAGGCCCTGGCGGCGGGAGCGGAGTGTCTCGTGCTCTGCGACACCAACGGGGGGAGTTTGCCGGGCAGGATCCGGGAGACGATGCAGGTGGTCAAGGATCGCTACCCCGAGGCGAAACTGGGGATCCACGTGCACAACGACGGGGATCTTGCCGTCGCCAATTCGCTCACGGCGGTGGAAATGGGAGCCGTGCAGGTTCAGGGCACCATGAACGGGGTCGGGGAGCGATGCGGCAATGCCAATCTCTGTTCCATCATCGCGAATCTTTGCCTCAAGATGGGATGCGAGTGCCTGTCTCCGGAAAACCTCCAGCGGCTGCGCCCCGTGAGCCGCTACATCATGGAGCTCGCCAACATGCCGCCCAACCGCTACCAGCCGTTTGTGGGGCGGAGCGCGTTCGCTCACAAGGGAGGGGTGCACATCAGCGCCGTGGAGCGGAACCCGCTCACCTACGAGCATATCGTGCCGGAGCTGGTGGGCAACAGGCGGCGCATCCTGGTTTCGGATCTTTCGGGCCGCGCGACCATCAAGCGCAAGGCCGAGGATTACGGGCTCAACCTGTCCAAAAACGATCCCGTGGCCATGCAGGTCCTCGAGGAGCTCAAGGAGCTCGAGAACCAGGGCTTCCAGTTCGAGGCGGCCGAGGCCAGCTTCGAGCTCCTGATCAACAAGGCCATGGGGAGGAGCAAGCGCTATTTCGAGCTGGTGGGCTTCCGGGTCATCGACCAGAAGACGCGCGACGACCAGCCGCCCATCGCCGAGGCGACCATCCGGGTCAAGGTGGGGGGGAGTGAGGAGCACACGGCCGCCCTGGGAAGAGGGCCGGTGAACGCTCTGGACAACGCCCTGCGCAAAGCCCTCGACAAGTTCTACCCGGAGCTCAAGGACATGGAGCTCAGCGATTACAAGGTCCGGGTGCTGCCGGGCCGCGACGGAACGGCGGCGAAGGTGCGCGTGCTCATCGAGTCCAGCGACGGCGAGGACCAGTGGGGCACCGTCGGCGTCTCGCAGGACATCATCGAAGCCAGCTGGCAGGCCCTGGTGGACAGCATCAATTACAAGATGTACAAGTCGGAGAAGCAACAGCGTAAATGCTGAAACGGCAGATCCCCACGGGACAGTGGGCGGCCATCACTCTGGTGGCCGCCTTCATTTTTTGCCTGCTCTTCTTCCGCGCCTGGCAGAGCTCCCATCCTCCGGAAGCCCCCTCCCCGCCCCCTGTGATCGTCGAAGTTCTGGGGGAAGTCCCCTTTCCCGGCATCCATCTCCTCCCCGGCCCGACCAGCAAGGTCTCACGGGCACTGGCGGCGGCAGGCTGGAGCTCCAAAGACCCAGAACGGCTCCTCCCCGAAGGGATCGCACAGAAAACCATTGAATCGGGAGAACGCCTGCGCGTATCCCGAAATTCCGAGGCGGCCATCGAGGTCGTCATCGAAAAGATGGACGGCCCCTCCGGCTTCGCTCTCGGCCTCAAGCTGGACCTGAACGCCGCATCCGAAGAAGATCTCCTCCTGGTCCCTTTGATGAAGCCCCAATGGGCCAGAGCCATCGTGGAACACAGAAAACAGGCTCCCTGGAAATCCGTCGACGAGCTGGACGAGATCCCCGGAATCGGCCCCAGGACCGTAGCCCTCGCTCCTGTTCCATGGAGACGGGAGTGACGGTCTGGGTGGCGGGCTTGGAACCCGGAGCAGGGACCATGGTGAGCTCGACCGGCACCCCAGCCTTCCGATTGAGCAAGGCGTGGAATTCCTCGTTGGTCGCGATGGCTTGGCCGTCTATCGCAAGGATCACCGTACCCGGCTTGACCAAAGACCCGGCAATCGCTGTCGACCCATCACCCAGGTTCAGCGGCGGCGCAGGTGTTGAACCTATCAGCCGCCGAAGACCACTGCGTCGACGATCTCGTAGCGTTCCTGGCCAATGTGGATGATGTTCAGATCACCCTTCTTTTCAGCTTTGAATTTACCGGTGTCCGCCTGGCTCATGTCGTACCCGGTGGCCTTCCCTTTCTCAAAGAAGATCGTGCGGGTCCGGCCGTCGGGCTTGGTCACGGTGACCATACCGCTACCATTGCCTTCGCGGGTGACACCGAACGGGCAGGATCCGGTGGGCTCTCCCCCTCCCATGGAGCAAGGAATGTTGCCGGTCGCATGATACGAGGTTCCCGCAACTTTGGCATCGGTCAACGGAGCCGCTGCGACTGATCCTCCCGTGATGCCGACGGTCAGCGTGTAATTGGCTTTGGCGTTCCGACGCGCAGCACTGCGCATCAAGTAAACTCGAACCGTATATTCGCCGTCGGCTTCAAGAGCTCCGGTCCATTCGTTGCCCGAGGTCGAACCGATGAAGACCGCCGACTCCGAGCCGGGCGGAAGA
>JBFYYO010000316.1:0-3714 GCA_041310025.1 Syntrophobacterales bacterium
CCCCAGGCCTTCGCTCGCGACCCCCGGCTGGTCTGGGAATTTTACAACTGGCGAAGGGAAGTCCTTGGGCCGCTTGAACCCAACCCGGGCCACAACGCTCTGGTGAAGCTGGAACAGAGGGTGCCGCAGTTCACCCTCATCACCCAGAACATCGATGGCCTGCATGCGCGCGCGGGGAGTCGAAACATCCTGGAGCTGCACGGCAACATCTGGCATGTGCGCTGCCTGGGCTGTGGGAAGGTTGCCGAGGACCACTCGGTTCTGCCGCCCATGCCGCGCTGCCCGGGCTGCGGGGCGCTCCTGCGGCCCCACGTGGTCTGGTTCGGGGAAAGCCTGGATCCGTCCATTCTCAGCACGGCTTTTGAAGCCGTGCAGCATGCTGAGATC
Organism: Syntrophobacterales bacterium; assembly: GCA_041310025.1. Lineage (GTDB taxonomy): Bacteria > Desulfobacterota > Syntrophobacteria > Syntrophobacterales > Syntrophobacteraceae > JALOOX01. Next base: position 388 of record JBFYYO010000316.1, read on the forward strand.
GTGATGGTCATCGGGACCTCGGGGACCGTTGAACCTGCGGCATCCATGGGCATGGTGGCCAAGAGAAAGGGCGCCTACCTGGTTGAGATCAACCTGGAGCCGACCCCCTTCACCACGCTCTATGACACCAGCATTCTTGGCAAGTCCGGAGAGATCCTCCCCATGATCTGCGAATCCTGGTGAGAGCTGAAGATCAACCCGAAACCCGAAACCCGAAACTCGAAACCGGTCTCACCAAACCTGCATGAATTCTCTGCCTTTGTCTCTGACCTCAAAACTGAACCTCCTCAAGGGAAAGCTTGCCGAGCTCGGTTCTGCGGCGGTTGCCTTCTCGGGAGGTGTGGACAGCAGCGTCCTGCTGGTCATCGCCAAAGAGAGCCTGGGCGATGGGGTGGTGGCGGTTACGGCCAGGTCGGAGGTGCTGCCGCAGCGCGACCTGGAAGACGCGGTCCGAATGGCGGAGCAGCTTTCTGTGCCGCACTGGATTCTGGAGTCGGAGGAAATGGCCCTGGCCAATTTCTTGATAAACGGACCGGATCGCTGTTACATCTGCAAAAGGGCGAGATACAGTGCCATTCTGGAGGTGTTGAAGGCCCGCGGCGTCCCGGTGCTTCTGGACGGATCCAACGCCGACGACGCAAAGGACTACCGCCCCGGAAACCGGGCCGTGAGAGAGCTCGGCATCCGAAGCCCCCTCCAGGAGGTGGGGTTGTCCAAGGCGGAAATCCGGCTGCTTGCCGAGCATTTTGGTCTGGACTGCTGGGACAAGCCGGCCTCCGCCTGCCTGGCGTCGCGCATCCCTTACGGCATCGAGATCACGCGGGATAAACTGGCGCAGGTGGAGAGGGCCGAGGAGTTCATTCGCGGCCTCCAGGTGGCCCGGCAGATCCGGGTGCGCCACCATGGGGATGTGGCGCGCATCGAGGTCGAGGATTCCGCTTTGACGCGACTCATGGAAGAGCAGTTCCGAGAGAGGATCGTCGAGCACCTGGCCGGTCTGGGTTTTCGCCACATTACCCTCGATCTGGGAGGCTACCGCATGGGCAGTCTGAACAGGGCCATCGAAGAGAGGAGCGACCTTGGATAAGGATCGTCTGGTTCGCCTGCTCCATCAAATTCGAGAAGGATCGGTCAGTGTGGAGGGGGCCGTCGATCAGTTGAAGACGCTTCCCTTCGAGAATCTGGGATATGCGAGGGTGGACAGTCATCGCTGTGTGCGGACCGGCGTGCCGGAGGTCATCTTCTGCAACGGCAAGAGTCTGGAACAGATTCAGGGGATTGTGCGGACCCTTTCCATGCATCACCGGAATGTCATGGCCACATGGGCCAGCCCGGAGGTTTTCGAAGCCATCCAGCAGACGGGCGTGAACTGCCTGTACCGCGAGGTGGCAAGGATTGTCGTCATCAACCCGGAGCCCGTGGAAGGTCGCGGGAGTGTGGTGATCGTGAGCGCCGGAACGGCGGATTCCCGCGTGGCCGAGGAGGCGGCAGTGACTGCTGAGATCCTGGGCAGTCGCGTGACGAGGCTTTACGATGTGGGCGTGGCAGGGCTTCATCGACTGCTGGATGTCATGGCCGAGCTCCACAACGCCAACGCCATCGTCGTCGTGGCGGGCATGGAAGGCGCGCTGGCCAGCGTTGTGGGGGGACTGGTCCCGTGTCCGGTGATCGGGGTGCCGACGAGCATCGGCTACGGGGCGAGCTTTGGCGGGGTCGCGGCCCTCTTGAGCATGCTCAACAGCTGTGCGGCCGGAGTGTCGGTGGTGAACATCGACAACGGGTTTGGGGCGGGCTATCAGGCCAGCCTCATCAACCGCGTCGCTTTGGGTTTGCATAGAGGCGAGGGGGATTCCATGCCCACCCGCCCCATTGAGCTCTCGGGGGAAGACAGATGAAGACGGCCTATTTCGACTGCTTTGCAGGGGCCAGTGGAGACATGATTCTGGGAGCCCTGCTGGATGCGGGTCTGGACGTTGAGGATCTCAGAAGGGGACTGTCCGGACTGCCGATTCGTGATTTTGCCGTTGACGTGGAATCGGTGGAGAAAGGCGGGATCGGGGGAAGCCAGGTCACCGTGGTCTGTGGCGAATCGCACCACCATGAGCACCGCCACCTGCGAGATCTCGAGTCCATCGTTAAGGGAAGCGGTCTGCGCTCTGCAACTCAGGAGAAATGCCTGAAGATCTTCCGGAGACTGGCCGAGGCGGAGGCCAAGGTGCATCGCACCAGCATCGACGCCGTCCATTTTCACGAAGTGGGTGCGTTGGACACCATTGTCGATGTCGTGGGAGCGGTTGTAGGACTTGATCTGCTGGGCGTCGAGAGCATCCACTGCTCACCCATGAACCTCGGAGGCGGGACCGTAAAGTGTGCCCATGGAGAGCTTCCCGTGCCGGCACCAGCCACAGCGGAGCTCGTCAGGGAAAAACCGGTCTATTCCTCCGGCGTTCAGGCAGAGCTCCTGACACCGACCGGCGCCGTGATCCTGACCACCCTGGCCGACGCCTTCGGGCCGATCCCGGCCATGGCCATCCGGACCATCGGCTATGGAGCGGGAAGACGCGATCTCCCGTTTCCGAACCTCCTTCGCCTCATGATCGGGGAAAGCGAGGCACCTCCGGCCGGGTTGGAGCAGGATTCCGTGGCGGTCCTGGAGGCGAATGTCGATGACATGAACCCTCAGCTCTTCGATTACGTGATGGAAAAGCTCTTCGATACCGGAGCCCTTGACGTGACGCTCACACCGGTCCACATGAAGAAGAACCGTCCTGCCGTCCTGATTTCAGTCATTTGCCCGGTGCAGAAGCGGGAAGACTGCGCCCGGGTCCTGCTTCAGGAAACGACCACCATCGGCGTCCGCTGGAGCCTGAACCATCGAGTGAAAGCCCGCCGTGAAATTTTCGATGTGCAGACTCCTTTCGGCAAGGTTCGGTGCAAGGTGGCCCACGACAAGGGAGGAGTGCTGAATATCGCGCCCGAATACGACGACTGTAGAAAATTGGCCCGCGAACAACAGGTCTCTCTCAAACAGATCATCGAGACCGCGCGTTGCCTGGCCCACCGGGAGTACGAAACAGGCATGTTGCGTCCACAGCTCGATGAGCCGAGACCTCACAGAGGTGTATGACTTTCACTGAGAAGAGCAGATGCAGGCGGAAGTTTGTACTCGCTTGCGATAGGTACTGAGATACGCGCCCACCGTAAACAACCATCGCAGCTCGCGGACCAGTAGGGTGGGCAAGGGCCTTAGCTTGCCCACCGGAAGGAGAAGCCACACTTCTCGGTGGGCAACTCTGCCGCTTTTGCCCACCCTACCAGAGAAATTTC
>JBFYYO010000317.1:0-3713 GCA_041310025.1 Syntrophobacterales bacterium
AGGGACGAATGCATCATCGAGATCACGGACAACGGCTCAGGCATAGAAGAAGGTGTCCGAGAGAAGATCTTCGATCCCTTCTTCACCACCAAGGCATCCAGCGAGGGAACGGGGCTGGGTCTTTACATCTGCCACAACCATGTGACTTCCCTGGGTGGGAGGATCGAGGTGGAGAGCAAGGTCGGCCATGGCACGACCTTGCGGGTTGTGCTGCCCCAAGATGGCAACCTGCTCCTGGTGAATGTCCGGACGGGCCGTGTGCAGTGAGATTCGTGACTTGCGTTGCGGTATGAGCAGGATGCCCTCATGGGCGTGAACAATTGAGATTCAATTGAGTGGAGATGAGCGTGCAACTGGAGGAGCACCGATGGACAGCTCCTTCCTGGTGGTTGACGACCCATGGATCCATTGTTGCCGTTGTTTTTACATTTCTCCTGATCCTGGAAATCTTGGGCGGCCTAGAAGGCCAACACGTCCAGATCATTTCCGTAATGCTGGCCTGAGTGATCTGGATGTCACCTCTGGCAAGATATCTTCCGGCTATCAGCAACGGAGCATCACTACCGTGAGGTGCTGGATTCTGTTAAGATAGTTACACTTTCCACGTTGGTAGATTGGCGGCCCTCAGCATAGTGGTCGCTTAAATCGGGTTTTCCCGCGGGAGGACAAATGTTTTTCTTGCGGACAGAGGGAGCGGTGCTATGGCTATCGGTGTGGTATCTTATGTGGCAAAAAGCGTTTGTAGGGGGATTATGATTGGTCTCGCATGCGCTCACGATTTTGCCAAACTGCGTACAAGGACTTGGGAGGAAGGTTCGAATATTTGCTTCTCTCCTATTGCTTGCACGGCCAGGCCTTTTGGATTGCTCTCATTACTAGGTCAGAAGCGGATAAATACAGCTCTTCTGGATGGTCGCTCAGGTATTTCTTAATCACGTCAAGAATTTGTCCCATCTCTACTCTTTCGGGGATGCAGAGGCGGTCTTTAGTGAATTCGAGGACGGCAAGAACGTAACCATCGAAATACCCCTTAGAATATAAGCCAGGAGAGTCAGCATCTTGCTTCAATTGATTTCCAGTCAGGGAGAAAGCTGGGATAGCGGTCAAAAGTATTACAGCAACACAGATAGAAATCAGTCGTTTCATGGCTCAATCCTCCTCGGTTCCCTTTCAGGGTTCCCAGTCTACCATGACTAGAGATATTACAGCCCCGGCCTACGATGCAATCCAAGTTCCTGAAAAATTGGTCTCAGGGCCATTCCTGGCAAATGGCGGCGAGAATGTCTCAGGATTACGTACCGACTTTAAACGGCCTCTTTGAAGTATTGCTCGATCTTCCTGGGGTAATCCGGGCGCTATTTGAATGATCGCATTTGGTTGCCAGCACCTTATAAGCGGCAAACAAACGAGCACCCTGCTCCTCCAGGCCCTTTGGCGTAAGATGTGTTTCATCAGCCTTCTCAAGCCCAACCATGGACGTAAAGATAACTGCCGGCTCCTCTCTCGCAATTTGCTGCTGCGCCTCCAAAACCTTGGGAAAGGCCTTGATCCACGTATGCTGCTCGTCCACTCCGAGAATAATTGGCAAGCGGTTGTCTATGGCTACTTTCGTTCTGAAATGGTCTATAAGCAGTTTGAGCCTGCTTCCATACTCATCTGCGAGTTCTTTGCTTTCTGCATCGCTTTCGCCCTGAATCCATACAAGGGCTCTGATGGTGATCTTGTGGCCCCGTGCTTGCAGCAATGTTAGAGCTTTCCTGAGCTCAACGATCATCTCATCATACATTCCGTATTGGCCGGGCGCCTTCCAGACATAGGCCAAACCCGTTGATCCGAGCGAATACTTGAAAACTGCGACATTGTGGCCATTCATCACCAGGAGTCTTGCAAAAGTCACTTCTGGACCGAAATGACCCTTGGGAAAAAGTCCTCCCTGTGCACGCAGGAATGTCCACTTCCCACCGGAGCTGCTAATCGTGGGAGTCTCCCAGTAGAATCTCACTTTCCCGTCGATGCCATTTGGATCAGCAGGATAGCTCTCGGCATTTCCTTGCCATCCTTGCATGTTGGACTGACCGGCTAACACAAAGAGATCAATGTCTTCGGCTCGAAGGATCGGGGGTAGGAAGGCGAGCACGAGCAACATCACTACAACGAACTTGTTTGTAAGTGCTCTCATCTCTCATCCTCTCCAGATTACCGTGTCATTACGCTCTGAGCACATTCTGACGGGAGTGTTCATGCGACCTGCCCGATCTCTAGCACAAAAGGCTGCCAAATAGCAGTCCAAATTTAACCTGTCAGAGCGAAACCACAGGGTGAAGGCAAGGAGAACATCTATTGAAACTTAGAAACTGATGACGCTGCCTGAAACAATGACAGCGACCTAGACTCACCTTTCGAACTCAGCGCAGACCTCTTCGGAAGGGTTGTCGTTCGGGCACTGGAAAGTCCATGCATCTCTCCTATCTCGATACTCGTCTTATAGCTGCCACTGTTTCGATAACGGATCCATGTGTGGATGATCATCTTCTTCGGAGCCACTAAGATCAGCCAATTTCCCATTGGAAGCGAAGACGACTCCGGATCTAATTCTAATGCCGGGTCCTACCGTGAAACGTTTTGCCGGAGCGTTGAGTCGCCTTCGGTTTCTCAACCGCGATCGCTCAACATCTTCATGACGGAAAGGTCCACGGGCTCTGCCAACAGCTGATCAGCCTTCCCGAGCACTGTCTGCACATGAGGCATTCCAAGATGGGCATCGAGATCCGCCTTGCTCTCCCAGTTCTCATAGAAAACGAAAAGGCAGGGATCCTCGACAGACTGGTGCAGGGCATAGTTCATGCACCCCTTGTCTTTGCGTGAAGGCGCCACCAGCCCCATGAGTTCCTGTTTGACCTGTTCCTCCATGCCGGCCCTGGCCCTCAGCCTGGCAACCACCGAAATCCTCGCATCGCCCATCTCAAACCCTCCCCCAGTCCCCCATTAAGAAGCCAACGCAACCCCATTATCATCTGGCGCTACAGCCCTCGTGGGCGCTCTCCATCCCCTATTCGACACACTCCTCATGCGGCCGATATCCAGCCTTCATCGCCTCTTTCTTGGACTTGAATGCCGCCGTGCAGTTCTTGCAGTCATAATGGCGGCACCCTGGTCCGTGGAAGACTCTGCTCGACACATTGGACATAAAGCCTGATCTTTTCGCCTTTGCCATCGTGCATGACGGTGATCGTGTCCGCCATCGCTGATTCTGACCACTTTGCCCTGCCAGCCAAAACAGAGGGCTGGAATGATGAGTATCTCCGCAAGGAGAAGACAGCTTCCGCTGAACCCTGCCGCCCAATTCCTTTGACTCATGTTGATGCTCACTGCTCCAAATCCTCTTTCGACCAGGCCTGAAGCTCTATGACGTTGCCCTCAGGATCCGTTGCATAGACGATTGTGACGGTGCCAACGCCGGCGACGAAGAGTGACACGACATTCCCAATCGCACCACCGCCAGCCATCCTCACAGCCTCCAAGGCAGCTTTCACATCATCCACAGCGAAAGCGATATGGGCGAAGCCAGGCCAATTGACAGCGCTGGGTGATCGCGCCTCCTCTTGGTCATACTGAAAGATCTCAAGGGTCGGACCTTCAGGGCCACACTCAGGAAGTCTCAGGTGGATCCCGCGAATGTGGGCATTGGGCACCCCTGTTGCTTCCTCCAGCCA
>JBFYYO010000318.1:0-3709 GCA_041310025.1 Syntrophobacterales bacterium
GGAAGCGCCGTCGACGGGCGTGGCCGGAGCCGAGATCTCCCCAACCGCGGCCACCCCCGGCCCCACCTCGACAACTCCCGCCGCCGGTGCCATCGTCACGTCCCGGCAGCAGCTCACCCTGGAACCGTTCACGCGGCAGGCCGTGAGCCTCCCCCTCGAGGCCAGGGGCCACGGGGCCATCGAGTTTGTGGCTCAGGCCGGGGATTCCAGCGATCGGGACGCCATGACGGTCTCCCTTCCCGTTGGCAGGCGGAGCACACCCACCGTGGCCGCGGTTCACGGCATGACCACCCAGCCCGAAACGGCCGAGAAGGTTCTCTTTCCGGCTGACATGGTGCCGGAAACGGGGCGGCTGAAATTGCTGGCATCGCCCACCGCCATCGGAGGGATCGAGGGCGCATTCGAGTACATGCGTGATTACCCATACCTGTGCTGGGAGCAGATCCTGACCAAAGGGCTCATGGCGGCGTTCTACCAGGAGCTGCGGCCCTACCTGGACAAGTCCTTCGTCTGGGCCGAAAGCGATGAGCTTCCAGCCAGGACGGCGGCCCGTGCAGCGGAATTCCAGGCGTCCTCGGGAGGGATGTGCTACTTCGTGCCGAAGCTCGAGTTCACCGATCCCTTCCTCAGCGCTTTCACGGCGCTGGGCCTGGGCTGGCTGAAGGAGCGGGGGCATGCGGCCTCGCCCGCTGTGGAGGAAAGTCTCGAGAAATACCTCCAGTCCCTCCTCCAGCACGAACCGACCTCAGGCGTTTACAGCCGGTCCATGAACGCCACCACGCGGGCCGTCGTCCTCCTGGCCCTGGCCGAACGCGGCAAGCTCCCCGGGAATGAGCTGGAGCGTTTCGAAAGACATTCTCCGGAGATGAGCCTCTTCGGCAAAGCGCTTTACCTGCAGGCCCTGACGCGGGTGGCCGGCACCGAGCGGGCTCAGAAGGAGGTCCTCGGGCAGATCCTGGCGAGTGCAGATCAAACGGCTGCGGGAGTCGTCTTCCGGGAGACCCTGGATCCGCGGGTCCAGAACCTGCTCCTCTCCTCCACGATTCGGGACAACAGCGCCATTCTGAGCAGCCTGCTGGCTTACGAGCTCGCCCAGAGCAAAGGCAGGTCCGAGCTGGGAGCCATGCCGCTGCGCCTGCTGCACACCGTTCTCCAGGGGCGCAGGAGCAGGCGGCACTGGCGGTCGACCCAGGAGAACCTCTTCGCCGTCAGGGCCCTCATCGACTTCAGTCGGACCTATGAACGGGACCAGGGGCCCCTGACGGTTCAGGCCTGGCTCGACAGCCTGTCCCTGGGATCGGGTGAATTCAAGGCGCTGAGCGACCCGCCGCTGTCTTTCGATTATCGGGTCCGTGGTGATGACCCCGGGCGCAAGGCCACAGCCCGAATGACCAAGACCGGCCAGGGACCGCTCTACTACTCGCTCTCCCTGTCTTACGACACACCCGTTGCCCTGCCCGGGGAGCCTGTCGCCGCTCAGCCGGGAGCACCCTCTGCACCCGATGGGAGGAAGCCCGCAGAGCTTTCCACCGGTGGGGGCTCCGGCGACCTGGCGGGACTCGAGGTCCATCGGGAATACAGTGTCGAGCGCGACGGAAAGTGGGTGCTCCTCAAAGCGCCGGAGGACGTGAAGATGGGAGACCTGGTGCGTGTGGACCTTTTCGTGTCGGCCCAGGCAGAACGTTACTTCGTGGTTCTGGACGATCCCATCCCGGGCGGCATGGAGCCCGTGAACCGGGATCTGGCCACGGCATCTCTCACCGATGTGGAGAAAGGCAAACAGCCTCTGCCCGAGGGATCCTACGGCGAGCAGTTCCAGGATCTGCAGCGGCTCAGCTCGTCGCGCTGGGCCTTTTATCACCGGGAGCTGCGCCACGAGGCGGCCCTCTTCTACTCGGAGATCCTCCCGGCGGGCCGCTACCACCTGACCTACGTGGCCCAGGCCATAGCCCCCGGCACGTTCACAGCACTGCCCACGCGTGCCGAGGAGATGTACAACCCGGAGGTTTTCGGAAAAGGCCGCGCGGCGGCTTTGAAGGTCGGCCCGGTGCAATAAGGCATGAGATGGCATCGGTTTCATGTTCTGCGGCGGAACTTTCAGCCAAAAAGATGCCATTATCGTGTTGACCACTCACCATCAGAGCTCTATCTTTCCTCCAATCGACGGGCGGTTTCAGCGGTACATTGAGACAACCGAATGGTATCCGCCCCTTGACCGTGTTTTCATCAACCGGTGCTGCCCCGGTACAGGCGGCATTTCCGGTAGGAGTACGTTCCTTCCATCCTGAAAGTGCAGCGCATTGTTCCGTTTGGAAGCGAGAGCATGCAGGTGCCGTCACAGACCAAGTACTCAGCTTAATCGAATGCATGGGCTCAGAGGGGGCTCTATCGTTCGGCACGTCGTCTGCCCGGGCAGCCTAATGGTTTGTGTCGGGTGGCTTTCTGTTGACGAATGTCAGTCAAAAAGGAGGAGATCATGTCACTGGCACAACGTTCGGTCGCGGAGTTCATCGGTACGTTCTGGCTGGTCCTGGGGGGATGCGGGAGTGCGGTTCTGGCGGCTGCGTTTCCGAATGTGGGCATCGGTCTCCTGGGGGTTTCTTTCGCCTTCGGTCTCACCGTGCTGACGATGGCCTTCGCCATCGGGCACATTTCGGGCTGTCACCTGAATCCTGCGGTCTCGGTGGGGCTGGCGGTGGGGGGGCGTTTCAAGGCATCGGAGCTCCTGCCCTACATCATCGCTCAGGTCGTCGGCGCCATCGTTGCGGCGGCCCTGCTGTACTTCATCGCCAGCGGGAAAGCCGGCTTCGATTTGAGCGGCGGACTGGCCTCCAACGGTTTTGCCGATCACTCTCCAGGTAAATACTCCATGGGGGCAGGGTTCGTGACCGAAGTGGTCATGACGTTCATGTTTCTCATGATCATTCTGGGGGCCACCGACAAAAGGGCACCGGCAGGGTTTGCTCCCATCGCCATCGGCCTGGGACTCACCCTCATCCACCTCATCAGCATTCCCGTCACCAACACGTCGGTCAACCCGGCGCGCAGCACCGGTCCTGCCCTGATGGTCGGCGGCTGGGCCATTCAACAGCTCTGGCTCTTCTGGGTGGCGCCCATCATCGGCGCAGCACTGGCGGGCTTCTTCTATCGTTGGTTCGAAGAGAAGTGATGCTGGGTGCTATTCCAGGATAAGGTGGGCAAGCGTTCTGTCTTGCCCACCGCAGCCGTGAAGCCGCATTTTTCGGTGGGCAGGGCTGCCGCTTCTGCGCACCAGCCCACCCCACAAAGAAATTTCCTTTTGTCAGCGGTAACTCATGCCCTTGGGGGCACCCTAAACGATGAAAAGGCTCACGGGGGCCGATTTTAACTTGAGACTTGAAACCTGAAACTTGAACCTTTTCAGAGCAGTGACCGGCGATTCTGAGCTCATGCCGGTCTCTTGGGGAGATGTCCATGGCTGTGAAGAAAATCCTGATGCTTGTGGAGAATAATTTGCCGAACATTGAGTGATTGTCCCAAAATCAATTTGTTTGGAAACAGAACCCTGTCCGCTATCATCATCAGTCGCAACCAAAGAAATACTCGGCGAAGATGAACCAACTAATTCTTCGTTGCCATAGCTAATACAGGTCTGCGCCATTGAACAATACTGAAAACTAATCCAGTTGCTAGAACGGGCTATTTTTGATAGACGCGCTTCGTCAATAAT
>JBFYYO010000319.1:0-3685 GCA_041310025.1 Syntrophobacterales bacterium
ATTCCGGCTTTCGCCGGAATGACGGAAAAGAGGTCGTACGACAGCTTTTCTCCCCTCCCTAGGCGGGAGGGGACAAAGGGGAGGGGGAAAAACCGAAGCCACCCCCACCCTTGCCCCTGGTCGCCCCTGGTCGCCTTTGGCGCTGCCGTAGGCAGGTAAACTTCGGCGCCGCCAGAGGCGGGTAAACCTCCCCCATCCAAGGGGGAGGGGTTTCCAGGCTTATAGCTCAGCCTCGAAGGGGCGATTTGGAATTTCGTGCCAGCCAGAGGCTGGTAAACCTCGGATTTGAATGAGGCCGTAGGCCGCAGTGGGAGTTCTCATTGGATATCAGAATATTAGCGGACGCGGAAGCTGTTGCCCGGGAGGCTGCCAGGGTGATCGCCGGGGGGGCTCGGGACGCCGTGGCCGACCGCGGCCGGTTCATCATCGCGGTGAGCGGCGGCCGCACGCCGTGGCGAATGCTGCGGTTCCTTGCACATGAGGAGGTGCCCTGGAAGGGCGTGCACGTCGTGCAGGTGGACGAGCGTGTGGCTCCGGAGGGCGACCCTGACCGAAACCTGACCCATCTGCGTGAAAGCCTGCTGGAGCATGCCCCGCTGCCGACCGAACAAATCTACGCCATGCCGGTGGACGAGAGAGACCTGGAGTCCGCGGTCGGGCGCTACGCTTTGACTCTCCGGGAGATCGCCGGCTCGCCGCCGGTGCTCGATCTCGTCCACCTGGGCCTTGGTGCCGACGGCCACACCGCCTCGCTGGTGCCCGGCGATGCGGTCCTTGATGTAACCGATGCAGACGTCGCGCTGACGGGGGTCTACCAGGGGAGGCGGCGTATGACCTTGACCTATCCGATCCTCGATCGCTCCCGAACTGTCCTGTGGCTGGTGACGGGGAGCGATAAGGCGGGCATGCTCGTGCGGCTGCGGGACGGCGATTTGTCGATTCCGGCCGGCCGTGTGCGCCGTGACCACGCGCTGGTGTTCGCCGACCGAGCTGCGGCTCAGGGAGCTTGAGAAAGTGAAGGCCAAATTGCAGAGTGTGCCGTGCCAACGATGGAGTTCATGATGCGAATCGCTCGCCGGATCAGATGGATAACGTTGGGTTACCCTCTGTATTTTCTTGTTCTGCTTGCCTGTGGAGCATATGTCGGCTCGGCCCATGCTCAACCTCAGCCTCAGAACCCGCTCTCCGGTAAAAACGTTCTGATCCTGCATTCCCACGAAGCCAACGCCCCCGTTTTCATGGGAACAGACAAAGGCCTCTTAAAGACACTGGAATCGGCCGGTATACCCGCACTGAACCAGTCTTTCAGATCCCTGGACCTGAGGCAGAATCCTGGGCCTGAGTACAGGAGACTTCTGGTCGAGGAGATGCGCGTGCGGTACGGGCATCGAAAGCTCGACATGATCATCACCATGTACCCGGAAGCCTTGGAATTTGTGCTGCAAGATTGCCGGGATATCTTCCCGGATGTTCCCGTCCTGGGGATGTACCTGCCACAGGGCTTGGAGCTGCCCGAAACGAACCGCCGCATCATCGGGCATTCCGCGTCTCTTGATACCCTTGGGACCCTTGAGATTGCGCTGAAGCTGGTTCCAAGAGCTGAACGCGTCTATGTCGTGAGCGGCGCGCATGAAGTCGACAGAAGAGTAGAAGATCAGGCTCGGGAGGATTTCAAGAAATGGGAAGGCCGCCTGGAGTTTCGCTACTTGAGCCGCATGCCCTTCGAAGATGTTCTGGCTGCTCTATCCACCGCGCCTCCCGACACCGTTGTCCTTCTCTTGGTCTTCAGTAAGGATATCGCCGAGAGGAGTTACACCTCTCCAAACGTCACCCAGCAGATGAGCCAAGTCTCAGCGGCTCCAATGTTCGGGCTGCTTGACGTGGCTCTAGGATACGGCATCGTAGCGGGATCTCTAATCAACTTCGAGCATATTGGCGCCAGGGCGGGTGAACTGGTTCTGGATATTCTCAGAGGCATCCCGCGCACGGGGGGTACGCCCAAGTTTCTGGACGTGCCACCCGTAGCGATGTTCGACTGGCGGGAGCTCAGGCGGTGGAACTTGAGCGCGAGCGCATTGCCGCAGGGAAGCATCGTCATCAATAAGGAGCCTACGCTTTGGGATTTCCGGTACTACCTCATCGGCGCTCTAGCCTTTGTCATCGCTCAGTCCTTCCTGATCGCCGGACTATTGATACAGAGGCGCCGCAAGAGGTCGGCCGAGGAGTCGCTGAGGCAGAAGACGGAGGAACTGGATCAGTTCTTCAACCTGTCGCTGGAGTTGCTCTGTATTGCGAACACGGACGGATACTTTCTGCGCCTAAACCCGGCCTGGGAAAGGATTCTTGGTTACAGCAGGGAAGAACTCATGGCGAAGCAGTTCTTTGATTTCGTGCACCCTGACGATCTGGACAAAACTCGGGAGGTTGTTTCCAATCTGGCATCGCAGCAGAAAGTGATCTATTTTGAAAACCGCTACCGCTGCAAAGACGGAACGTACCGCTGGCTGGAATGGACTTCAGCCCCGGCCGGAAACCTGATCTATGCGGCAGCGCGTGACGTCACTGAACGCCTGAAGGAAGAAGTCCAGACTCGGCAGCGCAGGGACGATCTCGCCCACGTAACCCGGGTCGCCATGATGGGGGAGTTGACCACCTCCTTGGCCCACGAGATCAATCAGCCGCTCACGGCGATTCTGAGCAATGCGGAGGCAGCTCAGAGATTTCTCTCGCAAGTCTCGCCGGACATAAGCGAGGTCCGGCAGATCCTGGAGGACATCATACGGGACGACAGGCGGGCCAATGATGTCGTTCGGAAAGTCCGGGCTCTTGTGAAGAAGGAAAAGCTCCGTGAAGAACCCTTGGACCTGAACGAGGTGATTCTGGCAGTTGTTGATCTCATTCAGGCCGAATCCCTTCTCCAGGGTTTGTCCATTGCCACGGATCTGAGCCCGCGTTTGGCGGGGATCCATGGGGATAGTATCCAGCTGCAGCAGGTGATCATGAACCTGATTTTGAACGGAGCCGCGGCTATGAGAAATTCTCCATCCGGTCAACGCAAAATCATTGTGAGAACCGCTATGCTGGACAGCCGGACCGTGAAGGCCTTCGTGACAGATTTCGGGACCGGCATCGACGAACGCCACATTGACCGCCTTTTCGAGCCCTTTTACACAACCAAACCCGAGGGTTTGGGCATGGGGCTTTCCATCAGCCAGACGATCATCAAGGCCCATGGAGGGACCATGGAGGCTCGGAACAACCGGGAAGGCGGCGCCACCTTTGCTTTCACGCTGCCGGCACACCAGGGAGATTCGCCGTGACAGAGGAAAAGCCTGTGGTATACGTGGTGGACGATGACCCGTCCGTGCGAAAAGCTCTGGAGCGTCTGCTCCGATCGGCGGGCCATGAAGCGAAGACCTTCGCATCAGCCCTCGAATTCCTGGATTTCAGCCACCCTGATGCGCCTGGGTGCCTCGTTCTTGACATCAAGATGCCGAAATTGAGCGGTCTCGAACTCCAGGACCACCTGGCCGATAAGGGTATCTCTTTTCCCATCATTTTCATCACGGGCCACGGGACGGTTCCTGCGAGCGTCAAGGCCCTTAAAGCCGGCGCTATGGATTTTCTCCAGAAACCTTTCGAAGACGGGGAACTCCTGGACGCGGTTTCCCGGGGGATCGAAAAG
>JBFYYO010000320.1:0-3680 GCA_041310025.1 Syntrophobacterales bacterium
GTCGTCGTGGACGGCGTTTCCAAGGGGGCCGTCACCAGCTACGCCTTCACCAACGTCACCGCAGGCCACACCATCGCGGCCAGCTTCAAAGCTTTGAACGAGCCGCCTGCTGCCGACGCCGGACCGGATCAGACCGTGGCAGAAGGCGCTCTCGTGACTCTAATGGGAAGCAATTCCAGGGCTGCCCAAGGCGGCATTGTCTCGTACCTCTGGGAAAAGATAGACGGTCCCGACATCCAGCTTTCGAGCGCGACTGTGGCGGGTCCAACCTTCACGGCGCCCAATGTGGGCCCTGAAGGCGTGTCCCTGACCTTCCGCGTGACGGTCTCGGATGCACTCGGGGCTACAGCTTCCGACACCTGCATCGTGAACGTCACCTGGGTCAACATCCCGCCCGTGGCCAAAGCGGGCGTGGATCAGACGGTGAATGAATGGACCATCGTGACACTGAACGGCTCCGGCTCGACCGATGCCGACGACGGCATCGCCACCTATCAATGGGAGCAGGTTGGGAGCCCCACCGTTCAGATCAGCGATCCGACCCTGCCCTCACCCACCTTCGTGTCTCCGGACGTGGCCTCGGCGGGTGCATCCCTTGTCTTCGAGCTCACCGTGACGGATCACAACGGCCTCAAGGCCACCGATTCCTGCATCGTGAACGTCTCCTGGGTCAACACGGCTCCCGTCTCCAGTGCAGGGCCGGATAAGGCTGCCTATGAAGGCGATACGGTCTCACTCGAAGGAACCGGGTCCACGGATGACGACGGCATCGTCTCCTACCAGTGGAAGCAGACCCAGGGGACGCCGGTTGCCATGTCAGACCCGGGCGCACCAGCCCCTCTGTTCACAGCACCGGCGATTGCCGCCTCGACCGAACCGTTGACCTTCAGCCTCACCGTAAAGGACACGGGCGGACTTCAGTCCGTAGACACCTGCCAGGTCACGGTGAGCAAGAAATCCGGCGTGGACCTGACCGGTGCGTGGGCAAGCTCGAGCTATGACGGCTCGAAGTTTGTGGGCACCGTCCAGGTGAAGAACGCCGGAAGCTTGAAGGCGGGAACTTTCAAGGTGGCCTTCTACCTGTCCAACGACGGAGTGGCGCTGACCAAGCTCCTCAGGACGACCACCGTCTACGGGCTGTCTGCGGGTGCCACCAAGAACCTCTCTCTGAGCTACTGGAACCGGTACCTGTCCGGCAAGCACATGATCGCGGTGGTCGACTCCGGGCGGGTTATTCAGGAAACGAATGAAACCAACAACCGGGTGATAACGGCAATCAAATAGACGACAAATCAGAAGTGAATGGATGAATGCCTCGAGGGACTTGAGACCGCAGTCGCGGCCTCAGCCTTCGGGGCGTTCAGAGGGATTGAGACCCGCAGCAGCCGCTCAGGACCGACACAGGAACAGCATGGAGATCCTCGCCAAAAGGCATGATCTCCTGTTCTGCATCCTGTCGCAAGACTGAAGATGGTTAGTGTAGCATTGACTTTCGGGAGTGAAGAGGTCATCATGACCATGTCCATTGCAGAATCAGGGAGAAAGCAAATGGCCCGAAATGCCGTGAATGTCGCGGAAGCCAAGAAGCACCTCTCAGAGCTCCTGGGACTGGTCGCCTTCGGAAAGGAACAGATCATCATCACGAAACGAGGGAAGCCGATGGCCAAACTGGTCCCCGTGGAGGAGGAAAGCCGGCACCTGGCGGACGCCAGGGGATGGCTCGAAGAAACGGATGAATTCTTTGAGCAGATGGAGGCTATCGTCGCGAGTCGCCCGCTTCATGAGCCCCGGATGGTGAAGGCAAGACAGGAAGATGAGATACCTTCTTGATACCAACATCCTGAGCGAGCTCATCAAGAAATCCCCGAACCCACATCTCATGGCGAGGCTGCGCAAACAATCAGGCGAATCGCTCTCTACATCCTCTGTCTGCGTGATGGAAATGCGTTATGGCAGCGCTCTTCGCAATGACTCTGCGACGTTCTGGCAGAAGGTCACAGAAGAAATCCTCTCAAGGGTCTCCATTTTGTCCCTGGGCTACGAGGAGGCCATGGTCGCCGGGGACATTCTCGCGAAGCTTCAGAGGACAGGGCAGATGATCGGCGTCGAGGATATCCTCATTGCCGCCACAGCTATGCATCACGGCTGCAACGTGGTCACGGGCAATATTCGCCATTTCGGGAGAATCGAGGGGCTGCGAGTCGAGAATTGGTTCGAGCCATCTTGATTCCTGAATGAATGGGGAACCACCCGCTGCCACAGCGGGTCGCGACCGGACCCCTTCCTTCCGTCTCTCGATCGGCATGATTGGTTGGGCGCAAGGACATCAAGCGCGCGAGAGGGCGTTGCCCGAAACAAAGATCATTCTGCGCCTGAAAGCCGTGGGGCTTTCTTTCAGGAGATTTCGTCTGTACATGGCAAATTCTCTGCCAGGAAGTGGTAAAATTGGCAAACCTTCCGAGATGTCCAAGCTTCTCAGCTACGCCATCAGGACTCAACACCTGTAAGCGTCTCTTCCTGATAGACCATCAGCCATTCGTGGTAGAGAACTGCGACGTACCATTCCCTGCCCGGCGCTCTGTCGCAGACCGCAACGCGGCCGGCAGAACGGCCTTTGTCGTACGTCGCGTCCGTGAAGAAAACGGTCAAGGATGAACGATCCTCGGAAATGATAAGGCGCAATACCTCCATATTGCCATGATGCTCCTTCTCGACAGGCAAAAGAACATCCATGCCCCTGATAGAGACGAATTCTACGGCCCGTTCCTCGATAAGCCATCGCCACGCCAAAGGCCCCTCATGTTTTTCGACGAAAAAATCATAGCGGCTCTCACTGATTTTCTCCAAAGTATCTCTGTCAAGGTCAGCAACGCTTGTTTTTGCCGGCGCTAACATCTTCTCCCCTCACTCAGCGATCGAACCCCAAACAGCCTGCAAAACCCCCTCCGATGAATCTCTTCGCGTTTTCCCTGCGGAAGTCAAGCCGGTTTTTGGTAAATGGTAGATGATTCTTGTGTCGAAGAAAATATTCCTCTTTGAACAAGTATAGACACCCAGCAATCAAGTCGATTAGAATTGCCGGGCGGCTGGAAAACGGATGCGGATGATGCAGATAGCTCCAGCCGCCATGGGGAGCGGGGGGAGTCAATGCTGTTGAATTAAGCTCATCTGCCCGGTCGGGTCGGGTGCCATGGGCTAAGCGGAGCTTGCCCATGCGGGCTCATTCGGTCACGGGCAAGCTTCGGTTGGCCCGTGCCACCCCTTAAATCAACAGCATTGGCGGGGGGAGTCCCCCGGATTCCTTGGCGCGCAATTCATGCCGTCCCGCTTGGTGACGCTCTGGCCGGCTGACGTGTTGAAGAGTGATTGACACGGCAAGTGGGGTCCCAAAGACTGCGTGCAGAGAGATGGCTGGAATCGATCGACAGACGTCCACGGATAACGGCCTGCCCTGCCCCTTCGGCAAATACGAGCTTCTCCGGAAGATCGGGGCCGGCGGCATGGCGGAGGTCTTCAAGGCCAGGATGAGCGGCGAGTGCGGCTTCGAGAAGCTCGTCGCCATCAAGCGCATCCTGCCCCACCTCAGCCACGATCCCGATTTTCTCTCCATGTTCATGGAGGAGGCCCGGCTTGCCGCCCTGCTGAGCCACCAGAACATCGTCCAGATCTACGATTTCGGC
>JBFYYO010000321.1:0-3668 GCA_041310025.1 Syntrophobacterales bacterium
GCTCAGGTGTATTTTTCGATCCTGCCTGCATGTCGAGCCTTCGGTGTGGTCATGAGAGATCGAGAGGAATGAGCCCTTACTCAACTTGTGAGTGATCACGCTAAATGATGGAAAGGTTGTCGGGAATGTGCAAGGAATATGAGGGAAGTGGGTAAGAGTCCCTCAAGGAGTCTGGACACTCCTGGCAACGGAGACTCCTACCCAACCCTAACAGGTAGGAGTGATGCTAACAGAACTGCTTGGAAGAGTCAGTCTTTTTCGCCTTCTGCGCGCCATCGATGTGGACCTTGCCCGGAAGATCCGGGACGAGCGCTGTCCCCATTGTGGCGGCCCCCTTCGTCGAGCCAGCTATCGACGCAAGCCCCGAGGGGGTCCGGAAACCATCCCCGAAGAATATCTCATGCGCGAGAGCCTCTGCTGTGGCCGGGAAGGATGCCGCAAGAGGACCCTTCCGCCGTCGTGCCTGTTCATGGGGCGGAGGGTGTACTGGGGTTGCGTCATTCTCGTGGTCCTGGCTCTTCGGCAGCAGAGGCCCGATGGAGCCAGCGCCGGGAAGCTGCAACTGATGTTTGCAATCCCCAGAAAGACCCTCGTGCGCTGGTTCGCGTATTTCCGGGATGAGTTCCCCGGGAGCGCCAAGTGGCAGCGGCTCCGGGGCCGGGTGCCCCCATCGGTCGACAATCGACGTCTTCCGGGAAGCCTGCTGGAGTGCTTTCTTGAAAAGGCCGTGAGTGCGCAAGGGGCTCTTGTGGAGTGTCTTCGCTTCCTGGCTTGAGGGTGCGCGGTCAAGGATTCCGAGGGGAAATCCGGGGCGCGCAGAAGTTGGGGAATTCCAGGAGATGCCCCGGTCCAAGTATAGAGGGGCTACGTTCTCGGATGGTTCAACCCCCAAGACAAGGAGCCGCCCCCATGACCGAAGAGCCAAAAAAGTCCCTGAAGAGCTGGTCGCACCTCCGATTTTCCATCATCGGGCCTCTGCTTGCGAGGCCGCCGGAGCGAGGGACGCTCCAAAAGGAGCTCGAAGCCCTCGCCTCGCGCCGCTACCCGCATCCAACCCGTAAGGATTCCTGGGTCACCTTTGGCGTCTCAACGATCGAACGCTGGTACTACAAGGCTCTGGAGGGCGATGATCCGGTCTCCTCTCTGGGAAGGAAGGTGAGGAATGATGCGGGAGCCAAGCGGGCCATGAGCCGGGAGCTCATCGCGCGCCTCCACGATCAGTACCGGCAGTTTCCTCACTGGAGCTACCAGCTCCATGCGGACAATCTGGCGGCGTTTCTCGAGGAGCACCCGGAGTTTGGTGAAATGCCGTCGTATTCGACCCTTCGAAGGGAGATGGTCGAAAGAGGCTGGAAACGATCCAGCCTTCCTCGGACTCCGGGGCAGGTGAGGGCGGCCGATCGGCTGGAGAAATGGGAAGTCCGGAGCTTCGAGTCGGAGCACTGTCACGCGCTTTGGCACCTGGATTTCCACGAGGCTCGAAGACGCGTTGTGGATGCAAGCGGCCTCTGGCACACACCGCGGGCGCTCTGCGTTCTCGATGACCGCTCGCGTCTTTGCTGCCACATCCAGTGGTATTTTGCGGAAACCGCTGAAAACCTCATCCACGGGCTGACGCAGGCCTTCTACAAGCGGGGCCTCCCGAGGGCGCTCATGACCGATAACGGCTCGGCCATGCTGGCCCTTGAAACCAGAGAGGGGCTGCTGAGACTCGGGATCGTCCACGAGACCACGCTCCCCCATTCCCCATACCAAAACGGGAAGCAAGAGAGCTTCTGGAGCGGACTCGAAGGCCGGCTCATGTCCATGCTCTCCCAGGTCAGTCCCCTCACCATCGATTTCCTCAACCGGGTCACCCAGGCCTGGGTCGAGCTGGACTACAACAGCAAGCCTCACCGGGAGATCGCAACTTCTCCCGTAAAGCGGCTGCTCGAAGGTCCCTGCGTCTCGAGACCCGCCCCGACGACCGAGGCGCTCCGGCTGGCCTTCAGCGTCGAGGAGACAAGGTCCCAGCGCCGAAGCGACGGGTCGATCTCGATCAAGGGGATTCGCTTCGAAGTGCCGGATCGCTTTCGCCATTTTCCAAGATTGCACGTCCGTTTCCAGACGTTCGATCTGAGCTCCGCCCATCTCGTCGACGGGAAAACGGGGGACCTCCTCTCCTGCATTTACCCGCAAGACAAGGTGAAAAACGCATCCGGTCTCAGGCGAGCCAAAGTGCCCCCCGAACAGGAAGCCGCTCCACGGCAAACGCGTGACCCGATCCCCCCGCTTCTTGGAAAACTCCTTTCCGACTACGCCGCAACGGGACTTCCCGCAGCCTACCTCCCCAAAGACGAAGCGGCAACGGACGACCAGGAGGTTGAGGGATGATCCGCGACAAAAAACTCCTCGCACTCTATGGGCTCAAGTACCATCCCTTTCAGCCGGATATCCCCAAGGAGGCCCTCTGGACTCAGCCCGGAATCGATTCCTTCTTCTTCAGGATCGAAGACCTGGTCATGCAGGGAGGCTTTGCCATGGTCTCCGGCGAGCCCGGACTCGGTAAATCCAAGATCCTCCAGCAGTTGGCCCTTAGACTTGGCCGCCTCGAAGATGTCACGGTCGGGGTCATGGAACGGCCCCAAAG
Organism: Syntrophobacterales bacterium; assembly: GCA_041310025.1. GTDB lineage: Bacteria > Desulfobacterota > Syntrophobacteria > Syntrophobacterales > Syntrophobacteraceae > JALOOX01. Next base: position 2,630 of record JBFYYO010000321.1, read on the forward strand.
CAGCGTCGGCGACTTCTACCGGGAAATGGGAGCCCTCTTCGGCGTCAATCTCTCTCCCGCAAACCGCTACGGCGGATTCAAGGCCTTGAGGGAACGGTGGGGCGCCCACATCAAGACCACCCTGATGAGGCCTCTGCTCTTGATCGATGAAGCTCAGGAGATGGTCGCTGCCTGCTTGAACGAGCTGAGGCTCATGTCCAGCGCCGACTTCGACTCCCAGTCTCTCCTCACCGTGGTCCTTTCCGGAGACATGCGACTGCCGGAAAGATTCCGCTCGAGCACATTGGTTTCCCTCGGCACCAGGCTTCGGGTGCGCCTCAACCTTGAGCCCCTCTCCAAGGACCAGCTCCTCGACTATATCGAGCACACCTTGAGCGAGGCCGGCGCCCCTCACCTCATGAGCGATCCCCTCAGACGCACGCTTGCCGACCACGCCTCCGGAAACCTGAGGCTCCTCAACTCCATGGCCGAAGAGCTGCTCGTGGCCGCGGTCGCCAGAGAGCTTCCCCAGCTCGATGAAAAGCTCTTCATCGAGATCTTCTCCAGGCGGGCACCGCAGCCCCGCAAGGGAAGAGTCGCACAGACCGGGAGCCCAAATGGCTCCTAAAGCCTTCTCGTTTCGGTATCTCAAAAGAGAGGTCGGGATCGGCAGACTCCTCTCCTGCTATGGTCTCGATCGCAGACTCATCCGGCGGGGCGAGCAGCTTTATGGACCCTGTCCCCTCCACGGTGGTGACAACAGAACCGCTTTCCGCGTCCATCTCGGGCGGGGGCTGTGGCGCTGCTTCACCGCCTGTGGCGGTGGGGACACTGTCGAGCTCATCCGAAGAATCGAGCATTGCTCCTATGCCGAGGCGGCCAGGCACCTTCAGTGCATCGCGGCGGCATCCACGCAAGCTCCGCAAAAGCCCGACGCCTTTTCTTCGTCTGGCGAGGGGCACTTCACGCCCTTCACACGCTCCATTGCCCTTGATCCCCGGTGCCATTTCCTTCAAGACATCAAGGCCATACGCCCGGTCACCGCCCTAAGGTTCGAAGC
>JBFYYO010000322.1:0-3665 GCA_041310025.1 Syntrophobacterales bacterium
GCATGGCCCACACGCATTTCCCTGCTGCAAAAGGTTTCAAGTTTCAGGTTTCAACTCTCAAGTCAAAATCAGCCCCTTGAGCCTTTTCGTTGTTCAGCGCGCGCCAAAGGGGCATGAGGACTGCTCACTGAAGGCATTTACAGGAAAGGCACCCCAAGGGCAAGGTGTTTGGGAACCGGGAAACGCTGCCGGGGAGGAGCCTCGTCCGAACGCCCGAAACCCCCTGCGTGACATCGACCGACGGAGCTCATCGTCATTCCCGCATGTCCCCGGCGGGAACCCAGAGGCGTTCAAATGCCTGGACCCCGTCGAGCATCGCGCGGGCATGACGCGCAAGCAACAGGACCACCCTATCCCATGTCGGTTTCCTGTGCGGGCGCATTCACGATCTTCGTCAGCAGCAGCAGCAGATCCTGAAGCCCTTTTCGGGCCAGGGCCGAGACAACCACCGTGGAGCGCCCCGTCTCCCGGTAGGCCGCCGCCAGTCGTTCGAGCTTATCTCCGTCGGGAACCAGATCCGCCTTGTTCAACGCGATGATGCTCTCCTTGAGGGGCAGCTGCTCCGAGTAGCTGCTCAGCTCGCTTTCGATCTGCCGCAGCGGTTTGAGCGGGTCGCTCTCGTCCAGCTCGCTCACATCGATGAGGTGCACCAGGACCCGGGTCCTTTCGATGTGCCGGAGGAACCGGATGCCCAGCCCGACTCCTTCATGGGCGCCTTCTATGAGTCCCGGGATGTCCGCCATCACGAAGGGGGGAGCATCGCCGAACGCCACCACTCCGAGGTTGGGGACGAGGGTCGTGAACGGGTAGTCGGCGATTTTGGGCCTTGCCGCCGATACGGCCGCAATGAGCGTGGACTTGCCGGCATTGGGAAAACCCACCAGACCGACATCGGCCATGAGCTTGAGCTCGAGCACAAACTCGGCCTCCTCTCCCGGTCGTCCCTCTTCGGCGAATCGAGGCACCTGCCGAATCGACGAGACGAAGCGCGCATTGCCGCGCCCTCCCGATCCGCCCCTGGCAGCAATCCATGCCTGGCCCGACTCCGTGAGATCGGCGAGCACCTCCTCGCCCAGCGGGTCCTTCACCACGGTTCCCACGGGAACCTCCAGAACCAGGTCCTCACCGCCGCGCCCATGCCGATTCTGCCCCGATCCGTGCCTGCCCCGGGCTGCCTTGAAAAGATGGCGGTAGCGGAAGTCCAGGAGTGTGTGCTTATTGGACACGGCCACGAGGATCACATCCCCCCCCCTGCCGCCGTCACCGCCATCCGGACCGCCTCGGGGCACGTATTTCTCACGACGAAAGCTCACGCAGCCGTTGCCCCCATCTCCCGCCTGGACTCGAATGCGCACCTCGTCCACAAATTTCATCGCCGTCCCTCTGCGGATTTCCTTCCGGCCGAAAACGACAAGAACCCTTCCACTGCCGGGGAAGGGTTCTTGTCGCGCCTGGCGAGCCAGATCAACCGGTCTGTCTATCAACACGCCTGCCCGATGGGAAACGGTCCCGAGGGGCCGCCTTCACCTCACCGACAGGGTCCGAACAGGATCATTCAGCGGCAGACACCATCGGGTAAACACTGATCTTCTGGCGCCGCTTGTCCAGGTATTCGAAGGTCACCTGACCCTCGATGAGGGAAAAGATCGTGAAGTCCCTCCCCATCCCGACGTTCTTTCCCGGATGGAACTTGGTTCCCAGCTGCCGCACGATGATGTTACCCGCCTTCACCAATTCACCGCCGAACTTCTTCACGCCACGGCGCTGTCCCGCACTGTCGCGGCCGTTTCGGGAGCTGCCTCCCGCTTTCTTGTGTGCCATCGGTCATCCCTCCAAAACCACACAAAACAGAGCTACTCCTCGGAAGCCTCCGCCACCTCTGCGGGCGCATCCGAGCCCGGCAGAGTGATGGACTCCACTTTCACGGCTGTGAAATACTGCCGATGCCCCTGCTTCTTGCGGTAGTCTTTGCGTCGCTTGTGCTTGAAGATGAGAATCTTGCGAGCCCGCGCCTGCTCGATGATGCGCCCCACCACCGAGTGATCCGCCAGAACCGGCTTTCCAAAATCCACCTGGTCCCCGTCGGCGATGGCCAGCACCTGGTCGAAAGTCACCGTCTCCCCAATTTCGCCGGGAATCCTCTCGAGCCTCAGGACCGCACCCGGTGCCGCCTGATATTGTTTTCCGCCCGACCGAAAAATAGCGTACATATACCCTTCCTCCAGCTGGCTCACGAAAGCGCAGGTGAGCCCTCAAGATCAATGAGAAAAAAAAGGCGGCACGGCCAGCCGCCTTCAGAGAATCCCCTGGAGCAACCCGCTACATCGTAGCATAAATCCCTTGCTTCAAGATCATTTCCTGATACTCTCTCAACTTCTCACAGTTTTCCAAACACTTGTTCTTGTCTTCATTGGCTCTGTCGCAATTGATACAAGGGCTCTTAAACATCAGGAAGCCTCCTCTCAAAGAACTGATATGAAACGTCTTTACATATTTCAAGAGTTGTCCGTTTGTCAAGAGGGAACTTGAAATGAAACAGGATTGCCCCCGGCAGCGCCGCCTGGCCCCATCCCCGCTCAACCTTTGAGGCCCTCCAGGAGCCCGTTCCCCTGAACCATCCCAAGGCCCACATTCTCTGGCTATGGATCGCTGTCGGCATCTCGGCCGTCTCCTCAGCCTCCATTTTGATCCGCATGGCGGAGGCCCCGGCCCTGGTCATCGCGTGGTACCGGGTTGCCCTGGCAGCCCTGGTGCTGGGGCCTCTGTTCGCGAGAAAGCGGATCACCTCGACCGCCCCGGCCCTCATCCCAAGGACATTGGCCATCACTCTGCTCTCCGGAGCTTTCCTGGCCCTTCATTTCGCCTGCTGGATCCAGTCGCTCAAGATGACCACCATCGCAAGCTCGGTCACGCTCGTCAGCACAACGCCGCTCTTCGCATCCTTGTTCTCGCGCCTCTGGCTGCGCGAGTCCTTCGACCGGTGGATGCTCGTCGGCGTCTCATGTTCGACCCTGGGGGGAGTCTGGGTGGCCGGGTCGGATTTTTCCGCTTCGGGAGAGGCCTTCTGGGGGGATCTGCTGGCCCTCGCCGGGGCCGTCATGGCCGCCGGGTACCTGGTGATCGGCCGATCAGCCCGGCGCTCCATGGACCTCACCTCCTACACGTTCCTGGTCTACGGCGCAGCCGCCCTGGTGCTGCTTCTCCTCTGCATCACGGGCAACCTGTCATTGGGTGGACTCAGCGGACGCACCTACCTGATCCTGGGGCTCCTGGCCCTCATTCCACAGCTCATCGGCCACACCACCTTCAACTGGGCCCTGCGGTTCCTTCCCCCCACCACCATCGCCGTCGTCCTCATGGGAGAGCCCATCGGAGCCACCCTGCTGGGCTACCTGGTCTTCGGGGAAGCCCCTTCATGGAGCACGGCAGGGGGACTCATCACCCTTGCCACGGGCATCCTCCTCTGCTCCCTCAGCCGGCCTCGAGCCCCGGTCCAAAAGGAGGCTTTCCACTCCTGATCTTCTGAAGCTGAAAAATAGACTGTGTCGATTCCCAGGACCATGGCCAACCTGCGGCAAATCAGAATGCTCTGAAGCATGGTTCACCCGCAAACACCCGTGGCGGAAAAGACTTTCTTCTTCATCCCTGAATTGAGCGATTAGCTC
>JBFYYO010000323.1:0-4902 GCA_041310025.1 Syntrophobacterales bacterium
GGACACCGCTTCCGCATCCGTGTGCCGGTAGCTGATGAAGACGTCAACTCCTGGCATGGGTCAGCTCCTTCCCAAACCGTGGATCTCCCGGTTTAGGTCATGGCCTCAGTGCCGCCAGATACGCCGCCAGAAACTCGTCCCAGGTGCTGTTCCTGGCGAAATCGAGCGTCTTGTAGAGGGGCGATAGCCTGCGCTTGGGGAAGTAGATGGAGATGCCCCGGGAATTGTCCACCGCCGCCCCCTTGAAGCCATTGGCGACGATGGCCGCGGCTGCGGTCTCCTTGACCGCGGCACAGGCTGCGCGCACCCCGGCATTGACGACATGGGCCTCCAGGAGGCTGCACAGGTCGAGGAGGTCGCAGTAGTCGTCGTAGGGACGGCTGTACTCCTGGACCTGGGCCCGGACACTGAGGAGGGCGCCCCGGGAAGCGGTATCGGCCAGAACCTTTTTGAGAGCTCCGGCCAGACCGTCCAGGGCGGCGGCGAGGGGATTGAGCCCGGAGAGCTTCAGGGCTGACTGGGTGATGTTTTCGTCGCCCTCGTATGAGGCGATGTACTCTTTGACGATGGTTTTGGAGAGCTCTTTCGGGGTCATGGCGGGCTTGGCCGCCAGAACCTTGAGGATGCGGTCGTAGGGCCATCCGTCGCCCGGCTCGGTTTCCTCGGAGCCCACGCTGTAACTGGCCACGCTCCGCATCTGATAAGCCACTTCGGCCATGCTCATGAGGCAGGCGTCCAGGCCGAGGATGTCGATCTTTTTTCCGAGCCTCTTCTTGATCCTTCCCATGACCTTCTTGAGCTCGATGTTGTCGAGGAAGTCCTGGGCCTGGTCGTCGAAGGCGATCGCCCGGTCCGCGACGGCAGCTTCCACCGTGGTGTTGAAGAGGGCCCGGCGGGTGCGGCTGATGCCCGCCCTGGCCTGCGCCAGGGGAAGCTCTTTGCCGCCGGCGGCTCCCCCACGCGTGGCCACCGGCTGCCTCTTGCGGGCCACCGGTGGTGCGGCTCCACTGAAGACGTCCCCCTGGTAAAGGTTGGCGTCATCCCAGCCCGCTCCATGGTTCCAGAGGACCAGCAGGTAGTGATCCGCCGGATAGTGGGTGATTCCCCAGGTGACAAAGTCTTCCAGCACCTTGGGGTCCCCCATGTTGGTCTCTTCCAGTGTTTCCACTGCGTCTTTGTCAATGGGCGTCCCTTTCCGCAGGCAGTAGCGGAGGGTGGCCCGATTGGCTCCCGCCCGGTCGAACTGGGCAAGGACGGCAACCTGGTCCGTGGTGCCGACTGTCTTCATCTCCTTGAGGTCCACCACGCCGGCGCTGTCGAGGTTGTTGTCGCCGGCGAGATAGACCATGATGGTCCAGTTCCTCTGCACTGTCGATTCGTTGGCCATGACGCTCTCCTTTCTGTTCAGGTTTCAATGCACCCCTAATTGCTCCCCGGCCAGAAGCCGAGAGCAAATCTCCTCGATTGCCGTCTCGATCTGCTCCATCTGGTCAGGGGCCGGGATTCGGATGGCCTGCAGCTCCCCCAGGCGGGCAGGAAGCTTCGCGTCCACGCCCACAAGGACCGGCACGATGTGGCGGATTTTCTGATCCAGGGCTTTTTCGATCTCTCTCATGACCCAGAGGCTGGGCCGTCCGGAGAGGATGAAGACGGCGGCATCGGCACGTCGGGCCCTGTCATCGATCTTCTGTTGGAACGGGGCACTTTCAGCGATCATATCCTCGCCCGCCTTCCCCGATTTCTGTCCAAATCACCGGACGTCTGTCCGGTTTCACGATGCAAGGCCTTTGAAAATATCGCAGAGGGGAAGCGCCACGAAGAGCAACGTCATTGTCTGAGCGTTTGGGGCGCCGGGCGTGAAACAGTCATCCATCAGCAGGGACATCGAACGTCATTCCCGAGCGTTTCTGGCGGGAATCCAGAATCATTCAGAAGCCTGGATCCCCCGCCAAAGACATGCGGGGGTGACGAATCCGGGTGGTTCCCGGGAACGTTTTATTCATGCCGTGCACCTGGATGCGAGCCGGCAGTTCGATGAGTAAGGTTAACTTGGGACCAAGCTATACATATCGAGCCCTAAAAGTCACGTCTTATTCGTTCTGTCAGCTCCCGGTAGGCAGCAAAAAGCCGGGCACCGTGCTCCTCCAGGCCCCCCGGGGAGAGGTGGGTGCCGTCAGCCTTCTCCAGTCCGATCATCGATGTGAAAATGATGCGGTCATCCTCTCTCGCCAGCCTCTGCTGGGCGTCCAGGACCTTGGGATACTCACGGACCCAGAAATGCTGCTCATCCACGCCGAGAATGATCGGAAGTCGGGCATCCCCACCCACCTTTGTCCTGAAATCGTCGATGAGCCTTCTGAGTCTCTCGCCATAACCGTCCGCGAGCTCTTCACCGTCCGCGTCGCTTTCGCCCTGAATCCATACAAGAGCCTTGAGTGTGATCCTGTGCCCTTGACCTCGAAGTTTCGCCAGGGCCGTGTTCAAAGCATCGACCATCTGGTCATACATTCCGCTTTGGCCCGGCGCTTTCCAGACATGAGCCAGACTCGTCGACCCGAGGGAATATTTGAAAATCGCGATATTCTGGCCGTTCATCACCAGAAGTCTCGCGAAAGACACTTCCGGCCCGAAATGACCCTTGGGAAAACGCCCGCCCTGTGGCTGCAGGAATGTCCACTCACCACCGGAGCTGCTGATTGTGGGAGTGTCCCACCAGAATCTCACTCTCCTGTCGATGCCCGTGGGATCAGCAGGATAGCCCTCGGCATTCCCCTGCCAGCCCTGCATGTTCGACTGGCCGGCCATCACGAAGAGAGCAATCTCTTCCGAGCCAACCGTCTTCGCCGGGGCGATTGCGATCAGTATGAGCATGAGAGCGGTGAGAGGGATCTTCATCTGTTTTTCGTGCTGATCATGATCAATCAGTCCCACTTTCGGAGATCAGGGAAGTGGCTCAAGGATAGGCCATCCCCATGTCATCACTTTTCGTCAAGGATTATGCTCCGCAGAGGATCCTGTTCAGCTCATTCCTTGAGGAGCCGCAGGATGTTTTGGCCCAGTATCCGGCATGTCTTCACCGCGAGGTCATCCTGCATGACTCCCCGCTTCCATTGCATTTCTTCCCCCGAAAGGGCTTCAAAGAGGGTCCCCATGGGGCCGAGGTTGAAGACTCCCGACTTGGGATCCCTGGCCTCGACCACACGAAGCCCATGGTGTTGAAGAAAGCGCTCCAGGATGAGCTGCGTCATCTCCTGGCCGCCGTTCCTGAGCCCGGCGTGCGTGAGGGCCGCCCCCAGCCTGCCATCCAGAAGGTTCTCGGCCATGTGCATCCAGCGGGTTCGATCCATGAGAGCTTTGAGCATGCTGGTCACATTCCCGAAATAAACGGGGGATCCGATCAGGATCGCGTCGGAAGCCATCATCTTCTCAGCCACCCAGGGGACGTCATCGTCCTGGATGCTGCATTCGGTCTTCATCAGGCACCGGTTGCACGCCCTGCAAAACCGGATGTTCAGATCGGAGACCTCCAGGAGCTCTGTTTCCACTCCTCCTCGCTCCAGTTCCTCGAGAACAAGCCTCAACATGGTGGCTGTATTCTTACCCTTGCGATGGCTTCCATTGATCGCCAATGCCTTCATCGTTTTCCTCCCTGATTTCCCCCCAAGATAAAAAGGCATTGCGACCGTTCCAGGGGCTGAAGATCGGAAGCCGTGATACACCGGCTCCCCATCGTGGGCTGTTCCTGGCCACAGGATATCAGTCGTGCGGCATCCGATCACAAGGTATGGACACCAGCCGGGCCTTCGGGAGCCCGTTGGTGATTTCTCACGGAAGGATCCTGTGCTATACCCGTTTGGGTGGTTTTTTACTCTCACACTCAGAGCCGCAAGGTAATCCAGGTGCTTTTTGTTTGTGCCTTCTCCGCATCTCTGCGTCTCTGCGTCTCTGCGCGAGTGAAGAAAGGAGGAAAAGACTCAGCCTCAATCAGGTTATCCTGATTCGGGTGGACTTCCTTCCTGAGAGCCTGCGGCACCCCTTCGGCCCGCTCGCCGCGGACGAGACGATGTGAGCCCCTTGGAGAGAAACGATGCCTTCATGAAATCACCAGCCCATCCGCCCCTCCGACTCTCATGGCTCGTCTGGGGACTCGGGGCTCTCCTCTACTTCACCGGCTTCTACCAGCGGGTGGCCCCCGCCGTGATGACGGACCAGCTGATGAGCGATTTCCGGATCGGGGCCGCCGCCCTGGGGAATTTCTCGGCATTCTATTTTTACAGCTATGTGGCCATGCAGATCCCGACGGGGATTCTGGCAGACCATCTGGGGCCCCGGAAGCTCCTGGCCGCTGGCGCCCTGATCGCCGCGATCGGTGCGCTGCTCTTTTCCCTCGCCCATCACCTGGCCCTGGCCAACCTGGGGAGGCTTCTCATCGGCGGATCGGTGGCGGTGGCCTGGGTCGCCCTCATGAAGCTCGCGATCCACTGGTTCCCCCCCGAGCGATTCTCTCTGGTCACCGGGGCGGCGCTCTTGTGCGGCGTGGCAGGGGCCGTGTCCGCCGGGATTCCCCTGCGGCTGCTCGTGGAATGGATGGGCTGGCGGTGGGTCATGCTGGCCATGAGCCTGTTCTCGGTCGGCATTGCGCTCGCCATCTGGCTGGTTGTCCGAGACGATCCTTCGGAGAAGGGCTACGCCTCCTTCGCCCCTCCCGCAACAGCAGGCGGCCGGGGATCGTGGCAGCTTCTGGGCGGCCTCGCCCAGGTGATCCGGTATCGGAACACGCTGCTCCTGGCGATCGCCCAGGGACGCCCAGGTGGGTGCAGTGCTGGCTTTCTGCGGCCTGTGGGGCGTGCCCTACCTGGCAGTCCGATATGGGCTCAACCCATCGGAAAGCGCGGCTGTTAC
>JBFYYO010000324.1:0-3951 GCA_041310025.1 Syntrophobacterales bacterium
GCTTTCTTCGCGCCTGAAAGACTCCCAGCCATGAAGCTTCACCCACTCGTCGATGCTCATCCCCAAAGAGGCGACCAGTTCGTCATCCATATCCACGAAAGCCCAGCCTAAACCCTGAGCCAGCCCGCGCCCCAGGAGGCTCTTTCCCGTCGCGCGGAAACCGATGAGGGCGATCCTCGATTTCATCCTGGCGGTTCGCTCCTTTCCTTTAGTAGGATGAATCTTGCCTTTCCAGCCATCGTTTACCACTTCAGGCACCGGAACGGAATCCTCATGGTCAGTCTCAACAGGGACGGAGAGCGGATTGCACGCGTTGAAGATGATGGGTTTCATTCCCACGTAAAACCGCAAAGCACGCAAAGGTCCATTTTCTTGAGCGCTCTCCGCGTCTCTGCGTCTCTGCGCGAGCAAAAAAAGAAGGATTTCAGCCTCAACGGGTATATATTGTAATGTGGGAATTTGGAGTAGGGCAAATGATCGCCGGCCCTCCGAAAGGAGAGCGGGAGGAAAGTCCGGGCTCCGCAGGGCAGGATGCTGGGTAACTCCCAGTCTCGGCGACACCAAATAGGGGAGTGTTTGAGGGCGGCCCGTCCGAGCTCCCGGGTAGGTTGCTTGATCCCGCTGGCAACAGCGGGGCTAGAGGAATGATCATTGCCTTTCGATCCGCTGGTCGGATTCGAGGGGAACAGAACCCGGCTTATGAACTGCTCCAGATTCCCACTTTTTTCGAAACCCCATCCCTTGAGTTGATCTGCATGGAAAAGTTTTTTGCCATCATCCCCGCTGCCGGACGGGGCGTCCGGATGGGAGGCAACCAGCCGAAGCAGTTCCTGGATTTGCACGGAAAGCCCATTCTGGTCCGTACCCTCGAAACCTTCTGCCAGATGGAGCTTCTCGCGGGAATCCTCCTGGTGCTGCCCGAACCGTTTGTGCGGGATACCCGCAGCCTGCTGCAGGCACACATGGGGATGGAGCCGGCGGGAGGCCACGGGGTTCCGTCTTCCCCTGACCAGGCCCCATGGTTTGGCATTGAGTGTGCCGTCGGGGAGAAGGCTCAGAAGTTCGTTCGGTTCGTGGCCGGCGGAGTCGAGCGGCAGCACAGTGTGTCCAACGCACTCGGGCAGCTCCCCGCGGATTGCGGATGGGTCGTGATCCATGACGGTGTCCGCCCCTTTGCGTCCCCGGATCTGATCCGGCGAACGTGCGATCTGGGGATGGCGTCGGGCGCTGCCATTGCAGCCCTGCCATCCACGGACACGGTGAAAAGGGTGGAAAACGGAGCGGTGATCGAAACTCTTGCCCGCGAATCCATCTGGCTGGTGCAGACTCCCCAGGTTTTCAGGCGCGGGCTCATCCTCAGGGCGTACGAAGAAGCCGGGCGGCAGGGCTGGATCGGGACGGACGACGCTTCGTTCGTCGAGCGTCTGGGACACCCGGTAGCCGTCGCTCCCGGCGAGAGGTCCAACATCAAGGTCACGACGCCGGAAGACCTGGAATGGGGCGAATCCTATTTGAAGCGGTTGTGCGGAAGCGATATCTCTTCAGCGGAAAGGGGGGGCCATGCGAGTGGGCTTCGGCTATGACGTGCATGCCTTCGTGACGGACCGTCCACTGTTTCTGGGAGGTGTGGAGATTCCGCACACTCACGGGCTCCTCGGCCATTCCGATGCCGACGTGCTGCTCCATGCCATCTGCGACGCCCTGCTGGGCGCGGCAGGTCTTGGGGATATCGGGCGCCATTTTCCGGACTCCGACCCGGCCTACAAGGGGATATCGAGCCTTCTGCTGCTGGAGCGAACGGTGAACCTGATCGCTCAGCACGGTTTCCGGGTTCAGAACGTGGACAGCACCGTGGTCCTTCAAAGACCGCGTCTGGCTCCCCATATCGACCGGATGGTGGAGGCCGTCGCAGGGGTGATGAAGGTTCCCCCGGGCAGAGTGAACATCAAGGCCACCACCACCGAAAAGCTCGGGTTCACGGGGCGTGAGGAAGGAATCGCCGCGTACGCCGTGGCTCTGGTGGTCGAAGCCTGAGGCCGAGATCCGATCCGGGCTTCCTGCTCCTGCTCCTGCTCTTGATCGTGATCGCAATCGTTGACGCAGCAACCGCGGCTCCCCTGCTCCGCCGGACTTCGACCGACGCGAATATGCTTCGATTGCGAGTACGAGCACCGTTCCGCTTTGCTCCACTGAGCACGAGCACGCGGTCATGTCAGCATCGTTCCCTGCCGGAGTGCCGGCGGCAACTGCATCGCGGAGAGCTTGAGGGTTTGATCTGAAAGGACCTATGGTGTATTTAGCCTTGGGTAGAATTCGTGGCCCTGGCATGATGGCTCAGCCAGACACCGGCAACCGGAAACAGCAGCCGTCTTCCTAGGGGAAGACGCACCGCCGTGCTGACTTCTTTCACTCGGAGATCCTGTCGAATGCCGCTTCAGGTTTACAACTCGCTCTCAAGGACCAAGGAAGCCTTCGTTCCCCTGGAAGCCGGCAAAGTCCGCTTCTACGTCTGTGGTGTCACTGTTTACGACCATTGCCACATCGGTCATGCCCGCTCGGCCATCGTGTTCGACGTGATCTACCGATACCTGCTCCGGAAGGGCTTCGATGTGACCTATATCCGCAACTTCACGGACATCGACGACAAGATCATCCGGCGGGCCAACGAGGAACAGGTCGACTACCGGACCATCGCAGACCGGTACATCCGGGAATTCTACGTGGACATGGATGCCCTGGGGGTCTTGCGGCCCACCCTGGAGCCCCTCGCCACGGACAACATCCCCGAAATGGTCGAAATCATCCAGCGGTTGATGGACAAGGGCATCGCCTATACCTCGGGGAGCGACGTGTATTTCGCCGTGCAAGGCTTCCCGGAGTACGGGAAGCTCTCGGGACGGGCTCTCGAAGACATGATGGCCGGCGCCAGGGTGGAGGTGGACGTCCATAAGCGCAATCCCATGGACTTTGTGCTCTGGAAGGCCAGCAAGCCGGGCGAGCCGGCGTGGGACAGCCCGTGGGGGCCGGGACGTCCGGGCTGGCACATCGAGTGCTCCGCCATGGGGAAGCGTTTTCTGGGAGAGACCTTCGACATCCATGGCGGCGGCAAGGACCTGATTTTCCCGCATCACGAGAATGAAATCGCCCAGAGTGAAGCGGCCTTCGGGGTTCCCTTTGTGCGGTATTGGATCCACAACGGCTTCGTGAACATCAACAATGAGAAGATGTCGAAATCGCTCGGTAATTTCTTCACCATTCGCGACGTCTTGAAGAAAGTGCACCCGGAAGCTCTCAGGCTCTTCGTGCTCAGCAAGCATTACCGAAGCCCGGTGGACTTTTCCGACGATACCGTGGCCGAGGCCGAACGCGGGCTGGAGAAGTTCTATGGCACGCTCGCGGTGGTCCAGGACCGAACCGCGGAGGTGGCAGGCACAACCCCCGATCAGGCCCTGAAGACCCAGGATGCCGAGCTGTGGGAAGTGGTCCAGCGGTTGCCCACCGAATTCGAGGAGGCCATGGACAACGATTTCAACACCGCTCAGGCCATAGGGTACCTTTTCGGCCTGCAGCGGCACCTGCAGCGGTTCCTCGATCGCTTTGGTCAGAAGAAGCTCAAAGGACCGGCGTCGGTCCTCGCCCGGCGCGCGGCATCGCAGCTCGTGGAACATTCTCGCACATTGGGGCTCCTGGAGCGCGAGCCCAACCGTTTCATGGACGAGCAGAGACAGCTGAAACTGGTCGAAACGGGGATGACCGAGGAGGAAGTGCAGGCCTTCATCAACCTGAGGGATGACGCCCGGCGGGCCAAAAACTTCGCCGAAGCCGACCGTATCCGGGAAGAGCTTGAAGCTCGAAGGATTCAGCTGGAGGACACGCCGACGGGAACCCGGTGGCGGGTGGCTCCCGTCGCCGGCTGATCCGTCAAGAGACTCGACGCATCAGGTCCATCCT
>JBFYYO010000325.1:0-3598 GCA_041310025.1 Syntrophobacterales bacterium
CGGCGAGGATATGGTGATTCGCTTCAACAGGGACCTGGTGGACAGCGGGGTGCTGTCGAAGTTCCTGAGCCACGTCAACTTGCAGGCCATGTGCCGGAAGAGCGCTTTCGGTGGCGTGGTCGAGCGAATCCAGAAGGTCAGCAGGCTTTCGAGCCTGCCGGCGGGAGTGGCCCTGCTCAGGGACCCGGCCCTGAACAAGGGGACGGCGTTCACCGAAGAGGAGCGGGATGCTCTGGGACTCCGTGGACTGCTCCCACCGCGGGTGCACACCGTCGAGGAACAGGAGCTCCGGGTGCTCGAGAACCTGCGGCGGAAGCCCAACGACCTGGAGAAGTACATTTTCCTGATCAGCCTCCAGGATCGCAACAAGACGCTCTTCTATCGGGTGCTCCTGAACCATATCGAGGAGCTGATGCCCATCGTCTACACGCCCACCGTCGGTCAGGCCTGCCTGGAATTCGGTCATATCTTCAGGAGGCCGCGTGGCATCTACATCTCGGCCCGGGACCGGGGCCAGGTGGGCGATCTCCTGCGCAACTGGCCTTACAAGGACATCCGCATCATCGTCATCACGGATGGGGAGCGGATTCTCGGGCTCGGCGACCTCGGGGCGGACGGAATGGGCATTCCCGTCGGAAAGCTGGCCCTGTACACGGCCTGTGCCGGGATTCATCCGTCCCTCACCCTCCCCGTGGACCTGGACGTGGGGACGGAAAACGAACAGCTGCTGAACGACCCCCTCTACATCGGCATGAGGCAGCGGCGTGTGCGTGGGGAGCCGTACGACGAACTGGTGGAGGAGTTCGTGATGTCCGTGCAGGAGGTGTTCCCCGGCGCACTCATACAGTTCGAGGATTTTGCGAACCGCAATGCGTTTCGCTTTCTGCAGCGTTACCGGGACCAGGTCTGCTGTTTCAACGACGACATTCAGGGGACGGCGTCCGTCACCCTGGCCGGGCTCTATTCAGCCATGCGGATGACCGGAGGCAGGCTGAAGGACCAGAGGGTGCTCTTCATGGGGGCCGGCGAAGCGGGCATCGGAACGGGGGACCTGACGGTTTCGGCCCTGGTCGCCGAAGGGCTGTCCCCTGAGGAAGCCCGGCAGCGGTGCTGGTTCATGGACTCCAAAGGGCTGGTGGTCGGGAGCCGGACGGATCTCAAGAGCCACAAGCTGCATTTCGCGCACGACCACGAGTTCATCCCGGACCTGCTGCAGGCCGTCCGGGTGCTCAAGCCCACGGCGCTCATCGGGGTCTCGGGCAAGGCGAGGGTGTTCACCCAGCCGGTGCTGGAGGCCATGGCCGAGATCAATGACCGGCCCATCATCTTCTCGCTCTCCAACCCGACTTCCAATACCGAGTGCAGCGCCGAAGAGGCCTACCGATGGACCGACGGCCGGGCCGTTTTTGCCAGCGGCAGCCCGTTCGACCCGGTGACCGTCAAGGAGAAGACCTTCTTCCCCGCCCAGGGAAACAACGTTTACATCTTTCCCGGAGTGGGGATGGGCGCCATAGCCTGCTCGGCCTCCCGGGTGACGGACGAGATGTTTTTCGTGGCTGCCAAGACCCTGGCGAAACAAGTTTCGGCGAGCGATCTGGATGAGGGGCGCATCTATCCGCCTCTCACCAGGATTCGCGAAGTCTCCCTGGTCATTGCCGAGGCCGTGGCCGAAGTGGCTTATGAACTCGGATTGGCGGCCATACCGAGACCCGAGGACCTGGGTGCCCATATCCGGTCCCTCATGTATGTGCCTGAATATCAGAGTTTTGTTTGAAACTCGGGACCTCTGGATTCCCGCCAGGAACATGCGGGAATGACAAATCACTCGGTCACTCAATCTTTTATCATCCAAACGGGGGTGGAATGGACAATTCGAAAGACGTGGTTTGTATCATGCCTCGAATCAGGAACGAGTCGCATGGAAGATCTCAGCAGTAAGGTCAGTCAGTTTTTTGAGCTCTTCAGCAGCCAGGGACTGGACCAAATGGCGGATTTTTTGACCGAAGACGCTTGCCTGTTCTTCCCTAAAACTCAGCCACTGGTGGGCAAGGAAAAAATACTCAAATTCTTTCAGATTCTTTTCCGCCAGTATCCGGAGCTCACCTTCACGGTCGAGCACATCATCGCCCAGCAGGATAAGGTCGCCGTCCACTGGAGAAACAAAGGAGTCACCAGGAAGAAGGAGCCTTACGAGAACGAGGGCGTGACCCTGTTCTTCTTCGAAGATGGGCTGGTCTCCCTGATGAGCGACTTTTTCAAGGATACCGGGAAGTTTTGACCCGCCCGGCAGTGTTTTGGCGTGAGCCCGGTGAAGACGTCAGGATGCCGGCCTCCACCGGCATGACGCGGCCGAAATGAACATCTTCCATCATGATGTCTGGCTCAGTCGCGCTCGCGGTTCTTCTGGAAGGCAATGTCGGGCCACTCTTCCATCAGGAAGTCCAGGCGCCACGCATTGGGAGCGAGGTAGGTCAGGCGGCCTTCCGAATCTCGGGCCAGGCTGGCCAGGTGCTTCCTTTCGAACTCCTCGAGCCGCTTTTTGCTGTCGCAGTCAATCCAGCGCGCCGCGGCAAACTGCACCGGCTGATAGACCGCATCCACGCCGTATTCCGCCTTGAGCCGTGCCACGGTCACATCGAACTGCAGGCCTCCGACGGCCCCGAGGATATAGTCCGAGCCCCGGAGCGGGCGAAAGAACTGCACGGCGCCCTCCTCGGCGAGCTGTTTCAAGCCCTTCTGGAGCTGCTTCACTTTGAGGGGGTTTCTGAGGACCACCCGCCGGAAATGCTCCGGGGCGAAGTTCGGGATTCCGGTGAACCGCAGCGCCTCTCCATCCGTGAACGTGTCTCCGATCTTGATGGTTCCGTGATTGTGAATGCCGATGATGTCCCCGGCATAAGCTTCCTCGACGTTGGTCCGGTCCTGGGCCATGAAAACCGTTGCATTGGCCAGGGTGATTTCCTTGCCGAGTCGATGGTGAATGACCTTCATCCCCCGGGTGAACTTCCCGGAGCAGATCCTCAGGAAGGCGATGCGGTCCCGGTGAGCGGGGTCCATGTTCGCCTGGATCTTGAACACAAAGCCGGAGAAAGACTCCTCGCAGGGGGTGACCACTCGTGTCAACGTGGGCCTGGCTCTCGGTGACGGGGCCATCTCCACGAAGGCATCCATGAGCTCCCGCACTCCGAAGTTGTTGAGGGCGCTCCCGAAGAAGACGGGAGTCTGGTTCCCCCTGAGATAGTGCTCCATCTCCAGGGGATTGGCCGCCCCTTCGAGCAGCTCCACATCCCTGCGCAGGTCATCCGCCTGGCTGCCCAGCAGCCTTTCCAGCTCAGGGTCGGCCAGATCTTCGATGAGAATGCCATCCTGCGTGCGCGTTTCCTGCCCGGGTGTGAACAGATGGAGCTTCCTGCGGTAGAGATTGTACACCCCTTTGAAGCGGCTGCCCATGCCGACAGGCCAGGAGAGCGGGGTGCACTCGATCTGGAGCTTGTCTTCGATCTCGCTCAGGATTTCCAGCGGTCCCAAGCCGTCGCGATCCAGCTTGTTGACGAAGGTGATGATGGGCGTGTTGCGCATCCGGCAGACCTCCATCAGT
>JBFYYO010000326.1:0-3542 GCA_041310025.1 Syntrophobacterales bacterium
GGAGAGCCACGTGATGACAAATCCCCCCAAAGCCGGTCCAAGAATGCTGGCGAGCCCCCAGACGAAACTGATGAGCCCCATCATCTTGCCTCGCATGGCAGGCGGCGAATGATCCGAGACCACGATATACGCCAGGGCGAAGGTTCCGCCGGCGCCAATCCCCTGAAAGGCACGGAAAGCAATGAAGTGGACCATGTTGCCGACCAAGCCGGCAAGCACCGAACTGATGATGAAGACGGAGATGGCAATGATGTAGAGAAGCCTGTTGCTGAACAGGTCGCACAGTTTGCCGAAGATGGGCAGCGCGATGGCGCGCGTCAGGAGATATGCCGAAAAGGCCCAGCTGTATAGGTGAAGCCCGCCGACGTCGGCCACAATGGTGGGCATGGCCGCCCCCACCACGAGAGCGTCGAGGGCCCCGAGAAATAAGGCAAGCATCACTGCGGCGACGAGGAAAAAGCGGCTGGTCCTGCTGAGGTCTGTCAAAGGATTCCCCGTGGTATTTCGCAAGTCCGCAGTCACTTTGCACGAAGGACTGCATGGACTGGTATAGATCTGTTTGCTTATTTGGAGGCCGTCCCCTGTGTCAAGTGAAGACCGATCCCAACAACACTCCCAGCAAGTTGCTGCGAACCGAATCCTCGAACTCATGCCACGTTGAGCTGTTCTTCTGCAAGCAACAATTTTGTTTGTCACTTGAAAACTGCTGTACAGGAGCAAGGTTTCAGAATGGATACCTTTCGCCTGGAAGTCGTGGTAAATTGAGGAGAAGAACAGCATTTGATGGAAATCGAAGCGTCTTATCAAAAGCCAGAGTCAATGAAATACGCAAATTCAAAGAACGGCCTACGTGAATCGGTTCGCTTGCCACTCAGAATTGCAGCGGTTTACTGCGCTGTCGGCGCTCTGTGGATCCTGCTTTCGGACAAGATCCTTGAAATCCTCGTCCACGATGCGGCGGCGTTCACACGGGCGGCCATCATCAAGGGCTGGGTGTACGTTGCCGCAACGGCCTGGATGCTTTATGCCCTCATGAGGCGCGGTGTGTCGCGGATCGAGCGTTCGGAAGCGGAGGCCCGCTTGAGCGAGGCCCATTACCGGGAGCTCGTGGAGAGTGCCAACAGCATCATCATGAGGCGTGATGTCGAGGGGCATGTCACGTTCGTCAATGAGTTTGCTCTCAGGTTCTTCGGTTACGGCAGGGACGAAATCCTGGGAAGGAACGTCGTCGGGACCATCGTGCCCGAGGTGGACAGTTCGGGGCGAAATCTGAGAGAAATGATCGAGGACATCGGAAGGCATCCGGAGCGATACACGAACAACGAAAACGAGAACATGCGCAAGGATGGTACGCGGGTCTGGATTGCCTGGACCAACAAGCCCATACGGAATGACCGGGGTGAGATTGCGGAGATTCTTTGCATCGGCAATGACATCTCCGAGCGCAAGCGGGCGCAGGAAGTGCTCCATCGCTACGAGCTTCTGGCGGGTCACAGCCGCGATATCATCCTCTTCATGCGGCGGGACGACGGGCGAATTCTGGAAGCCAACCTGGCTGCCGAAAAGGCTTACGGATACAGCAGGGATGAACTGCTCCAGCTCACGGTCCATGATCTTCGAGCCGTTGAGGACCAGGGATTGACCGCCGAGCAAATGGCGCAGGCAGACACCAGGGGAATCCTCTTTGAAACGGTGCACCGGCGCCGCGACGGCAGCACCTTCCCGGTTGAGGTCAGCTCCAGGGGCGGGAACATCGGCGGCAACCGCATGCTCATCAGCGTGGTGCGCGACATCACCTCGCGCAGAACGGCTGAAGAAGAGCTGAGGGCTCATGAAGAGCGTCTTCGATTGGCCATGGAAGCGACTCAGCAGGGTTGGTTCGATGTGAGCCTGAAGACGGGAGAGGTCAGCGTCAGCGCGGAATACGTCCGCATCATCGGGTATGAGCCCGAGGAGTTCCAAACGGATCTCGAGAGCTGGGTCAACAGAATTCATCCGGAGGACCGGGATGGCGTTCTCAGAGCCTTCAAGGAATGTCTGGGGACGGGCATCTCGCGCACCATGGAGTACCGTCGGCAAACGAAGACCGGCGAATGGAAGTGGATCCGATCCATAGGAAAAGTCGTCGAGTACGACTCAGAAGGAAGACCTCTTAGAGTGGCCGGGACTCACGCAGACATCTCTTTTCGCAAGCATGCCGAGCAGGCCTTGCGGGAGAGCCAGGAAAGGTTCCGGGAATTGACCGAGCTCCTGCCCGAAACGATATTCGAAATGGATGCAAAGGGAAACCTCACCTTCGTGAATCAAAAGGCCTTCGAGCATTTCCATCTCTCCCGCGTGGAATTCGAGGCGGGGATGAGCGGCTTCGAGCTCTTCTTTCCCGAAGATCGTCCGCGGGCCATGGAGAACATGGCGAGGGTCCTGGACGGTGAGAAGCTGGGGCTCACGGAATACAACATGTTGAGGCGCGACGGGAGCACTTTTCCCGCCATTCTGAACACCTGTCCCAAGTATCGGGATGGGGCGCCCGTGGGACTCATTGGCATCGTGATCGACATGACGGAGACCAAAAAGCTGGAGTCACAGCTCCGGCAGGCCCACAAAATGGAAGCCATTGGTACCCTGGCCGGAGGCATCGCCCATGATTTCAACAACCTCCTTCAGGCCGTTCAGGGCTACGCCGAGCTTCTGCTCCGTAAGAAGGGAGAGGGTCAGGAGGGAATTCGGGAGATCGAGGCAATCGGCCGTGCCGCCCGGCGTGGAGGCGAGCTCACCCGCCAGCTCCTGACCTTCAGTCGTAAGTTGGAGTCCAGGCTGCAGTCCGTCGATCTGCATCTGATCCTGGACAGTGTGAGGATGCTCCTGGAGCGGACCATCCCCAAAAGGATCGCCATTGAGCTCCATGCTGCCGCGGATATCTGGCGTGTCCATGCCGATGGCTCCCAGCTCGAACAGGTCCTCATGAACCTCGCGGTGAATGCGAGGGATGCCATGCCCAATGGGGGCACTCTCGAAATCGAAGCGAGCAATGTCGTGGTGGATGAAGGCTCTCGAAGCGGCCAGCCTGAATTGACACCCGGGAAGTATGTGCTCATCAGGGTTTCGGACACGGGGCACGGGATGGACCGGGCCACCCTGGAGCACATCTTCGATCCCTTCTTCACCACCAAGGAAGTGGGAAAGGGCACGGGCCTTGGCCTGGCCATGGTCTACGGCATCATCAAGAATCACCACGGAGAGATCACCTGCCAGAGCCAACCGGGCGCCGGCACCGCCTTCGAGATCCACCTTCCCGCCATCGATGGCGATGATTCCATGTTTTCATGAGATCCAGGATGCTGGATATCGGCTGCTCGATGAACGGGCACCGCTTCACACAGGGACTTTGCCTTATCCAGCTCGGCCCCAAACCGGCTGGAGCTTCTGCCGCCGCGCATCTTCCGTCACACGACGCCAGCGTCCCGCCTGCAATGGATGATGGCTTCGATGTTGCTGTCGGCCCATGTTTCCACACGGAATTCGCTTTCCAGGTGGTCCACCAG
>JBFYYO010000327.1:0-3525 GCA_041310025.1 Syntrophobacterales bacterium
GTTCCCGCTGAAGTTGGTGATGTACGCGGATTGCGCCTTCTCCTTGTGGTGACAGAGGAGTCCATGCGGATTTGGAACGAGCTGATGATCCGTGGGCATCCGCGGGGTGCCGGACCGCTTGTAGGACGGCAGCTTCGTTGTTTGATCCATTCGGAGCATGGTTGGTTTGGGGCAGCGGGGTTCGGAGCTGCGGCCCTCGAGCTTCAGGACCGGGATCGATGGATCGGTTGGGATGAGGAGACACGGCGTGCTTAAAGTCCATCTTTACGGATACAGAGACTCAGCTGGCCTGCACAGGAATGTCTGGACTTTCATTGCGGATCACATCGTATAAGATGCTGAGAATCCCGGGGCAGTGCTCAAGTCAATGTGCCCTGGATACCTGGTGGGAAAACGGATGAGGGAAATCCGGAGAGATCGCTCGCTGCGCCGATCTCCAGTCCTTTCACAACAACCTCGCTATAGTGTGACTTCGCTGTAGAGACAAGCAATCACACCTTTTGTCATACTCTCATGAACCTGGACGCCAGCTTTGCCTTCCATGGGGAATTCCCAATTTCTTCATGCGCTTTCGGAGAGTACTGGGGTTGATGTCCAAAAATTGCGCTGCTCCACCCGGTCCGCTGATCTTGCCCTTGGCTTTTTCCAAGGCATTCCTGATATGACGGACAGTCACATCCTTCAACGGGTCGAGGGACTCATCTCGGCCTGGGCCTTGAACAATTCTGTTATGTCTGGAAACCGCCAGAGGAAGAAGCGCTTCGAATGAGAGCGGTCCACCGGCACGGTGTTGTATGAGAGCCCGCTCGATGGTGTTTTCGAGCTCCCGGACGTTGCCCGGCCAGTCGTAGGCGGTGAGCCTGTCGATGGCATCGGAGGCGAGCTTCGGTCTTTCCTTGAGCTTGAGCTCCATGGATTTGCGATGAATGAAATGGTGCACCAGGGATGGGATATCGCCCTTTCTCTGCCTTAGAGGTGGGATCATGATGGGAAAGACATTGAGGCGAAACCAGAGGTCTTCCCGGAATTGCCCGGATCCAACCATCTCCTGCAAGTTCCTGTGGGTAGCCGATATGACACGGATGTCCACGGGTATGGAGCGGGTCCCACCGACACGCTCGATCTCTTTTCTTTGCAGAACATGCAGAAGCCTTACCTGGGCCTGGGGTGGGAGCTCTCCTGTTTCGTCAAGAAAGATGGTACCCTTGTCAGCCCGCTCGAAGCGCCCCCTCTTCTGGCTGATGGCACCGGTGAAAGCACCCTTCTCATGGCCGAACAGCTCGCTATCCAGAAGCGTCTCAGGGATGGCGCCGCAGTTCACCTTAATAAACGGCCCGTCTTTGCGCGGGGAGGAGGTGTGGATCGCATTGGCGATGAGCTCCTTCCCTGTACCCGTCTCTCCCAGCAAGAGCACGGGACTGTCGAGGGGGGCCACCTGCTCGACCATTCGCATGACCATGCTCAGGCCGAAGTCCGCACCAACGATTTCATTTCCGGAAACCGAGCGCAGCTCGTCTAGCAGGTACCTGTTGTCGTCAGCCAGCATCTGCTTGAACCGGATGACCTCCTGGTGCTCCATAGCATTGGACATGGCAATGGCCATCGGCTCACGGATCAGTCGAAGCAGTCGGGCATGCTCATCGGTATATTGATTCACACCCTCCGCCACCAATCCAAGGTTCCCGATCCGGCTCCCTTCGAGCTCCAGGACCATGCTCATGTATGAAATGTTCTCCTTGAGTCCAAGCCTTTGGAGTATCTCCGGGTTCACCTTGATTGGATCAGGCTGGTTCACGATCCGGATGACTTCTCCGGTTTTCCAAAAGGCTGCTGCTTCACGACGCCCTTTCTCGGGCAAGTGCAGAATGTGCTCGCAGCCTTCCGGCAAGACGGCGCCGACCAATGCCACGAGTCGTAAAACATTCTGCTCAAAATCCAGTATGTGCAGGCTCATCTGCTTCACGGGAATGAAAAGCCTGATGTATTCGCAGCAGCGCTCCAGAGCCGCTTCGATATCAAGGCTGCTGCAAAGACGCAGCGTTGCCTCGCGAAAAAAAAGGTTCTCATCGACGCTCATCGTCTTCTTTCCTCTTCCCCTCCGCCATTCTCCGAAAGCGTGACCCATCATTTTCTTGGACCATAGCACGCAATTGGGCCATGGGGCAATGAATTTCACCCCATAGGGCGAAATCGCTCATGCCTGACAGCGTCATTCCACCTGGAATTGAATACAGCTCGCCAAGCTCCTCGCCCTTCTTAGTCTCCATCGGAGCCCGATTCAGCTCGAAGGCGGTCGGCTCCTTTTGTCAATCCCTCAATCTGAAATCTATTTCAATGTTGGCCCGGTACTTGCTCATCAGGCGGGCACAGCAAAATGGCCCAACCCAGCCAAGGATGGGAGTGGAATAGTCTCGATACGAAGGTTCAACCGGCTCACCCGCTGGCCGGCCCACCGCGTCTGAAACCGACGGTGGAAAGAGCTCAGATCAGGAGGATCTCATCACATATGCAGTCATATTCAGAGTCTGGCATTGGAGTCTGCTCGCCGGGCGCGCCGATTGTCTGGAGGCGCGTGCTCGTGAACCTGCTGCTGATAAGTGCCGGCAGCATCGTCTACGCCGCTGGCATCAACGGAGTGATCGTCCCTCAGGGATTCTTGAGCGGAGGGGTCATGGGGATCTCCCTGATCGGGCATTATCTCTTCCCCTGGATCAACATAGGTCTCGCCTACCTCGTCTTGAACATCCCTCTGATGTGTCTCGGCTGGTTCCGCGTAAGCCGGAGATTCATGCTCTACACTGTATTCGGCATGGTCATGTTCTCCACTGCGACCGGGCTAATCTTCCCCAAGTCCCCACCCATCGAGAATCCCATACTTGCAGCCATTCTGGGCGGGATAATCTGCGGAGCTGGAATCGGAATCACTCTGCGCTCACAGGGCTCGGGCGGCGGGACGGAAATCCTGCTGGTCTACTTGAAAAAGAAGTTCGGACTGCGGATGGGGGCAATGAGCTTTCTCTTCAATGCTTTGGTGCTTGCAGCCTCAGCCTATTTCTTCAGCCTGGAGCGGGCGCTGTACAGCCTGATCTTCATGTATGTCAGCGGGAAGGTCATAGACTCGATCCTTACCGGCTTCAACCAGCGAAAGGCAATCTTGGTCGTAACCGACTGCGCCGATGCCATTGCCGCGCAGATCTTAAACCGGCTGCATCGCGGGGCCACTCTCCTCGAAGGCACGGGAGCCTATACCGGGAGCAGCAAGAAGGTCATCTTCAGCATCATTACCCTGACGGAGCTCTCAAAGATGAAGGAAATGGTGTTTGACATCGACCCCAACGCATTCATGGTCGTGAACGACACCCTGGAGGTCATAGGTAAGCGCCACGGATCGCTGGAGGATTTTTAATGATGGGGTTCTATCCAAAAGGCAGCGCGATAACCGTGCTATCAGAAAAGTGGTCTGTCTCCTCTTCGTATTTCCAGCTTATGAACTTATTAAAACACGATGAATCGATCGCTGCCGCT
>JBFYYO010000328.1:0-3501 GCA_041310025.1 Syntrophobacterales bacterium
ATCATCCGCGAGCACGGCGGTGAGATATGTTACGAGGCCCTGCCGGACGGGTCCAACTTCGTGTTCACCATATCCAAGCAAGATGAGTTTGGGGCTTCGACTGCCGGGGATTGAGGGAAAGGCTGTATTAGAAAAGCAGACACGTGCCATTGACTCCAAGGTGCGGTTCGTTGAGAGGTATCGAGGTACGAGCACAACGTCTTGACCTTCATTAAGTATAGCTCGGAAGGAGAATACATGAAGACATGGCCGGGACAACCCTACCCTCTCGGCGCCACGTGGGATGGCTCAGGAGTCAATTTTGCGCTCTTTTCTGAAAACGCCACCGGGGTAGAGCTGTGTCTTTTTGACGGGCCCGGAGGTGAGCAGGAAACCCGTATTCAGATGACCGAGCAAACCGATCTAGTCTGGCACATTTATCTACCGGAGGTGCGCCCCGGGCAATTCTACGGCTACAGGGTGCATGGGCCGTATGCTCCGCACGAAGGACACCGCTTCAATCCTGCGAAGCTGCTGCGTGATCCTTATGCCAAGGCGTTCGACGGTGTGATCCAATGGGATGATGCCCTTTTCGGCTATGTCATCGGCCACCCGGATGAGGACCTTTCGAAAGACGATCGCGACAGCGCCCCTTACTCGCCAAAGTGCATTGTAATGGACTCAGCCTTCAGCTGGGGAGATGACGCACCTCCCCGGACTCCCTGGGACAGAACGATCATCTACGAGGCGCATGTTAAAGGACTTACCCGGCTCCATCCGAATGTGCCTGAGAAATTGCGGGGAACCTATGCCGGAATGGTATGTCCTGCAATGCTCGATCACCTTCTCTCGCTCGGGATTACTGCGGTTGAGCTCATGCCGGTTCACCAGTTCATACACGACCGGCACCTGGTGGAGCGAGGTCTCTCCAACTACTGGGGATACAATACGATCGGCTTCTTCGCTCCGCATGCCACCTATGCGAGCCAGTCGGACCGAGGTCAGCAGGTGGGGGAATTCAAAACCATGGTTAAAACCCTCCATCGTGAAGGAGTCGAGGTCATTCTGGATGTCGTTTACAACCATACGGCTGAAGGAAGCCACATGGGCCCAACTCTCAGTTTTCGGGGAATCGATAATGCCTCCTACTACCGACTCGTGGCGGACAACCGGCGATTCTGTTTCGATTACACCGGTACGGGCAACACGCTCAACGTGATGAACCCTCACGTGCTCCAGCTCATCATGGATAGTCTCAGATACTGGGTGCGGGAGATGCACGTAGATGGATTCCGGTTCGATCTTGCGGCGACTCTTGCAAGAGGTCTTCACGAAGTGGATAAGCTCGGAGCCTTCTTCGATATAATCCATCAGGACCCGGTAATATCTCAGGTGAAGCTCATCGCTGAGCCATGGGATCTTGGGGAGGGAGGCTATCAGGTTGGGAACTTCCCGGTTCGATGGACGGAGTGGAACGGGGAGTATCGAGATGCCATCCGTAGATTCTGGAAGGGGTACGAAGGCCAGACAGCCAGTGTCGCCTACCGCCTCACCGGAAGCAGCGATCTCTACGAGCGAACCGGCCGGAGACCCTATGCGAGCATCAACTTCGTCACGGTTCATGACGGCTTCTGCCTGTTGGATCTCGTAAGCTACAACGACAAGCACAATGAGGCCAATGGTGAAGGGGGTCATGACGGCTCAGACAACAACATGAGCTGGAACTGCGGTGTGGAGGGACCGACAGACGACCCTTCGATACTCGCCATCCGAGAGCGGCAGCAGCGCAATTTCCTGGCAACCATATTTTTCTCTCAGGGCGTGCCGTTGTTGCTTGCAGGCGATGAGATCGGACACACACAGAAGGGGAACAACAACACCTACTGCCAGGATAATGAGCTTACCTGGCTCGACTGGAAGCTGAACAAGCCGGGCAAAAAGCTCCTCGAGTTTACACGATTCCTTATCCAACTCCGAAAGCAACACCCGGTATTTCGGCGCAGGAGTTTTTTGCGCGGACGCACCATGCGCGATCCGAACCTGAGGGACGTGCACTGGCTGCGACCTGACGGCAAAGAGATGCGGGGGGAAGACTGGAATGGTGCTCATGGCCAATGCATCGGTATGATCCTCGCCGGAGATGCCATTGATGAGGCAGACGAGCGGGGCAATGCCATCGTCGACGATACGATGCTGGTGATTCTGAACGCTCACTTTGAGTCCATCCCGTTCTATCTGCCGCCTTTCCTGCTTGATGGGCAGTGGGATCTTTCCGAGGGCCACTGGGACCTTGTCATGGATACGCGCATGACGCGAAGGGCACGGGACGCACACCTCCGACCTGGTGACTCATATGAGCTTGAGGCGCGATCCATGGTCCTGTTCATCTTCCAGGGGGGCGAGCCCGAAGACGAGGACTAGAGTGGTTTCGTTCCAGGGGTTCGCTAACGCTGTCAGGGGGATCTTTTTACCGCCCATTCTCATATATGATAGAAAATACTTAGAAAATCTGGGTGCCAGCGAAAAACACCTTTCCATGACAAAGAGGGCCGAGAAATGGGTTTCTATAAGCAGGAGTTAGTAAATGGAATGATGACGGCTCACGATGGGCCTATCAAGACCTTTCCCTTGAGAGGCATCAAGGACTCTCCTCCCTATTATCTGCACGGCGGACGCTGCTTCACCCTTGAGGATACGGTGGAGTACTTCAACCTTGTGCAGCAACTCGATTTGACGGTTCAGGAAAAGCAGGACCTGGTTGCCTTCTTGAAGTCATTGTAAGACTGGCTTCCGCTTGGCTGAACGTTATATGCACCTAAACAATTGGCCGGCAATTCCCGGAGGAGCCAACAAAGACCACGATTTATGCGAGGGGAGCGGGAAACCTTGCGCCCGCTGTCCTTATTCATGTTGGGGTTTTACCCACAACAACCATCTACCATTCACTTAAAAGGAGAAACCATGGCTGCTATAACGTTACCCGATTTGCCTTATGCGAAGAATGCTCTGGAGCCCCACATCAGCGCCAGGACCCTGGAATTCCACCACGACAAGCACCACAAAGCCTACGTGGACAACGCCAACAAGCTGCTTGAAGGAACCGATCTCGCCCAGTTGGACCTTGATGCGATCATCAAGAAAGTGGCGGGGGACCCCTCAAAAGCCGGCATTTTCAACAACGCAGCTCAGATCTGGAACCATTCGTTTTACTGGAAATGCATGAAGCCGGGCGGAGGGGGAGCGCCCACGGGCGCCATAGCTCAGAAGATCAGCGCCGGCTTCGGAAGCTATGAGAAGTTCGTAGAGGAATTCAAGAATGCCGGAGCCACCCAGTTCGGGAGCGGTTGGGCTTGGCTGGTTTTGGATGGCAGCAGCCTCAAGATCACCAAAACCCCCAATGCCGAGAATCCCATGGTTCAGGGCATGAAACCGCTCCTGGTAGTGGACGTGTGGGAACATGCCTATTATCTGGATTACCAGAACAGAAGACCTGATTATCTCACCACCTTCGTGGATAAACTG
>JBFYYO010000329.1:0-3494 GCA_041310025.1 Syntrophobacterales bacterium
ATCGGGAACTACTGGACCCATGTTCTGGCTTATGTGGGCATCTATGTCATGCTGGGGATCGGCCTGAACGTGGTGGTGGGGTTTGCGGGTCTCCTTGACCTGGGATACGTCGCCTTTTACGCCATCGGGGCCTACAGTTATGCCTTCTTGGCCTCCCCCAAGTTCGGGATCCATGTCCCCTTTTGGGCGATGATTCCCGTCTGCGCAGCCCTTGCGGCTCTGGGAGGTGCACTGCTCGGTATCCCGGTCCTGCGCATGCGCGGGGATTATCTGGCCATCGTCACCCTGGGGTTTGGAGAGATCATCAGGATCCTGATCAACAATCTCGACGCCCTCACCAATGGTCCGCAGGGGCTTTTGAGGATTGATCCTCCCACCATCGGGTCCTTCAAATTCACGACGCCGACTCATTTCTACTACCTCATCCTGGCGGGATGCCTGCTCGCTGTTTTTATTACCAGCCGCCTGAACAATTCCCGCATCGGCCGTGCCTGGATCGCGATGAGGGAGGACCAGGACGCAGCCGCAGTGATGGGGATCGACATTCTCAAGTACAAGCTGATGGCCTTTGCCATCGGAGCCTCTTTTGCAGGAGTGGGCGGGATTATCTTCGCAGCGAAGATGGGGTCCATTTTTCCTGATGACTTCTCGGTGATGGTTTCCGTCAACGTCATTTGTCTCATTATTATCGGCGGCCTTGGAAGCATTCCGGGCGTGATTCTCGGAGCCATCGTCCTTATTGGAATCCCGGAGGTCCTCCGCGCTGTGGCCATTTATCGAATGCTGGCCTTCGGCCTTTTGCTCGTGCTCATGATGATCTTTCGGCCCATGGGTATTCTCCCTTCCGCCCGAAGGAAGTTGGAATTAAAGAAGCAGGATTGAGGCGAGCCATGACCGCCCTGCTTGAGATCCGGAGTTTGACAAAGAAATTCGGAGGGCTCCAGGCCCTGACGAAAGTGGACCTTCTTATCGAACAGAGGATGATCGCCGGGTTGATCGGGCCGAATGGAGCAGGAAAAACCACGCTGTTCAATGCGATTACCGGGGTCTACGCCCCTGAGGAAGGTTCCATTCTCTTTCTCGGGAAACGGATCATCGGCAAGAAGCGCCATGAGATCACGGCCGTCGGAATCGCTCGGACCTTTCAGAACATCCGCCTTTTTCCGAACATGACCACCGCTGAAAATGTGCTGGTCGGCCATCACTGTCAAATGCACGCCGGAGTGTGGGGAGCGGTAACTCGAAATCGGAAAACGCTTCAGGAAGAAGCTGGGGCCGAAAGGAAGGTGATGGAGCTTCTCCGCTTCGTCGGCCTGGAGGGCCAAGAAGACCAGCTGGCCAGGAACCTTCCCTACGGAGATCAGCGGCGACTGGAGATTGCACGGGCTTTAGCCGTGGAGCCTAAACTCCTCCTGTTGGATGAGCCCACTGCCGGCATGAATCCTCAAGAGACTCTTAGCCTCACACGCTTCGTCTCTCGCATCCGGGATGAACTGGGTCTTTCCATTCTTTTGATCGAGCACGACATGCGGGTCGTCATGGGTATCTCGGATCGAGTCACTGTTTTGGATCACGGCATCAGGATAGCCGAGGGACCCCCTGAGGCCATTCAGAAAGACCCCAGAGTCATCGAGGCCTATTTGGGGCGGCCTTCCGAGCGTGTCCGAAAGCGTTCCCGTCCCCCTCGCCAGAACGTCTAGAGGAGAGGTATGGCAGAGCTTCTCAAGATCGATGAGATACACACTTACTATGGCAATATCCACGCCCTCAAGGGTGTCTCTTTGACCGTCCATGAGGGAGAGATTGTCACTCTTATCGGAAGCAACGGAGCTGGAAAGACCACCACGATCAACACGATCTCCGGATTATTGAAACCCAAAGAAGGGGCCATTTTCTTCAAGGGAGAACAAATCAGCACGCTGCGTCCCCACGAGATCGTGGCCAAGGGAGTCTGCCAATCTCGGGAGGGAAGGAAGCTCTTTACACGGCTCTCCGTTCTCGAAAACCTAGACATGGGGGCTTTCACGCGCAGCGATAGAGCGGGGATTCGAGACGATATAGAGCGGGCTTACACGCTCTTTCCCATCCTGAAGGAGCGCAGACATCAGGTGGCGGGAACCTTGAGCGGGGGCGAGCAGCAGATGCTGGCCATCGCAAGGGCCCTGATGTCCCGCCCCCAGCTCCTCCTTCTCGATGAACCGTCGATGGGATTGGCCCCGATCGTGGTTGAGAAGATCTTCGACATCATTCTCGATATCAGCACGGAAAGAACGACGATTCTCCTTGTTGAACAAAATGCTCTGATGGCCTTCTTGATTGCCGACCGGGGATATGTCATCCAGTCGGGGAAGATCGCCTTGGCAGACACGGTGGAGAATTTGCAGGAGAACGAGAACATTCGGAAACTCTATTTGGGTGAAGAGGTCTAAGCTGGGAGGCAAAGAGGAAGATGGAGTTCGTCCTTTACAGGAAAGTGGAGAGCATTGCCGTTATCACTTTCAACAGGCCCGAGGTGCTGAATGCGGCAAACAATCAGATGACGAGGGAATTCCTCCTTGCCCTGAGGCAGGCCGAAGACGATTCCGAAGTCAAGGCGGTTGTCCTGAGGGGGGAAGGGAGGGCCTTCTGCGCAGGCCACGACCTCAAGGAGGACACAACCGGGGAAACGCTAGAAGAAAGTCTGGGCTTAATCGAGGAGCTTCAGGAAACCACCAGGGTCATGCTGAGGATGGGTAAGCCCGTGATCGCAGCCGTGCAGGGTTATGCTGTCGGAGCAGGGTGCGAATGGACCATGAACTGTGACATCCGAATAGCCGCGGAGGGGGCAAAGTTCGGGTTCCCCGAGGCGAGCATTGGGACCACGGTCACCAATGCGGGAACCAAGCTGCTCACGCTTCTGGTGGGCCTTGGAAGAGCCAAAGAACTGGTGCTCACCAGCAGGATGATCGAGGCCAAGGAGGCCAAGGAATGGGGGCTGGTCAACGAGGTGGTCCCTTTGCATGCCTTGGAACAGACGGCTATGGATCTGGCCGGAAAAATCGCAAAGAACCCGGTGATGTCGACGAGGCTGGCCAAGGCGGCGCTGAATTCTGCCGTGAATGAGGACTTTGAGCAGACGCTTGAGCGGGAGGCGAGGGACGCCATGCTCATGCCCATCACAGGGAAGGATCCTGCGAAATGAAAGCCACCCGAGGAATCGACGTGGGGAAGCGGGTCCGGGAGATCAGAAAGAATGCAGGTCTCTCGATGAAGGAGCTTGCCGAAAAAGTGGGAGTGAGCTTCCTGACCATCCAGAGGATCGAAACCGGTAAGGTGAGCCCTTCCGTCGCCCTCCTGTCCGAGATCGCCTATCACCTCAATTACCCGCTGGCTTCCTTGGTGGCCGAAGGCAAACCGGTGATCCACATCAAGGGGAGTCAACAGCCTGTGATTGAGAGCCGCAACTTCAAAATGAGGATCCTTGCGCACAAAGGAGCTTTAGATGAATGCATCTC
>JBFYYO010000330.1:0-3475 GCA_041310025.1 Syntrophobacterales bacterium
GGCGACTACCGGGCGCTGTTTCTTGGGTAAATGACTGAACCCTTCGCCTTCCCTGGCTATCTGTGGAAAATTGCGGTGTCATCGCAGCGATTTGCCCCGGAATCACCAGAGAGATGGGTACGGGAAGGTTGTTTTTCAGGTGAATGATAAGGGTCGCCTCCCCTGCCGGCACCTCGAGGGGCGGTCCAGGCGAAGTCGGCGCGCCCTCCGTGGTTGCAAAATTTCCGTCGGTATCACGGGTGAACCCCCACATCGCAACCACTGTGGTATCGGGCATCGCCACCGTGAAACGTTCGGCCCGCAGGTAAAACACCGCTGCTCCTGCGGTGCCCGCCGCGGCCAAGACCAGCACTCCCGTCACAATAATCATGTAAACGAGTGTTTTTCTCATCATCATTGCCCCCTAATGCATGATTGGTGTGCCGGGCGGCTCGATGACGATGTGGGTCATCATTCCGCCGGGGAAAACGTCAAAGTTGGTCATCTCTTTCTCGTTGTGGGAGTGCCACATGAAGAAATAGCCGCCGTTCGGGTTGAGCCCTCCCTCCCCGGGCGGCAGAGCCTCTACGCCCCCCAGGAACGGACTGCCGCTCCACTGGCCGCCGAAGGTAACCTCCTGCTGCTCGGGCAGGACTACGGGAAAAGGCTTGCCGTGGTCCGGCTCATATTCTCCCGGTTCCAGTGGATCGGAGGGCTGGTGGCCATAAACGTCCCAACCGAGCTTCTCACCGGTCCAGGTAAAAATGGCATCCACCGTTCCTCCTGGAATGACGGTGATGGTGAAGTCCGATACCGCCAGATCGGGCCCGGCATTAGGCGCGCTCTCCAGCAGCCGCCCGTCGCGCGCGATGGTCAGGGAGTTGTTGCCGTGATGATGGAAGGGGTGCAGATCACGGCCGCCGCCGATCAGCCTGAGCAGAACCTTTTCCCCGGGGTGCGCATGCACCATGGCGTTGTAAGGTTGATGCGGCATCCACGGGACCCCCGCTGCCAGCATGGTGTCAGGTGCGCTGCGGCCGTTGATGAACCAGTACACAGGAAAGTAGTCCGTGGTATCTACGTTGTAGATCCCGCTCTCGACGGCCTGGTGAATCCGCGGGTCCATCTCGGTCAGCAGAAAGAGGTGCTCGTAATGGTACATCGAGGCGTCATGGTTGTAGGCCTTGGGATTCATGTGATCGAAACCCACAGGCCTGACGATGATGGCGCCCACCAGCCCCATTTCCACCTGAAGGTCGGTACGGGTGCCGCTGTAATAAGTGTAGGTGCCCGGATGAGTGGCGGTAAAGGTGTAGGTCACGGCCGTGACGCCGTCCGGAGGCGCCTCCTGGGTCATGGCCCCCGACACGCCGCCTGCAGCCGTCACTAGGTGGCCGGGGAAAACGATCGATACATTGCCTGCCGGCTGCGGCAGCTCGTTCTTAAGGGTAACCGTCACGACGGCATTCTGGTCGACGATCAGAGTTGGGCCAGGGTACTGCATCAGCCCGTTTTCCTCCGCGTAGCCCCAGGTGTAAACCGATCCGCCGTCGGGGTTGGTAATATAACCTTGCCTGGCGATCAGGCTGAACTGCGGCCCGGTTAGCCCTGGAATAGCTGCCTGGAGCGGATGCACGCTCGCCAGCAACAAGAGCACAAGGACTCCCCCCGCTGCGGCCATCTTTGCGACTGCCTTGTTCATTTCGGACCTCCTCGAATGAATCTGCTATCGGTAACGGTTTTGGATAATATCCGAATCAGCACCTTAAAGGCCTTACGGGTTGACTATGATCTCGGTCATCATGCCCCCGAAGTCCTCCGTGTCGTTGCTCAGATGATCCAGGTTCTTGACATAGAGGAAATAAGTGCCGGGGGCGACATCCTTGGTGTCCAGGATGACGTCGGCGGTCTCTCCGCCGCCCAAGTCTACGGAGCTGGTATTATAGTACAGGTTCTTGCCGGTCGGCCCCCGCAGGATCCGGGCGCCCTTGCCGACTACCTTCATTGGGATGCCCAGTACGGATAGAGTGTGGTAGCTGGTCGTGGAGAGGCTTGAAATTCTCAAGAGGACCTTCTGCCCTTTTTGGGCGGTGATCAGGGCGTTGGTGGCCTGTGACGGCCGGTTCATCTGGTCGAAGCCATCGTCGCCAGCGGTGTTAGTAATAGGGTTCGGATTGACCGTGTCCGGGTATCCCCGCCCGTTGAGCATGGGGAAGCGGTCCACCATCAGGGCGAAGGGCAGCGGCTGCACCGTCAGCGAGGCGTCGTGGAATTCGGGGTCAAAGCCGCTGATCTGGATGGGGAAATCCACGTCGTAGCCCGTGGACCCGTCCCCGTCGTTATAAGCGAACCTGGTGTAACTCCTCCCGGAGCCGTCAGGGTCCTGGTACACCGTACCGTCCTGCTTGGGGGTCACGTAGAGCTGGCCCAGCATGCCCATCTGCATGTGCTCGGTGGCCTCCACGTGGCAGTGGTAGATGAAGGTGCCCGGCTCCGCGTTGTAGTAGAAGTAGGTCAAGCTCGATCCCATGTTGATGGAAATGGAGGCGTCCGGCACCCCGTCGAAGACCGCCGCGGCGTTGGGGAATCCATGGTAGTGCACCGTGTGAGGGTCGAAGAGGTCCGGCCGCATCATCATGCCCACGTTGGTCAACGTGAGGTAAAGTTTCTGGCCTTCCTTGACCTTGATGACAGGCGACGGGAAGTTGGCGGCCAGCATGCCTTCCATCATCACCATGTCCGGTGTGTGTCCCGTTACGTCGCTGAAGCCGAAGACGTACTGGATCCTGCGCCCATCATCGGCCATGTTGATGAAACCGTCGCCGGCTGCTAAGTGCTTGCAGACCACGTCGGGGTCATAGGCGGGGTTGGGCGTCACTCCGTCGGCAAGGAGCGGGTCCGGTATGGCATCGTTGTTGATGTCTCCCGGGCACTGGATCAGGACGGTCGCTCCGGCCTGTGAAACGACCAGGCCGGAGGACCCTGTTGCCGCCAAGAAGAAAAGCAAAGCTGTTAAACCTGATTTTGCAACAAACCTTCTAAACTTCTGGACAAGGCCAGTTGCAGCCAAGGCCAGAGCCAGGGCGAGAGCTGCGAACGCAATCGTCTTCATGCTGATAGATCCCTCCGAGGATGCAGTCGAAATCAGGCAAGCCCAACCGCCGCCGCCTGATCCCCCTCCTGATCCTCCGCCGGAATTAAGGACTCCAATACTGCCGGTGGCGCCCACACCCGCGGGCCCGGAATAATCGCCCACCGGGGATAGCGGCGAGTACTGCAGGTCTATGAAGTTGCCGCCCTCGTCCAAAGCCGCGGCTGCTGCAATGGGTGTCTGGCGATCCTCCACCACCACCACGCCCTGTGTGCCGTTGAAATAGGATAGATTGAAGGCGGGTAGGGCTGTGGTATTGGTGATGTCGTAGAGTGTCCCGTCAAATCCCGTCAGCGATGTCAAAATACCGTTGAGAGGATTGAGCTGCCCGATTGCGCCCAGCAG
>JBFYYO010000331.1:0-3443 GCA_041310025.1 Syntrophobacterales bacterium
CAGAGCAAGTTCGGAGACAAGCTCGAATCGGTCAACCGCGGCATCCAGCGTGAGGGCGCTTTCTACCTCTTCACCTTGAGGCTGATCCCCATCTTCCCGTTCTTCATCATCAATCTGGTCATGGGGCTCACCCGCATGCCGCTCTTCAGGTATTATTGGGTTTCTCAGCTGGGCATGTTTCCCGCCACACTGGTCTATGTGAACGCGGGAAAAGAGCTGGGAAAGATCGAATCCGTGGCCGGCATTCTCTCCCCCGCCCTGCTGGTCTCTTTCGCCGTCCTTGGCCTCTTCCCCATTGTGGTCAAAAAGGCACTGGCCTGGTATGGCGCCAAACGTGCGGTTCAGGGCTCGTAAGCTTGCATGGCGGGAATGAGCCCACGCCCCGCACGTTCTGCATCCCGGGGCGGCAGGGCCGGGTCGCGCCCCGGCCTTGCCGCGTTGGCCTTTTGAGAGGATAGGAGGATAAATAGATGGATCAACCGATTCCATGGGAGAAGGAACTGGATCTGGCGCTGCAAAGGGCTTCGGCGGAAGGGAAGCTGGTGCTTCTGGATTTCTTCAATCCCGAATGAGGCGCGTGCCGGCAGATGGATGCGGTCACGTATCCTTCGAACGAAGTGGCGTATTGGCTGCGCGAAAAACTGGTTCCGCTCCGGGTGAGTCACGACCATGAGCCCATGGCCGAGGAATTCGGCGTGGTGCGGACGCCCTGCATCGTCCTCCTGGATGCAGAGCGAAAGGTTGTCCACCGAAGCGAAGGCTTTCTGGCGCCGGATGATTTCGCGGCATTCATGCAGCTGGGCGTGGCCAAAATGAGATACCGGCGAAACGAGCTCGAGCCCGCCATGGACCTGCTCCACGGCCTTTTCAGGGACCATCCGCAAAGTCCGTCCCTGGCTGAGGCCATAGCGGTGCGCGGACGCTGCCGGTACAGGTATACCCACGATCCCCGCCATTTGAAGGAGGCACACGAGCAGCTCCGTGTTGAATTCCCCCGGAGCAGGTGGGCTCGTCTCACGCTTCAGTACCGGCTTCTGTGATCCTGACCATGACCATTGCCCTATGCACCCCCACGTCCGAAGGTATGACCACGAACCTTAGACTTTAAACCTAAAACCTGAGACCTGAAACCCGAAACAAAGGCTGACGACATGCCGCGCGACATCCCTCTCGGAAATGGCAGACTCCTCATCTGTTTTGACGGGGACTATTCCATCCGCGATCTCTATTTTCCCCATGTGGGGCAGGAAAACCACTTGAGCGGCAATGCCTGCCGCATGGGTGTCTTCGTGGACGGGAGCTTCTCGTGGGTGGGCGACGACTGGCGCAAGGAGCTGCTCTATGAGGAGGACACCCTGGTGTCCCGTGCGGACCTTTACCATTGGGGAATGGGGCTCCTCATCACCTGTAACGGAGCGGTGGATTTCCACGAGAACGTTTATGTCCGGGAGATCATCGTCGAGAATCTGCGCCCTGAGCGGCGCGAGGTGAGGCTCTTTTTCAGTCACGATCTGAACATATCGGGCAACAGCATCGGGGATACGGCCGTCTTCGACCCCGACACCCGGGGAGTCCTGCACTACAAGGGAAACCGGTACTTCCTCATGAACGGCATGACGGAGCAGTCCGAAACGCTGTCCCAGTATGCCATGGGCGTCAAGGGCGTGGGGGGCAGGGAAGGAACCTTTCGAGATGCCGAGGACGGGAACCTTTCCGGGAATCCCATTGCCCAGGGCTCCGTCGATTCAGTCATCGGTCTTCACCTGGATCTGGAGGGCCACTCGTCGGGCTCGGCCTTCTACTGGATTGCTGCGGGCGAGACCTGGGAGGCTGTCCGGCATCTGGACGGTCTGGTCCGACACAAACATCCCAAAGCCTTCATCAAGCGGACAGCGGACTTCTGGACGCTCTGGGTGCGCAAGGAGCCGATTCCCGACGGGCACCTGGCCGAGCCCATCCAGGAGCAGTACCGGCGCAGCCTGCTCATCCTCAGCACGCAGCTGGACTGGCAGGGAGGGATTCTGGCGGGGAACGATTCCGACGTGATTCAATACAATCGGGATACCTACTCGTACGTCTGGCCGCGTGATGGTGCTCTGGTGGCTAACGCGCTGGACCTCGCCGGCTATCGGGCTCACGCCCAGAAGTTCTATGAGTTTGCGGCCTCGGTGATGGGGGAGGAGGGCTATTTTCTCCACAAGTACAATCCCGACGGCAGTCTGGCCTCGTCCTGGCACCCATGGGTCGACGGTGAGGAGAAGCAGCTCCCCATCCAGGAGGACGAGACGGCTCTTGTCCTGTGGTCACTCTGGCAGCATTTCGTCCTCTATCGGGACATCGATTTCATCAAGCCCCTGTACCGTAATCTGGTCAAGCGGGCGGCCGACTTCATGGTGTCCTACCGGGATGAGGCGACGGGGCTTCCCGGGCCGTCATATGATTTGTGGGAGGAGCGGAGGGGGATCCTGAGCTTCACCGTGGCGGCGGTTTTCGGGGGGCTCACGGCGGCCTCGCTCTTCTGCGATGTGTTCGGTGAGGACGACCGGGCCCGCGTCTACCGCAAGGCGGCTTCGCGAATCCGGGACGGCGCCTCCAAACACTTGTGGCGTGAGGATCTGGGTCGCTTCTGCCGCATGGTCTCGCGCAGAAGGGATGGAAGCCTGGAGGTGGACGGCACGTGCGATTCCAGCCTGTGGGGCCTCTTCAATTTCGGGGTTTACAGGTCTGACGACCCCCGAGTCGCGCTCACCATGGCGGCCCTGCACGAGAAGCTTTGGGTGGGGCACAAAACCGGGGGCATGGCCCGCTACGAGAGCGACGACTACCATCGGGTCGGCCACGACGTGACGGGTAACCCGTGGTTCATCTCGACCCTCTGGTGGGCGGACTACCTCATCAGCAAGGCCCGCACCCGGGACGAGCTGAGCGAGGTGGAGACCCTTCTGCGTTGGGCCTGCGACCACACCCTCCCCTCCGGGGTCATGGCCGAACAGATCCACCCGCACACCGGGCAGCCCCTTTCCGTCTCTCCCCTCACCTGGAGCCACGCCACCTTCGTGGCCACGACCCGGAAGTTTGTTCTCCGGGCCGCCGAGCTCGAAGCCGGAGCCCCGCCCACGAGGCGCGACGACTGGCTCTCCCGCCTCTTCACCGAAACCTGCAGCGCCATCCACGGCGCCTGCAAAGTGAAGTGAACCCCCCAGTCGACCTTCACCCGAACCATTTCATGGTCCCCAACCTTCGAACCGAAAACAAGACCGGCAGCGTTGATTTGAAACCCGGCGATGTTGAGCTCCCCCATCTCTCACCACCCACGGTAGGGCCGGGTTGCGTCCCGGCCATGTTCAGGCCGCTCGCCTGCATGCAATTGATTTTCGGAATCATCTGGAATACATCCGGTTGAACCCCGTGAAGCACGGGATTGTGTCCGACCCCGACCAGTA
>JBFYYO010000332.1:0-3420 GCA_041310025.1 Syntrophobacterales bacterium
TGCTGTTGAAGGATCTGGACTATATTCTCTATCACGTGCGGCATTTCGAGGACTTCGTGCCGTTACTGGAACGTGTCCTGGAGAGCGGGTGCGCGGGGACTCGCATGGGGCTTCTGATCCTGCTGGTCAGAACGCCCTTCCGCAAGACCGAGCTGCGC
This sequence comes from Syntrophobacterales bacterium, assembly GCA_041310025.1. Classification (GTDB taxonomy): domain Bacteria; phylum Desulfobacterota; class Syntrophobacteria; order Syntrophobacterales; family Syntrophobacteraceae; genus JALOOX01. Next base: position 159 of record JBFYYO010000332.1, read on the forward strand.
AGGGAGGCCGAGAAACATCTCGATCGATCACCCCCACCCACCATCGAGGACATGCAATGGCTCGCCAGGCAGTGGAGCGAGTTCTTCTATCCCAAGGCCCGCGCTCTGAGACCATTTTTCCTCCGTTATCGAGGCGATGAGACGCTTCTGAGCCCTTTTGCGGTTCAGCTGTGGAGCATGGTCGAGCAGGACATCCTCGAGTCCATGATCAAGCCACTGCTCACGTTCTCTCTTTTGTCTATTGCGGGGCTCGAATCCCCAAAACCCGAGGATCCCGGAATCCTTCGTCGGGAATTGGATGATTTCTCCGAATTCAAGGTGTTGAATCCTGTGCACCATTTCCTCCGCTGTTACGCGAAGGATCGACTGGACCTTGATGGGAACCTTTGTTGGCTCAATGCCATGCGGGCCATGCGCCCGGAGGAGGTCTGGGGGTTGGCGCTGAAGGATCTCAAGAAATACGAGAAGATCTATTCGCACACCCGATCCATGCTGCAGCTCAGAGAGCTCAACACCATCATTTCCGAGAAGGTCCAGGCGGTCCTGCTGTTCATGAAAGAGCATCTGGATGAGGTCTCGACGCTCCCCATGGTCGAGCTTGAAGCCCTCCTGGATGGGCTGCTCAAGTATCCTGGAATACTCCGGGACCATAACAACCTGCTGGTCCATATGAACAACCAGCTCCACGAGCGTCTCAGAGCCGGTGAGGATAGCGTGCGCCCCCTTCTGGACAGAGTGAAGAAGACCTTGCTGGATTTGGCCAAATCCGAAAAGAAAACAGCCAGGCCGCGAAAGAGAAAGTTATGACCCGAGAAGAAGCGCTGCAGAATTTGAATCTTCCCCCCGATGCCGATTCCGAGGCCATTGAGAAGGCCTACCAGCGCCTGGTCCGGAGGTACCCGCCCGAATTCCATCCGGACAGGTTTCGGATCATCGACGACAGCTATCGGCAGCTGACCTCGCTTCCGGACATGATCCAGAAGCTGTTGTCGCCCTCCATCGAGCCATCCGGCACGGACCCAACGCTCCTCGTCTTCAATCCTTCCGTGCCCGAGTCTCGAATCGATGAATCCCTCGCCGAGCTCCGAAAGATCGCCCTGACCAAAGGCCTCTGGGGAAAGTGAGGAAGGCTCAACGCAGAATCCGGGTGGTCTTGTCACCTGACCAGGACCTCGTGATGATGCCCTCACGACGATGCCCTTACTCGGATCGATCGGCGCCCCGTGAGAGCTGCTCGCAGGAATCCGAAGTCCTGCCGTGAGCCAATGAGAGGCTTAAACCACTCTGGGCTTCATGTGAAGACCTTTCACCGCAAAGGCGCGAAGAACGCCAGGGAAACCCAGGAAAGCCTTTGCCGCCGTGAGAAGCCGAAGGCTTTCCTCACACCCGCTCCTCGATGATGATCTTGTGATCCACCAGCGACATGCGTCGAATGTCCCCCTTCACGGTTTTCTGCTCGCCGAAGATGCTCGTCACCCGGATCTCTTCGCCCGAGTTCTCCAGCACATCCACCGATTCCAGGAACAACACCTCCTCGCCGCCTTTCAACAGGTAAGCATTGGCCTCACACATCTCTCATCTCTCCGATCTTGAGCCGTCTGTTGTGTCCACTCTCCCGCGAGCTCCCATGTTCACCGCTGCCGCCTGACCTCACAAAGGCTAAGCTGCAGCTCGCTCAAGCGTAATACAAACGCGGTGCTCGTTCAATCCCCAAGGTGCCTGATTCACGGGAACGAGGACGGGCCCTGGAAATCGACGTTGCACCCTTTGGTTTTTCAACTATGATGGGAGAAGGGATCCGGTGGGGCCGGTGTATCGGATGTGACCATTCCGGTTGGCCTGTCCTGCATGCAGTGGAGTCAGATTCAAGGGAAAGGACCGGCACCATGCAGTTCATCGATCTTGCGGCGCAGCAGCGGAGAATCCGGAGCGATATTGAGGATCGAATCAGGAGTGTTCTGGATCACGGCCAGTATGTGATGGGACCGGAGGTTCGGGAGCTGGAGGAGCGTCTGGCGGACTATGTCGGCGTTCGGCATGCACTCTCCTGCGCTTCGGGCACCGACGCCCTCCTCCTGGCCTTGATGGCTCGGGGTGTGGGGCCGGGGGATGCCATCTTCACCACCCCGTTCACCTTCATGGCCACGGCAGAGGTGATCGCACTCCTCGGCGCCGTCCCGGTCTTTGTGGACATCGAGCCCGGGACCTTCAACCTGGACCCGACCCGCCTGGATCGCGCCGTAACGGCACTGCGCTCGAGGGATGGTTCCATCTCGCCCCTACCGGCTCCTGCCCTCGAATCAACGCTGCGCCAGCGAGGCATCATCGCAGTGGACCTTTTCGGGGTGCCGGCGGAATATGACGCCATCCAGGCTGTTGCGGACCAGCACGGGTTGTTCGTCATCCAGGACGGGGCCCAGTCCTTTGGCGCCGAACGCTACGGACAGAAAACCTGCTCCATGGCGTCCGTCGGCTGCACGTCCTTCTTCCCGGCCAAACCGCTGGGCGCCTACGGGGACGGCGGTATGTGCTTCACCGACGACACCGAACTGGACCTCTGCATGCAATCCCTCCGCATCCACGGGCAGGGTCACGACAAGTACGACAACGTGCGCATCGGGATCAACGGACGGCTCGACACGATGCAGGCGGCCATTCTGCTGGCCAAGTTCGAGGTTTTTCCTGAAGAGATCGAACTGCGGCGGGAGGTGGCGGGACGCTACGCGGCATTGATCCAGAGGCTTGGCGCAGCTGTTGAACCGCCGCGTATTCCCGACGGCGTCATTTCGGCGTGGGCCCAGTACTCCGTTCTGGCCCGGGATGAAAGCCACCGGGCGGAGCTCCTGCGCCGCCTCAAGAGCGCCACCATCCCTGCGGCCATCTACTATCCCAGGCCGCTTCACCTGCAGACCGCCTTCAAGGATCTCGGGTATGCCCCGGGCGCCTTTCCCGTGAGCGAGCTCTGCGCCCAACGCATCTTCAGCCTCCCCATGCATCCCTATCTGGCGGAATCCGACCAGAAAAAGATCATCGCAGCCCTGGTTGAGGATTGAGACGGGAGCGAGCGGACGTGCGTTCGGAGAGAATTCCCGCGGGAGCCCTGCGCTGGCCTCTCAGTACAGGCACACACATTAAGGTGTTCATTGTGCATGCACGTCATTCGCGCGAACGCGGGAATCCAGAGCTTTTTTCTGGAACGCTGGATCCCCGCGTTCGCGGGGATGACGAACGGGGCTTTCGGACACTTTCTTGTGTCGCGCTG
>JBFYYO010000333.1:0-3317 GCA_041310025.1 Syntrophobacterales bacterium
GATCGTTGCCGCTGCCCGCAAGTGCGCTCAGGAGCTGGGCGTGCCCTTGCGCCTCCGTGTGGCCATCGGGCCCTGCGCCCGCGAGCTGCACTGGCTGCGATGGGAGGTTCTGACTCACGGCGGCCGGGAGGAGAACGAGCTTTCCTTCGAAACCACCTGTCTTGTCCGATACGCGGGAGCCGAAAACCAGAGGCGACGCAATATCCAGCACCGGCCCAAAGGACGCCTCACGGCTCTGCTCGTTGCCGGCTTGACGGACTGGTTCGACTCGTCCATCCCGCCGGCAGGGGCTCCCGATCCGGCACAGGTGGATCTGGGGCGCGCCGCGGAGATCCTGAAGGAGGCGGGTGCAGAAGTCCTCGAGGTCAAAGGGTATCTCAATCCCGAAGCCCTCAGGGCCACCCTCAGAGCGAGGGAGCCCGACATCCTGTACTGCTGCATGGATGTCCGTGAAAAACCTGTGGTCGATGACAGTGAGCGTACCGGCTTCGAGCAATGGCCCATCAGGCTCGCCGGCCAGCCGATGGCCGATGCGTTGAAGGGGCTGGATTCTCCCCCGAGGATGGTCGTCCTCTCACCCGTCCTGCGGAGTGAGCTTCCCGACACGGCTGCCGCGCAGCCTGGCTGGCTGCCCATCCTGCGTGAAGCCTATGAATTGACCCAGGGCGACGTGATCGGCGTCCTCACTGCCCAGGATCACCTTGAGCCCTCCATCTGGCAGGATTTCCTGGCCGCTTTTTTCAAGGCACTGGACCTGAATGGACGCATGGACTTTGCCATTCGTTCGGCTCGCTCGACGATCCAGCATTCGGGCCGGCAGTGGGTACCCGTTTTGATCGCCTCCCTGCGGACGGCGCGCATCTGGTATATTCCCCGCTTCACCGAAGAGACCCGAACCGAGCCCACCTGGAAGACGCTTCTGGCCAAGATCCGGTCCGGCGTTTGCACACCGATCTTAGGTCCCGGGCTCAACATCACCATCGCCAGGCACCGGTCGGACATCGCGCAGTCCTGGGCCGAGGAATATCGATACCCCATGTCGGTCCATGAACGGGAAAGCCTCCCCCAGGTCGCCCAGTATGTGGCCAGCGTGTATGGCGAGGATTTCTTCTACGTACAGTATGAGGCCAGGCTGCGTGAATTCACCCTGCAGCGGTACGGCCACCTCATCCCCCAGGCGCAGCAAAAGCTTCCCCTGGACCTGCTGCTTTCCAAGGTGGCAAACATAGTTCTGGAAAAGGACCCGGGCGAGCCTCACAATATTCTCGCGGCACTCCCCTTCCGCCTTTATGTCACGGCGAGTCTCAACTCTTTCCTGAGCGACGCTTTGAAGCGGATTCCCGAGAAGGAGCCCCAGGAGGTGGTGCTGGGCCTCGCCAGCCCACCGGGAGCCGCCATCGAGGTCGAGCCGTCGCCGGAGCGGCCCCTGGTCTACCATCTCTTCGGAACCCTCGGTGATCTCGGCAACAGCGTGATCACCGAAGACGACTACTTCCGGTTCCTGATCCACTTCTGGAAAGAGAGGGAAACCGTCCCCAAGCTGGTTCGGGCGGCGCTTTCCGATTCAAGCCTTCTCTTCCTCGGCTTCAAGATGCACCACTGGGACTTCCGGGTCCTGTTTCGAACCCTGCTCGCCCAGGAAGGGGCCAAACGGCTGAGGAGGCACATGCACGTCGCCGTGCAGGTCGATCCCGACGACGACCAGGTGATGGATCCGGAGCGGGCGCGGAGCTACCTGGAGAACTACTTCTCCGAGTTCACTGATGCGGACATCAACGTCTTCTGGGGGTCGGCGCAGGACTTCCTGCTGGAGCTCAAAAGACATTGGGAAAGCACCGGGGGGTGATGACCATGGACAAACCCAGCCCATATGTGGGAACCCGAGCCTACCGGCGCGGCGAGGAGCTCTTCGGACGGGAGCAGGAGACAAGGGACCTGGTGAGACTCGTTCTGGCCGAGCGTATTGTCCTGCTCTACTCACCTTCGGGGGCCGGCAAGACGTCCCTGCTGGCCGCCAAAGTGATACCCAGTCTTGAAAACGAGGACTTCCAGGTGCTGGGCCCGGCCCGAGTTTCCGCTCCCCAGGGTGGTCAGGTCGAGGCATCGTCGGGGGCGCAGCCTGCGGCAGGGAACATCGCGCCTCAGACAGCCGGACCGACCATCCAGACGGAGGGGGTTGCCGGTTCCATCAATCGCTATACGGCAAGTCTCATTGCGTACTGGGAGGAGGGCCGTCCGGACACGACGCCTCCCCTCGAGGGGGGCGCAGGGATCGACCTCTCGGGGTACCTGACCCAGAGGTCATGGATACGCAGCGACCCCAGGCCCAAGATCCTGGTGCTGGACCAGTTCGAGGAGATCTTCACCCTTGACCCGCGGGATCTGCAGGCCAGAAAAGAGCTCTTCGTCCAGCTCGGCCGGGCGCTCCAGGATCGGAACCGCTGGGCGCTCATCGCCATGCGCGAGGAGCACATCGCCGGCCTCGATCCCTTCCTGGACCTCATCCCCGCCCGACTGGCCGCCCGTTACCGGCTGGAGCTCCTGAGCCCCGAAAACGCACGGGAGGCCATTGCCGGACCGGCACGGCCTCTCGGTGTGACCTACCATTCCAAGACCCTGGACCTGCTCATCTCCGAGCTCACGGCGGTTCGTGAAGCGGGAACGGAGTACCACACGGCCTACATCGAGCCACTGCACCTTCAGGTAGTCTGCGATCGGCTGTGGCAGAGGCTGCCTGCGGGCACGGCGGAGGTGGCACCGGACCTCCTCGACACGGCGGTTACGGTGGGTGAGGCGCTTGGGGCGTATTACCGGGAAGCTGTCCTGGATGTCATCCGGATGCCGGCCGCCATCGAGGCCCGATGCGACGAGAGGATGATCCGGGACTGGTTCGGCAACAAGCTGATCTCGGCTGGCGGATTGCGAAGTCAGCTTCAGGAGGGGGGAGAGACCACCGGTGGCGTTCCCAATGCAATCGTGGACGCCTTCAAGGAGCGCTACCTCCTGCGCTCGGAGCTGAGGCGCGGGACCCTCTGGTATGAGCTGGCGCACGACAGACTGATCGAAGCCATCAGATCGGACAATGCGGCCTGGTACGAGGGACAACCGGAGCTTCGGCTTCTTGCGGTTCAGGTCAAGCGCTGGCAGGACCACCTGGACACCGACCAGCCGGTGGCAGCCGAGGCAGACCTCCTGGCAGGGGCATTGCTGAAACAGGTTGAGGAGTGGGTTGAGCGAAACGGGAGGTCCCTCTCCCCAACCGAGCGGCGGTTCCTCGCTGACTGTCGCGACCGCAGGGCGAGGGAAGAGGAAGAGGC
>JBFYYO010000334.1:0-3322 GCA_041310025.1 Syntrophobacterales bacterium
CCAGCACCATCCCGATGAGGTAAGCGGGAAGAACCGCCTCGCTGTCGGCCCACGCGGCCAGGAAGCCCATGCCGAACAGGCAGAGCAGCAGGTACTTCGCTTCCAGCTCCGACGGGCGTCCGCCGTAGCGTTTGAAGAAACGCGGAGTCAGGTAGGGCAGCACCGCGAAGACGACCACCCCCACTCCCACGAAGATCCCCGTCTTCAGGGTGAAAGGCGCGAAGATCAAACCCAGGGCGAGCACCGTACCCAGGTCCGTGATGAAACAGGCGGCCAGGAGCGTTTTCCCATAAATGCTGGTGTTGAGCCCGAATTCCAGCATCACGGCGTACACGACGGCGACGGAGGTCGTGGACAGGGCTACTCCTGCGAGCCAGCTGGCCTGGGGGTTCCAGTGCAGCACGTAGTAGGCCACGGCAGTACACCCCAGGAAAGGGGCAAAGAAACTGGCAAGGCCCACCGTCACGGCCTCTTTCCATTTTTCCCTGAAGACGACTGGATCGAGCTCGGCGCCCGCAAGAAAGGTCAGGATGATCGCTCCGGTCCCCGAAAGAAACTTGATCCAGGACTCATGGGCCCCCAGAAAAGCCCCGCCCACCAGCGCCCCGATGACCAGCTGGGCGACGGTCCCCACGACGATCTCCGAGAGGGCCGTGGCAATTCGGAGCCAGATGGACAGGAGCGTCGCCAGCAGAGCCAACCCCAACCAGAGCGTCGCCAGGAGCCAGGTTTCCGTCATGTTCCTCTCCTCCCTGCTGGATGATTCTCGACATGAGAAAACTGCATCGCGTACGTCCGCAAGCCTTGCCGGGTGCAGCACGCTCTTCCAGAGCGAGCTCGAATTCCGGGCGAAAGCCGTAACGCCATCGTCGGAGCTCTGTAGCGGTTTTCATCTGGTGAAGATGGAACACGGGAGAGGACAATCCCGGGCGGAGCCATAAGAGAGGGGTGTTCAGGCGGGATGCGACCCAGGCGGGCCGAAGCATGTGCGATCCATTCCATGGAAAAGCTCCGTTGTTCCTGCGGCAGGAGCTTTCTTTGGAGGGTCGGCCCCGGTCACTCCTACCCTTTGGCTCGCTGCCTGAAGTAGGAGTCATCAACCTGCGTGCAGGTGGTTCCGGTGGACCCCATCACCTTTTATGGATGTGCTGACGCGAAGACCTTGTTAGCACAACGTCAAATCACAGGCAAGCCGGAGATTCTACATGGCCCCGAGGATTCGGTTGAGAAGCAGCGTGGAGAGCCCCAGGAAAGCCAGGAACCCGCCCACATCCGTGGCCATGGTCACAAAGACGCTGGATCCCAGGGCCGGGTCCAGGTTCAGCCTCCGCAAGGTGATGGGAACCATGGCCCCGAACAATCCGGCCAGGATGAGATTGGCCGTCATGGCCATCCAGAGGATGAGCGAGAGCCAGATGTTGCCGTACCAGAAATAGGCGATGCCACCCATGATCAGTCCGCAGATCAGGCCGCTGAAGAGGCCTACGCCAACCTGCTTCAGAAGCACTTTGGAGTTCCCCTTGAACTTGATCTCCCCCAGGGCCAGCGCCCGCACCACGACCGTCAGCGACTGAGTCCCCGCATTGCCCCCGAGGCCGGCCACGATGGGCATGAGCGACGCCAGCACCACGAACTGTGAGATCGTGTCTGCAAAGCGGCTCACCGTGTAGGAAGCCAGGAGCGCCGTGCACAGGTTCACCAGGAGCCAGGGGACGCGCAGCTTGACCGAGTGGGGAAGCGTGGACGTGATCTTCTCGTCGGTGTCCAGGTTGGCGAGGAGATACATGTCCTCCGTCGCCTCTTCGTTCATGACGTCGAAGATGTCATCGTAGGTGATGATTCCCACCAGGCGCAGGTCCTGGTCCACCACCGGCATGGCCAGGAAGTCGTAGTGGGTCATCTCCTTGGTGACCTGCTCGATGTCCTCGTCCACCCGGACCGAAATCACGTTGGTGTGCATGATCTCGGCGACGAGCTGATCCGGCTTCCCCATGATGAGGTCTTCCAGCGACACGATCCCCGTGAGACGGCGGGAGAGGTCCACCACGTAAACGTAGTAGATCGTCTCTTTCCGGGGGGCCTGGAGCCGCAGCTGGCTGAGGGCCTCCCTGATGGGAACGTCGGGGTGGAGGAAGGCGTAGTCCGTCGTCATGTAGGCGCCGGCACTGTCTTCCGGGTAGGTGATGAGCTTGAGGATGTTTTGGCGCTCGGCCTTCAGGAGAAGGGCCAGGAGACGTTCCCGGGATTCCTCGTCCAGCTCCTCCACGAGGTCCGCCCGGTCATCCGGGCTCATGAGGCTGATCAGCTGCTGCAGAACGGATCGAGGGAGCTGTTTGAGGGTCTCTTTCTGAAGCTCGAAGGGGACGAATTCGAAAGTGAAAAGGGCTTCGGCGGGTCCGATCAACTCTATGAAATCAGCCACTTCCTTCGGGCTGAGCTGAGCCAGCTGTTCGGCGACATCTGCAGGATGGTTCCCCTCGATGAAGTCCAGCAGTGGCTGCCTGTCTCCCCCTTGGATGGCCTCCCGAAGCTTCTCAACCACTTGCCCTCCCGCCGCATTTCACCGGGGGCAGGATCATCCGCCCCAACCCCGAGCGTGCTCAAAGATGGTTCCCCACAGCGTCATTCCGAACGTCTTCCTGATCTGGACCGGCCGTTCGAGATGGTCTTCCCGTGGATTCTGAACCCAAACGACCTCCGACAGAGTCCTGTTCTTCTAGCAGAAGGATGGGGTGATTTCAACGCAATCCGCCGGCAGAGTAGGTAAAGAATGGCACACCATCGCAGGCATGACGCCGCACTGGGCACCGCGGGCGGCACGCAGCCTCCTGAATAGGCTGGAAATCCTGAAGGCGCTGGGCAGTGTAGGGGCTTGGATATCTTTGACTCGACCTGAGTACAGCCCCACAGAAAATGGCGTTCATATTCCTCGTACGTCATCCCCGCATGTCCGTGGCGGGGATGACAACGAATACGAGCACTCAATTGTGTGGAAGGGTATGAGGGCAGGGATGCGTGGCGACCGGAAGCACCGGTCTCCCCGGCACCACGGTAGAGTGGAGGGGGGTCGGTCTGCGCAAGCCCTTCCTCCCCCTCCCGTTCTGACGCGTCAAATCTCGATCATGCTCTCCTGCAGGAGCTCAATATCCTCGATCTCTTCTTCCAGATAGGCTTTCAACTTCTTCTTGAGCCGGCTTTCGATCTGGCGTACCCGTTCTCGGCTGATCCCGAATCGATCGCCGATCTCCTGGAGCGTCATGGGCTCTTCGGTCAACAGCCGCCTGTCGAAGATGACCGCTTCCTTGCCCTTCAGCTGCGCCCG
>JBFYYO010000335.1:0-3319 GCA_041310025.1 Syntrophobacterales bacterium
CGCAGGTTTCGCCTCCGGTTGTGGACTGCCTTCGCCAGCGTGAGCGCCTTGCTGATCGTCGTCAATATCGGCTGGCAGTTCAAGCTCAAGGCGGAGAATGAAAAACTGGAGTTGGAGAGATACTGGGCCCGTTGGGAAAAAGGTCGTGCCGAAAAGCTGCAAGTCGCCACAACCGAGGCACGCGTTCACAGACTGCTCTCCGACGCCGCCGGCGTGCGCTGGCGCCAGGGTAATCACGAGCTTGCGATGCTGCTCGCTCTGCAGGCGGAGAGGTTCACCCGTGACCTGAGTGGCGTCGCTCCGGCCGTGCTGGCCCGAATCCAGGAGAGCCTCCTGAGCATGGCCGCACTGCGGCCCTTCACCCTCAGCCCCCAGCTTGCGGGCGTCCGCAGGAGCTCCTGGGACCCGGCCCACCTGGCCTTCTCCCCGGATGGCGGGTTCATCGCACTGGGATCCCGGAAGAATGAGATTGAGATCATCCCCTTGAGCGCTGATCCCCCCGATTGCATCCGGCCGTCGATCCGCACGGGCGGCAACATCCTCGCCATGAACTTCAGTGGGGCGGGCCGCTACCTGGTTGCGGTGACCGCTTCGGGCGCCGAGCTCTTCTCAACGGAAAGCCTGGCGTGCGCGGCAAGGGTGGACCCTGGTCTCGCCCCGGACCTGCAGGTCCGGACATCTGCCGGGCCCCCTGGACCGTTCTGCACAGCCAGGGACGATACCCTCCTGGCCCTCGCACTGCCCGGAAAGGGTTTTGGACGCTACCGCCTGGAGCAGGGAGCCTTCGTCCCCGACTGGCACGAAGGCGACGCGGCAGCTGCCAACTCCCCGGGGACCGATTCGGCCACGGCCATGGCCTGCGATCCCGACGGCGGCTGGGTCGCCGTTGGAAGTGCCGGGGGCGGCATCCGTATCTGGACGGATCCGGCGGGCGGCTCCGGCAGATCCCTGTCGCTTCAGAACAGCCTGGATGCATGGCCCGAGGATATCCGGGACAACTTCAAATTCCTCGAGTCCGCCCTCGATTATGGCGTCAGCGAGCTCCTGGCGTGGCCGGAAGCGAGCCATGTCATCGCGGTGTTCCGACACGGACCACCGGCCCTCATTCCTCTGAACGTGGAGGCCGGCCAGGAGCCCACGCTCATTCATCTGCGCCCTACCCAGTGCAGCCAGGAGAAGCTCGATCTGCTCTCAGCAATGGGAAGGGCCAGCCGAGCCCTCGTTCACAAGCCGAAGCTGCTGCAGGCCGCTTTCGATGCCGGACGGCGGCGGCTGATCGCCGGTGGTGAGCGGCGCATCGGAGAATGGGACCTCAGCACCCTCCATTCGGAGCCGTGCGGATTGAGCCAGGCAGCGCTCAACCAGTGGCCGCCGCCTCGGCAGCTCTTCACCCGGTATTCCGAGTCTGGAACGTCGCTCGCGCCCATCACGGCCCTGAGTATGCTGGAAGCATCCGAAATCACAGCCGATGCGGATGCCGAGCTCAATCTGCGGCTGCGGCTCTGGAAGGGTCTGGGAAACGTGGGCAGCTCCAGCAATGTCATGCGGATCGGGGAAGATGAGGGTGGATTGGGTGTGCTCTATTCCATGCGGTTCCTCGGCGACGGTCTCACGCTGGCCGCCGGAGGCTCCAAGTACCTCGCCTTTGTCAACGTAAACGCCGAGGATCTGACGCTTTCCGAATCCACGGTGCTCCCGTGCCTTCCGCGAAGTGTCCGTGCCATGACCCTGAGCCCCGATGGCCGCCGGTTGGCCCTGGCCACCGCCAGGAACCTGGAGACGAACCCACGCTGCCTGGTGTCGCCGACCTGGGGGAGGCACTCGGTACTCCTCATGGACCTCAAGGGTGAGTCCGGAAACGGAAGCCCGCTCGAGCCCCAGGTTCTCGAGGCAGACACGTCGGGAATGTGGAGCGCGTCGTGGACGAACAGTTCGTGGACCGGCGGCCGACATGTCCTCGCAGCGGGGGACTACGACGGCATCGTCCAGCTTTGGAGCTGGGCGGAAGGAGAGGCACCCCCAGGCGGTTCAAAACCTCAGCAGCTCCGGATGAATGCCACCAGCCCGATTCGGGCACTCGCTTTCCATCCCACAGACCCTTACCTGGCCCTGGGCCAGGATGACGGTTCCCTCAAGATCCTGCACCTCCGGATCGACTCGGAAGGGGAGATTCGCATGGAAGCCCTCCAGAACCCGGACTGGGAAAATCAGGGTCCGGTGCGCGCCCTCGCCTGGAGCCCGGACGGCAAGACCCTGGCCTTCGGAGATGAAAGCGGTGTGATCGGGCTGGCGCCTGCCGGGGATCTGAAATCCGGGTGGTGGAAGCAATCGCAGCACATCTTCGCCCACTCGATGGGAATCACGGCACTCGCCTTTGACAAGGGTGCCGCCCTCAAGCATCTCTCGGGAGGCGATGCGTCCGGGGCCGCCAGTTTCACCCTGGCCAGTGCAGGCGGCGACGGCAAGGTCAGGCTATGGAGCCTGCAAGGGGAGCCTGAACAGACACCAGAGCCTCTTCATTTGCGATTGACCCTTGAAGGGCCCAAAGCCGAGGCGCAGTCCGTCGCCTTCAGTCCGGACGGGAAGCTCCTTGCCGCAGGCGATGCCAGGGGAAACCTGCACCTGTGGCGCACCGAGCTGGCTCCTGTCCTGGTCGACGCCTGCACACACCTGCGCCGAAACCTGTCCCAGGCCGAATGGTCGGAGCATATCGGAAAGGGTGTGCCCTACCAGCAGACCTGCCCCAAACTGCCTCCCGGCGCCGGTGCTCGAGTCGAAACGGTGCAGGAGGAGTGAGGCGGGAGGAGCCCCGGGGACGCCAGTAAGACTGCTACGAAAAGTTCCGGGGTTCGAGTTGAAAACCAGCCCGGCTGCGAGCCTTTTCGTTGTTTAGGGTGGCCCATTGGGGCATGAGGGACTGCTAAGAGACTATCTCAAAACCCCGAAAGTGCCCTTGATCGTCATTCCGACGAAAGCCGGAATCCAGGTTTCATGAGCTTCTCTGGACCCCGGCGTTCGCCGGGGTGACGGTATCGGCGAGTTTTGAAATAGTCTCTAAGAACTGAAGATGGACAATCACGACCGCCCCGGTTGTCACCCGCTCGACCGTCATGAAGCCATGGGGGCAGGCTTATCCAGGAGCAGCTTCACGAAGGCGCTCTGGTAAGCAGCCATCGCGTCCTTCCGCATGTAGAAACGTTTTTTCTGCACCGCAGAGGTGCGGAGAACGCAGAGGCTGGTCAAATTCTGCTCAAAATCTTCCTCCGCGATCTCTGCGTCTCTGCGGTGAATGGCGATTCTGAGATTCTGGAAGCACCGG
>JBFYYO010000336.1:0-3287 GCA_041310025.1 Syntrophobacterales bacterium
AACAGCGGAACAAAAGAGAAACTGGCCACATCCACCAGCCCGAGGTCCGTGAGCTTCAGCTCGGGGATGACCGGCAGGGCAAGGAACGAGAGGGCCATGAAGGGGTGGGCGAGAGAACAGCCCAAGGCCCTCGATCGAGCCTGGAGGCTTTCGAAGCGCTCCACGACATCCCGAAGCAGCCCGTCGGACATGAGCCCGCCGATGGGCAGGGGCAGCACCTCGAGATCGCCTTCTTCCGTACCGACAGCCATTCCCCCTCCACAGTCGCGCACGGCCTCCGCCACGCGCAGGATGGCCGCATCCGAGGTCCCGAGACAGATCAGGTTGTGGGAGTCGTGGGCCACCGTCGTGGCGAGCGCCCCGCGCTTCAGGCCAAAACCCGTAGCGAAAGCGACGGACGGCCGCTTTCCCTCGATGTAGCGGTTGTAGACGACGAGCTTGAGAAGATCGCGATCCACATCGGGGACGGCCACTCCCCCTTCCGCCCGGGGCTCCATCCGTAGATTCCGCGTGAGCAGCGTTCCCTCCTGGACCCCGATCACCCGAAGCGGCCCATCCCGCAGCTCCACCCTCAGGTCCCCGGCAAGAAGCCGACCGATGCGCATGGGACTCGGGGGAACGGCCGGGGCCGACCAGGAGCCTGGATCCACGAGGAGGCGGCCATCTCGCGCCACCTCCAACCCCCCCTTGAAGACGCGCGACGGCACCCAGGGGTCCAGGGTCCGACTCAGGGTGAAATCCGCCTGAAACCCGGGTGCGACGGCCCCCTGGCGGGGAAGGCCGAAATACCGGGCCGCCGTCCACGAAGCGAGGGTCAGCGCCCGCAAGGGCTCCATGCCCAGGGACATGGCCCGGTTCACGATGGCATTCATGTGCCCGGACCTCAGCAGGTCGTCGGGATGCCGGTCGTCGCTCACGAACATGCACCGGGGCCAGGACTGGGCCCCCACCGCCGGCAGCAAAGCCTGCAGGTCTTTGGATTGGCTGCCCTCCCGGATCATGATGGTCATGCCCTTGGCGAGCTTCTCGCGGGCTTCCTCGAGGGCCGTACACTCGTGGTCCGACCCGATCCCGGCGGAAAGGTAGCCGTTCAACCCGAGCCCTCCCAGGCCCGGCGCGTGCCCATCCACCACGCCATCCCGAAACAGAAGGATCTTGTCCATGATTTCCGGGATTCCCATGAGCACACCGGGGAAATTCATCATCTCCGCAAGCCCCAGGACTCTCGGGTGCGACTTGAGGCCGGCGAGATCTGTTGCCGTCAACCGGGCGCCGGACGTCTCCAAAGGCGTTGCCGGAACACAGCTCGGCAGGTTGAAGTAGAAGTCCAGGGGAACACCTTCCGTGGCGTCCAGCAGATACCTTATCCCCTCCACTCCGTAGACGTTCGCCATCTCGTGGGGGTCCGCCACCACGGCCGTGGTTCCCCACGGCAGAACCGCAGCGGTGAACTGAGCCGGGCTGAGCATCGTGCTCTCGATGTGGATGTGTCCGTCGATGAATCCGGCGCAGGCATACATGCCTTCGGCATCCAGGGCTCGCTCGGCCTCGTAGTCGCCCCATCCCACAAAGAAGCCGTCGTCAATTCCAAGGTTCACCGTCTCAATTTCACCCGAGAAGACGTTCACCAGCCGGCAGCCGCGAATGCACAGCTCAACGGGTCTGAGGCCCTGTGCCGCATCGATCATCCGTTTCAGGCGCTCACCGCTCCAATCTGTCATCAAGCCCTCCTCAGGATCAGCATCGAATGAGGGATAACCGGAACACTCCAACCCGGCCAGCGGACCAGATTCGCTTTCATAAATCCCCTGCGGGGGCTCCGATTCTCCACTCGCAGGCTATGGATACACTCTCGGTCGGATTCGTCCCGCATACGGGACCAATTTGCGCGCCGGGCCATCACGGACCGGGCTGCGGGGTAAGGACCTGGGGGAAGGGCGTCTTCGCAGAGACATCCGGGAGCATTCGGCGGTCGGCTCCATTCCTGCCGAAACATCTGGGGTATTTGAACGCTCAAGCCCCGAGGAATCCCGGAGCGATCACATCTTGTACTTGCTGAAATCGTCAGGATCCAATTTTTCCAGCATCTCCGACCACTTGTCCTCGTTTTCCTTGTCGAAGACCGGGCGCGCCTCGTCGGCGGTCTTCTGGGACTTGGACAGAACTTCCTCATTGACGAAGATGGGGGCGTTGGTCCGGAGGGCAATGGCAATGGCGTCACTGGGACGCGCATCGATGGAGCTGAGCCCGTCCTGATCCCTCAGGTAGATCAATGCGTAGTAAGTGTTGTTGCGCAGGTCACACACCTCGATGCGCTCCACCTTGACCTGCAGATGATCCAGGCAGTTTTTCATGAGGTCGTGCGTCATGGGGCGGGGAAACTGAATCTTCTCGAGCTCGGTGGCGATAGATGTCGCTTCAAGGAGACCGATCCAGATCGGCAGTGACTTCTGGTCCTGAGGATCCTTCAGGATCACGATGGGGGTATTGGTCTGGGGGTCCATAACCAGTCCCGACACGATCATCTCTCTAAACATAACGGCTCCTTTAACTTGAAAAGCCCGGAGGGTCGACCCCTTCATCTTCCTTGAGCCACCCTCTTCCACCTATGGACGCGATCATCATATCATTAGAAAGGGTGAACGGAAGCACCTTTTTTGTGAAGCCGGCCGGCACTGCTCCGCCGCCTGCCGGTCGATGTAGCCATGCGGCCGACCCAGTTCACTCGCCGATGATCTTGACCAGGACCCGCTTCTTCCTTCGCCCGTCGAACTCCCCGTAAAAAACCCGCTCCCAGGTGCCGAGGTCCAGGCGCCCTTCGGTCACCGCCACCACCACTTCACGCCCCATCACCTGCCGTTTCATGTGGGCGTCGGCATTGTCCTCCCCGACATTGTGCCGATACTGGCTCACCGGCTCATGGGGAGCCAGCCTTTCGAGCCACACCTCGTAGTCGTGATGGAGCCCGGGCTCATCGTCGTTGATGAAGACCGAGGCCGTGATGTGCATGGCGTTGCACAGCACCAAACCCTCCCGAATCCCGCTTTCCTTGAGGCATGCCTCCACCTGCGGCGTGATATTGACGAACGCGCGACGGGTCGGAACCTGAAACCACAATTCCTTCCGATAAGACTTCAATGGATACCCCCCCACTCTCGAACCCGCCGGCCGAGGATGCCACCGGATTTCCGTCTGCACCAGGAGCTGCGCTGAACCGACCTGTCGATCACTCGGGCATGTAGGGCAGACCATCCAGGGAAGGCTCGAGAGATGCCAGGAGCTTCGGG
>JBFYYO010000337.1:0-3315 GCA_041310025.1 Syntrophobacterales bacterium
GAGACGGCGATGACCAGCAGGGCGAAGAAGCTCGTGCCCCCCACCTCTTTCACCGCACCGACGACCACTTCACGAAAATCCCCCTTGCGCCCCTCGGCCTCCCAGTGCTCCAGCCTTTTGTGGGTCTGCTCCACCACCACGATGGCGGCGTCCACCATGGCCCCGATGGCGATGGCGATGCCTCCGAGCGACATGATGTTGGCCGTGATGCCCAACCCCTGCATGGGAATGAAGGAGATGACCACCGTGATGGGGATGGTCAGGATGGGTATGATGGCGCTGGGGATGTGCCAGAGGAAGATGAGGATCACGAGGCTGACGATGATGATCTCTTCGATGAGGGTGGTCTTGAGGGTTTCGATGGACCGCTCGATGAGGTCCGACCGATCATAGACCGTGACCAGCTCGACACCCGGCGGGAGGCTGGGTCGGATCTCCTCGATGCGCTTCTCCACGCGCTCGATGACCTTCATGGCGCTTTCCCCGTAGCGCATGATGACGATGCCGCCCACGGTCTCGCCCTCGCCGTCCAGCTCGGCGATGCCGCGCCGCATGTCCGGGCCCAGGGTGACCTTCCCCAGCTCCCGAACCAGAATGGGGGTTCCCGTTTCAGAGTTGAGGCCCACGGCGATCTGCTCGATGTCCTCGACGGACCGGATGTAGCCCCGCCCGCGCACCATGTACTCACGCCCGGCCAGCTCCACCAGCCGCCCCCCCACGTCGTTGTTGCTGTCCCGGATCATCTGGACGACGCGGTCCAGAGGGATCTTGTAGGACTGGAGCGCGTTGGGGTCCAGGGCCACCTGGTACTGGCGCACGAAGCCCCCCACCGGCGCGACCTCGGCGACACCCGGCACCGACTGCAGCTCGAAGCGGAGGAGCCAGTCCTGGATCGAGCGCAGCTGAGCCAGGTTGTGGGTGCCGGTCTTGTCCACCAGCGCATACTGGTAAACCCAGCCAATGGAGGTAGCGTCCCGGCCGAGCTCCACCTGGACGCCCTGGGGAAGCCGCGGGATGAGGCTGCTCAGGTACTCCAGGACCCTGGAGCGCGCCCAGTAGATGTCCGTCCCGTCCTCGAAAATCATGTAAACGTAAGAGTAGCCGAAGTCCGACAATCCCCGGATATCCTTCACCCTGGGCACACCCAGCATGGCCGTGACGATCGGATAGGTGACCTGGTCCTCCATGATGTCGGGGCTGCGGTCCCAGCGTGAGAAGATGATGACCTGGGTGTCGGAAAGGTCCGGGATGGCGTCGATGGTGATGTTCCGCATGGCGTGATAGCCCGCCATGATCAGGATGCCGGTGAAGAGCAGCACCATGAACCGGTTGTGGGCACAGATTTCGATGATGCGATTGATCATGCGGCGGCTACCTGGCTAGAATTATTAATTGTGACCTGCGTGTCCCGACGGGACTGCAGCGGGCTCGCCCGAAGTCATGGCCCGGAAGGCCGGCCTCAACTTGCTTTCTGAGTCCACGAAGAAGACCGCCGAAGTCACCACCTTCTCACCGGCGCTCAGCCCCTTGAGCACCACCACGTCGCCCGCCACGCGGCGCCCGAGGGAGACGGT
Organism: Syntrophobacterales bacterium; assembly: GCA_041310025.1. Taxonomy (GTDB): domain Bacteria; phylum Desulfobacterota; class Syntrophobacteria; order Syntrophobacterales; family Syntrophobacteraceae; genus JALOOX01. Next base: position 1,575 of record JBFYYO010000337.1, read on the forward strand.
CCTCGGCTCAAAGTAGCCGTTCCCCCGCGCCACGAAGACCGTCTGCTCGGTGCCCGAGTCCAGAACGGACTCCTGGGACACCACCAGTTCCCGGCCATGATCGATGGCGAAGCTGGCTTGAGCATAGAGATCGGGCTTCAGCAGGTGGTCCGGGTTTGGGAGATCCAGGCGCACCTTGAGGGTCCGCGTGCTCGCCTCCACCTGCGGGTAAATGAAAGACACTTTGGCATGGAATACGCGTCCAGGAAAAGCCGTGAGGGTGAGGTCGGCCTTCTGTCCCACCTGGATCAGGGGCAGCTCGTACTCGTAGACGTCCGCCAGAACCCACAGGCGTGAAAGGTCGGCAATGACGTAAAGCTCGGTATCCGGGGTGATGCGCTGCCCGGGATAGGCGTTGCGGGTGAGTACGAACCCGTCCTGGGGCGCGTACAGGGTGACGCTGCGGGACGGGGTGCCGCGCCTCTCGATCTCGCGGATCTGTGCATCCGAAAGATCCCAGAGCCGCAGCCGTTCGCGGGTCGACCGGTAGAGCGTCTCAGCCCCCGTTCGTGCATCGGGGAAGGTGCTGGTCTTGAGCTTGTCCAGGGACTTGCGGGAGATGATGAGCTCCTGCTGGGTGGCAACCAGCTCGGGACTGTAGACGCTGAAGAGGGGCTGCCCCTTCCTGACGCTCTTGCCCGTGAAATCCACGAAGACCTGGTCGATCCACCCTTCGATCCTGGTCTGAACCCGCGCCACCCGAGTTTCGTCGAGGGCGAGCCGCCCGACGGCACGCACCGTCCCGGAGAGCGACTTCTCCTGCACCTCGCCCAGCTGGACCCCGATCAGCTGCTGCCTTTCGGGGCGGATGTAGACGGTGCCCGCCGGCATCGGCTCACCCCCCGGCAGCACCCCCGCCTCCGGCACCTTCTCCAGGTTCATGCCGCAGATGGGACACACACCGGGCTTGTCCGACGTCACCTGGGGGTGCATGGGACAGCTGTAGGCCGGCCTGGATGAGTGCTGCGCCGTCTCAGCGCCCGGTTTCCCCGACGACTGGGGCTTCACCGCTGGGGGCGGAGCTATTTCAGCCGGGGCTTTCTCCAGGAACATGCCGCATTGAGGACACCTTCCGGGCTCCTCGGAGCGCACTTCGGGGTGCATGGGACACGTGTAGACATCCGCGGAGGCGGCATGGGCGAGAGGTAGCCAGAGCAGCTCGCCTCGGTGCTTGAAGCTCGCGTCGCCACCCGCGGCCAGCCACCCGGTGACCATCACCGACAGCAGCAGCGTTGCGAGCCTGATCCACCGCAAGGTGACGCATCCCTTCGCACCACAGGACGCCGCCCTCTCAGAAATGCGCAGGGAATATCGCGGAGGCTCTGCATGCATGATGTTCTCCATATTGGTGAAAGATTTAGGAATTACCCATAACTACTTATAGATACTAATTTAAGCGTTCACTGTCGAGACTGGAAGGGCGAATTCGTACTCCTGCTCCCGGGTTGCCTGGAGTTGTCAGCATCGAGCCAAAAAACGTTCAAGGCCGGGTCGCAACCCGGCCCTGCCATTTCTCCTGGCTCAAGATCTGGAATTCGGGAACCGGTGAACGGAGCGAACGCCAACGCAGCCCCGTTACCGTGTATATGGAAACTTGAAACCAGAAACCAGAAACCAGAAACCAGAAACTAGAAACTAGAAACTAGAAACTAGAAACTAGAAACTAGAAACTAGAAACTAGAAACTAGAAACTAGAAACTAG
>JBFYYO010000338.1:0-3308 GCA_041310025.1 Syntrophobacterales bacterium
ATTGGTTCCTCTTCTCCTTCACCTCATCGATCAACCGGCCGCAGCCTTTTGCCTGGCTTGCGCCGCCCCTTTCACCGGGTTGGGTCCCAGGCTCCGAATTTTCTCGGTGAATTCGGAGGCCGTGACCGCAAAACGCTCGCCCATGCCCGCAGACATGGTCATCATTTCAAGTCGCTCCCCGTCTATGCCGATCTCATCGAGGAGCTTCTTCACATAGGCCACCCGACGGGCCGCCTTGAGGTTCCCGTCCTTGAAGTGACAGTCCCCTTCCAGGCACCCGGCCACATAGACGCCGTCGGCGCCTTTTTGAAAAGCCTTCATGATATGAATCGCGTCCACCTTCCCTGAGCAAGGGACCCGGAGGATGTGCACGTTAGGAGGATAGCAGCGTCTCATACTCCCTGCCATGTCCGCCGCCGTGTAGGCACAGTAATGGCAGCAGAATGCCACGATAACGGGTTCAAACGATTTCACTGAAGCACCCCTTCCAACAGGCCGTCGAGTTTGGCCATGAGATGATCGTCTTCATACTGCATAAGCTGGATGGCCTTGGCCGGGCATTCGGCAGCGCACACGCCGCAGCCGTGGCACTTGGCCGGATCGATTTCCGAATAGCCGTCCGCGTTGATAAACGGAACATGAAACGGGCAGGCCCGGACGCAGATAAGGCAGGCTGCGCACTTCTTGCCGTCTACCCTTGCGACCGCGGCTCCCAGATTGATCACATTTCTCGCCAGGAGCGTCTGGGCGCGGCCTGCCGCGGCCAGCGCCTGCGCAATGCTCTCCCGGATGGTCTTGGGCGAGTGGGCGGTGCCGGCCACAAAAAAACCGGGAACCGACAAATCCACAGGCCGGAGCTTGACATGATCTTCCAGGAAAAAACCGTCGGGAGTCCGCGCCAGGCGGAACACCATGGCCAGGTCTTCCGTTCCTTCTTCGTCCGCAATAAGCCCCGTGCTGAGGGCCAGGCTGTCGGCGGATACGGTCATCTTTTTCTCTAGAATCGGATCCGTAAAGGAGACCTTCACCCTTTCCCCGTCCGCCTCGACAACGGGCTTGTCTTTCTCTTCGAAGCGGAAGAAAAGGACGCCCCGCTCCCGGGCCTTTCGATAAGCGTCTTCCTGGAACCCGTAGGTCCGCATGTCCCTGTAGAGCACGGAGATCTGGATCCCCGGGTTGAGATCGAGCAGTCTCAGGGCGTTCTTGACGGCCGACTGACAGCAAATGCGGGAGCAGTTCGGGTTCTCGGGGCACCTGGATCCGACGCACTGGATCATGACCACCTTCTCCCAGGCCTTCGCTTTCTCGGGCTGATCCTGCAGGATCCGGTCCAGGTCGAGCTGCGTCACCACGGCGTCGTGGTCGTCCAACAGGTATTCCTGAGGCCGGTTCGGCACCGCGCCCGTTGCCAATATGGTGACGCCATGGGTGATTTGCCGGTAGAACATCTGGGGGCCGACCTGGAGGCCGGTCTTGAACAGGCCGGGCATGCCGCTGTGATCCACGATGACGGCCCGGGTCAGGACCTGGATGTTCTCGTGGTGCGTGGTGCGTTCGACGAGGTCGGTCAAATAGGCCTTAACATCTTCTCCTTCCAGGGTCCTCCGGATACCGGCCGCCACGCCTCCCAGGGCCGCGGATTTTTCGGCCAGGTAAACCTTGAGCCCCTGATCCGCCAGGGCAAGCGCCGCGTTCATTCCGGCAACGCCTCCCCCCACCACGAGGATGTTCTTGTTCATGGGAAGAACATGTTCCGTGAGCGGGTGGGCCAGGGCCACGGCCGATACGGCCATGCGAATCAGATCTTTCCCCTTGTTCAGCGTGTCTTCAGGACGGTCCAGGTGCACCCAGGTGTCCTGATCACGAATGTTGGCCATTTCGACCAGGTATTTGTTGAGCCCGGCCTTTCGCACGGTATCTTGAAAAAGCGTTTCGTGAGTTCTCGGGGAGCATCCTCCGATGACGACGCGGTTCAAGTTGTTTTGACGAATCGCGCGCTGAACCGCCTCCAGGGACTCGCGGGAACACCCGTGCCCCGTCATTTCAGAGACGATGACCTGGGGCAGACGGCGCGCATAATCCACCAGTTGGAACACATCCATGAAGCCGCCGATATTGGTTCCGCAATCGCAGATGAACACGCCGATCCTCGGCTCCTCAAGGCTCACATCCCGCTCGGTCGGCAGGTCCTGTTCCTCCTCGGCAGGGGCCTCCGAAATCCTGAGGCACTGAGCCGCCATGCACGCCGCCGCACTGGCCTGCACCATGGTCTCGGGAATATCTTTGGGGCTCTCGGAGAGGCCGCACACATAGATGCCGGCTTTGGAGGTCGCCACAGGGCTGAAACTTCCGGTTTTTGCAAAATCATGTTCATTGAGCTCAATGCCCAGGCGGTGTTCCAGTTCCAGTGCGTCCGGGGGAATCACAAAACCGGTGGAAAGGACCACCATGTCAAAGATTTCTTTTCTGGGCATGCTGGTGCCGGCCGGAACATAGGTGATGGACAGGTCGTCGGACCCGGGGACAGGCTCCACCGTGTGAGGTCGAGTTCTTTCCATGCGCACGCCGTACTCGTCCCTGGCACGATTCAGATAAAGCTCATAGTCCTTTCCGGAAGTGCGCATGTCCATGTAAAAGATCACGGTCTCTATGCCATCGTGGAATCTTTCCTTGGTCACCATCGCTTCCTTCAGGGCATACATGCAGCAGGCGCTTGAGCAATAGGGGAGACACCCTTCCTTCAGACTTCGCGATCCCACGCACTGGATCCAAGCGACCCTTTTGGGTTGCTTCCCGTCCGAGGGCCGGAGCAGTTGCCCCAGGGTAGGACCTGAAGCCGATAGGATCCGCTCGTATTCCAGTCCGGTGAGCACATTCGGCCGTGTGCCGTACCCATAGTCCTCGAGCGCCGCAGGGTCGAACACGCCGGCTCCGGCCGCCAGCACGACAGAGCCGACTTCAATCTCCCGGGTTTTCTCCAAGTCCTGCGGCAGGATGGCGTCAGCCCGACAAACATGGACCAATCGGTCCAGGTCGGTGCACTTTTCGATCTCAATCGAATAGGCATAGGGGGTGGCTTTGGGATAGCGCATGCAGGTGGGCGCCCGGTGGTCCAGGCCCGGCGTAAACCGCACGCACTCAGGGAATTCTTTGAAGCAGTCGCCGCAGGCTGTGCATTTCCAAAGATCAATAAACCGTGGAGCGGTCTTCAGGGTGACCCTGAACGCTCCGGCTTCCCCTTCCATCTTGACCAGTTGAGTCAGCGGAAGAAGCTCGATGCGGAGCTGTCTGCCGCTTTCCGCCAGGTG
>JBFYYO010000339.1:0-3289 GCA_041310025.1 Syntrophobacterales bacterium
ATCATAGATCGCCACTATAACCAGTTCCACAACGAGAAGATGGGCATTTGGGGATTCTTCGAATGTGCGGACGATCCGGAGGCTGCGGCCGCCCTCTTCTCTTCCGTGGAGACGTGGGTTCGCCGGAAAGGGATGACCTTCATGAGAGGCCCGCTCAGTCCTTCCAGCAATTACGAAGTGGGCGCGCTCATTGAGGGATTCGATTACCCGCCCGCACTGATGATGGCTTACAACCCGCCGTACTACCCAAGGCTGGTCGAATCATGCGGCTTCACCAAGGAAAAAGACCTGCTGGCTTTCCTGATCGATGGCGATTACCGGCTTCCCGAGTGGATGGATAGTTTTGCTGAGCGGATCGCCAGAAAAAGAGGTATTCGCATCAGGCTTTCTCGTCCAAAGGATCCAGACTCCGAGTTTGCTCTGATCAGGGAGATATATAATGACGCCTGGTCTGGCAACTGGGGTTTCGTCCCCCTGAGCGATAATGAGATGCGGGACATTCAAAAGAACGTAATGGAATTCTTGGACCCGGACATGGTCTTCTTCATCTATTATGAGGATGAGCCCGCAGCGTTCTGCGTGATATTTCCCGACATGAACCCTTTGCTCAAGCGTCTCAACGGGCGGATCGGTCTCCTGGGTTTGCTGAAGTTCCTCGTGTATCGGCGGGAGATCAACGGATTGCGGTTGTTGATGTTCGGGATCAAGGAGAAGTTCCGGCAGCTGGGACTCCCCATGTTAGCCTTCCATCATATCTATAAGGTCGTGAGAAAAAAAGAGAAGTATCATTATCTGGAGTTGGGCTGGACCCTGGAGGACAACGAGTCGATCAACTCTTTGGTAGAGGAAGCGGGCGCAAAAAAATACAAGAAATATCGAATTTTCAGAAAGTCGTTATGAACAGCAAGGCAACCGCATTCGCCTCACCTTGCCGAAGGTAAACGTATGGCGTTGAAGCAGAGGTCTGACATGGTGGCTGAGCATCGGGTTTCCATCATCGGTTTCGTCTGGCGGCCTGAGGAGATCACCCCATCGGTGCTCCAAATGGCTCAGCGAACAGGAAGCAGGGCCATCTTCGATTTTTCCATGATGGGGGTGGAAGAGTTGCGTTCTCTCTTGCGAAAGACTGACCCTTCCGGCCACGTCAGGGATATCAAAATTTCTGTCCCCGCCTTGATGGATCCGTCTTTGGGGCGGTTTCTGAAGGAAACAGGAGCCCACGACATCTGGGTAGAATGCCACCCCCGGTTTTTTCAAGGAGGCCCTTCCATCTTTCTGCAAAGATTGAGGGAATTGTCGGAGGACCACTGTTGCTTTCCAATCATCGGGAACCTGGATCTCCTGGCGGCGATGTTGAAGGATAGCCCGGGAGTCGGGCGCATCGTCCTGAAAGGATGCGAGGCCTCTGGATTCGTGAGCGGTGAGACGATCTTGGCTCTCTATTCGGCGGTCAAGCAAATGCTGCGTACACCCTCAAAGCTGCTCGACATCCTCATCTGGGGAGGCGTCTCCACCCCTGAGGCGGTAGCGGCATTCCTGTCCACAGGGGCGGCCGGGGTCGTTTTCGAGAGCCTCCATTGGCTGACGGACCTGGTGGCCATCGATGATGTTCAACGCCAGCGGCTCTCCAGGCTCCGCCTGGATTCTACCGATTTGGTCGGCCTGGCCCTGAAGGTTCCCTGTCGCCTTTTTAACAAGGGAAACTCGCGCGCGTTCAAGGCGATCAAGACGATCGAGGACTCGCTGCACGGGGCAGAGATCACGGAAGAAAGCCGCCGTTCCTTCGCAAGCCAGGTGCTTGCAAGGACCCTCCACCCTTTGGCGAGCCATTTCAACCAGGACGAGATCATCCCTCTCGCTGTAGAGACCACCTTTGCCCGGTCGTTCGTTGAGCGTTTCGGGGCCGGAACCGAGGAGGCCGTGAAGGCCTTCGTGGACGAGATTCAGAGTTTATGCCACCTGGCTGAGGCGAAAAAGAATTGCTTTCTGGACAGCCCGGTAGCCGCAGAGATGGGAACCAAATATCCCTTTATCCAGGGGGCCATGACCTGGATCACAGATATCCCGGAGTTTGCCTCAAGGGTTGCCGAAGCCGGTGGATTGCCCACCATCGCCCTTGGCCTGATGGACCCGGAATCCCTTGACCGGAAGCTGGGACGCCTGCCGGAGATCATGGGCGGGCACCCTTATGCAGTGAATGTCGTCTCTTTGGCAGAGAACCCTTTCAGGGAGACGCAGCTGGCCTGGATAAAGAAACAGAGGCCCCGTTTTGTCGTGATCGCAGGTGGCGATCTCTCTCCCTTGAGAGAATTGATAAAATGCGGCATTGAGGTCATTTATATCGCTCCTGATGAGGCCCTCTTGAGGCTCGCCCTGGAAGCCGGCGTCCGGTATGTGGTCTGCGAGGGATACGAGGCCGGCGGCCATGTGGGGCAGCACAGCACGCTCACCCTTGCTCAAATGCTGTTGGACCTCAAGCGGCGCACGCCAGCCCTTTTCGAAAACTGTCGCGTGGTCCTTGCAGGGGGAATCTTTAATCGGGAGACCGCATTCTTTGCCGCCATGCTGGGTGCTGACGCCATCCAGATGGGCACCGCCTACCTGGCCACCCGGGAGATCGTTGAGACGGGCGCCTTGACGGCGTTCTATCAGCGGATGGTTTTGGAATCGCCCCCGGGGGGAACGGCCGTTTCGGGCCAAGACACCGGGCTCCGGGTGCGGTCCTTGAGGACCCCGAGAGTGAAAGCTATTTTATCCCTGGAGAGGGAGTTTGCAGCGGGTCACCAGGGCGAGTTCTCCTTCCGGACGAAAATGGAGGAGATGACCGCGGGGAGCCTCTTCGCAGCGGCCCGAGGCATGGACAGGCCGGGTGGGGCGGCTCTGGATGAACGGGGTTGCCTGGAACGCGGGCAATTCATGAGTGGGGCCTGCGCCGGCCTCATCCGCGAGGCCCGGACGCTGCAGTCCTTTCACCGCGAGCTGGCCGAAGGGCCTCTCTCCCTGGATCCGGTCGCAGTGGGGCCGATCGAGAAAACCCCGGCTGTCCCATCCTCCGGGGTCGGCCATGGACGGGTGCGAGTCGTCCCCCACAGGGACGGCTGTGAAAGGGTTGCCATCACCGGGATGAGCATACTCAATGCCCTGGGGAAGAGCCCCGAGGAAGTTTGGGCTGCGAGCGTGGCCATGAAGAGCGGGATTTCGTTGGTCCCGCCTTCGCGGTGGGACCACGCGCTTTTTTATGATCCCCGGCCGCAGGTTCCGGACAAGACCTACTGCAAGGTGGGCGCCT
>JBFYYO010000340.1:0-3286 GCA_041310025.1 Syntrophobacterales bacterium
GGTGACCGCCCCCGCCTGGCCGGCTCACCCCGACTGGCTGTCGAAATTCCTGAAAGTGCCTGGCACTCAGATCAATCCCTGAGAGCGCTTTCAACGAGAGGGATCACACCATTGAAAATCCTGGAAGCGAATGAGCAAACATGCAATCAGGATGGAATCTGTGCAGCCGTTTGTCCGGTCGGCATCATCAAGCACAAGAAGGGTGGGTATCCGGCGCCTGTATCCAGGGCCGAGGAGTTCTGCATCCGCTGCGGTCACTGTGTGGCGGCCTGCCCCACAGGAAGCCTCACCCATGCCGAGTTGCCCCTCGATCAGTTTCCGACAGTTCAGAGGGAGTTGACGCTGAGCTCGGAGCACTGCGAGCATTTCATGCGCAGCCGGCGCTCGATTAGAAATTACAGGGACCAGCAGGTCCCCCGTGCGGATGTCGCCCGGCTCATCGACATGGCCCGCTACGCTCCCTCCGGGCACAATTCCCAGTGTGCCGAATGGCTGGTGGTGGACGATCGTGAAGAGGTCGGAAGGCTGGCGGGCCTGGTGGTGGACTGGATGCGATGGATCATCGGGAACGCACCCGAGGCGGCGCAGCACCTCCACGCGGAAGCAACTGTGAAACGCTGGGAGCGCGGCAACGACGTCATTTTGCGAGGCGCCCCCGTCCTCGTTGTGGCTCATGCCGAGAAGGGCAATCGCATGGCTCCCTCGACCTGCACCATCGCCCTGACCTACCTGGAGCTCGCCGCACCCAGCCTGGGACTGGGCGGTTGCTGGGCCGGCTATTTCCATGCAGCGGCCGCGACCTTCCCGCCGCTCCAGGAGGCTCTCGCACTCCCGGACGGACACCTGACGTACGGGGGCTTGATGCTGGGCTACCCGCGGTTCAAATACCACAGACTGCCGCCGCGCAAGACTCCCCATGTGACCTGGCGCTGAGCCTCAACTCATTGGGGGACCGATTTCTGGATTGGACTCGCGTGGGTGGGCACCATGAACCGTTGCCCACACCGGACGAGAAGCTGTACCGATTCAGGCTGAAATCTTCCTTTTCTTTGACTCGCGCAGAGACGCAGAGGCGCAGAGAAATGCTGAGAATAGGGGGGGCATCACGTTTGTCCGTGTGTAGTGCGAGAATGGATGAAATCATCTAAACCGGTATATTCAGCAGCATTCCTGCCGACCCTGTAGCCGAATCCCCACCCGACCGCCGCCACCAAAAACCTGAACCTCAGACCTGAACCTCAGACTTGAGACTTGAGGCTTGAGACTTGAAACCAGAGCCCCCCCGGCCTACGCCCGACGTTTCACGTGGAAAGTCCAGCGCCACAGCTCATAGATGGCCGGGTAGACCACCAGCTCCATCGCAAAGGACGTGAAAACCCCGCCCACCATGGGCGCCGCAATGCGCTTCATGACGTCCGAGCCGGCCCCGGTGGACCAGAGGATGGGGACCAGCCCCATGAACATGACGGCAACGGTCATGAACTTGGGCCGAAGCCGCTTGACGGCTCCGTGGATGATGGCTTCCTGGAGATCCTCGCGGCTCCGCATGCGCCCCTCCTTCAGCCGCTCGTAGTAGGCCAGATCGAGGTAGAGGAGCATGAACACTCCCGTTTCGGCATCCACGCCCAGGAGGGCGATGAGCCCCACCCAGACGGCGATGCTGGTGTTGTAATCCAGCAGATAGAGGAGCCAGATGGCCCCAACGGCCGAGAAGGGAACCGCCAGGAGCACGATGAGCGTCTTGGCCACCGACTGTGTGTTGAGGTAGAGCAACAGGAAGATGATGAAAAGGGTCACGGGGACGACCAACCAGAGCCTCTCGCGCACCCGCTCCATGGATTCGTACTGGCCGCTCCAGGCCAGCGTGTAGCCGGGGGGCAGGGCCACCTTCTCCTGGACCGCACGCCGGGCTTCGGCCACGTAGCTCCCCACGTCCCGCCCGGCCAGGTCCACGTAAACGTACCCGCACATACGCCCGTTTTCATCCCGGATCATCCCGGGTCCCGTGGCCAGTCGGATGTCCGCCAGCTGAGCCATGGGAATCTGGGCGCCATCCGGGGTGGAGACGAGGGCCCGCTCCAGCACGTCGAGGGAGCTCCTGTAGTCCCGCATGTAGCGAACATTCACGCCATAGCGCTCGCGCCCCTCCACGGTGGTGGTGATGTTCTCCCCCCCGATGGCCGAGGTGATGACCATCTCCGCCTGGGCGATGCTGATCCCGTAGCGGGCCAGCTGGTCCCGCCGGAAGTCGAAATCCAGGAAATACCCTCCCGTGGTCCGCTCCGCATAGACGCTGGTGGTGCCGCGGACCGTCTTCATGACGTCCTCGATCCGCTCGCCGATCTCCTGGATCTTCTGGAGGTCGGCCCCGAAGATCTTGATCCCGACGGGTGTGCGGATGCCGGTCTGGTTCATGTCGATGCGCGCCTTGATGGGCATGGTCCACGAGTTGCTCACCCCGGGAAGCTGCATGGCTTCATCGAGCCCTCCGGGGCCATAGATCAGGTCCTGGGTGGACTGGTGGTCGGGCCAACCTCTCCGCAGAAGGCCGGCCAGCCATTCGGGGGCCCGGGACGAATACCAGCGGTCCACTCTGGGCCACTCGCTTTGGGGCTTGAGCAGGATGACCGTCTCCATCATCGAGTAGGGCGCCGGGTCCGTGGCCGTCTCCGCCCGCCCCGCCTTGCCGAAGACCCGCTCCACCTGGGGGAAGGATTTGAGGATCTTGTCCTGCACCTGCAAAAGCTTCTGGGCCTCGGTGACGGAGATCCCGGGGGGAGTCGTGGGCATGTAGAGGAGGGCCCCTTCGTCCAGGGGCGGCATGAACTCCGAGCCCAGCCTCTGGTAGACCGGGATCGTCGCGGCCACCACGAGGGCGGCCAGAAGGATCGTCGTCCAGGGGTGTCGCAGAACGGCCACCACCACGGGCTGGTACATCCGCATGAGGGGCCGGCTGATGGGGTGGTTCTCCTCGCTGTGGATCTTGCCCACCAGGACGGCGTTGACGATGCGGGCCACCCAGCGCGGACGAAACACATAAGGGTCCATGCGGGTGAAGAGCAGCCGGATGGCGGGATCCAGGGTGATGGCGAGCAGCGCGGCGATCACCATGGAGAAGCTCTTGGTGTAGGCGAGAGGTTTGAAGAGGCGCCCCTCCTGGGCCTCCAGGGCAAAAATGGGCACGAAGGAGACGGCGATGACCAGCAGGGCGAAGAAGCTCGTGCCCCCCACCTCTTTCACCGCACCGACGACCACTTCACGAAAATCCCCCTTGCGCCCCTCGGCC
>JBFYYO010000341.1:0-3283 GCA_041310025.1 Syntrophobacterales bacterium
CTCTATCCCACCGTCGACAGTCAGTGGCCGGCGACTCTGTCGCCCGCACTCTGCTCCGACTGGCTGCGACGGCGCCTCGGCTTTGAAGGGGTGCTCCTGAGCGATGACCTGGACATGGCTGCGGTGGCTCAGCGATTCTCCTGGGAAACCGTCGCGCGCCAAGGGACTCTCAGCTCGATCGATTTCTTTCTCCTTTGCCAGAATCCCCGAAACATCGAGCTTTTCAGCTCCGCGCTTGGAGATCTTCTGAACCGTTCTTCGGAGCTCAGAGCCCTTCACGACCAGTCTGCACTGCGCATCAGGCGACTCTTCCTTCGCCTGGGCCTGACCGGGGCGGCCTGGTGAAATTACCTGTACCGAGCCCCCACGATCCATGCAGCCTCAGTCCACCTCACCCCTGGAAAAATGCACAGGGCAGCTCCTGAAGGGAACCGAACGCCCTCCGTTCACTGCAACAGGATGGATTTGCTCTTTGTAACGCAGGGAAATCATGTTAGGTTTTTGCCAAGAGCTGCACAATCCTCGCTCCAATTACCCAATCCATTTCAAACAAGAGGGGATGGCGATGAAAAAACTATTCGTCCTGGTGGTCTTTTTTGGCTTCGCAACGTTCTGCTCCGGTGCCCTGGCCATGGAATTGGGCATCATCACCGGCAAGGAAAAGGGCACGTATTACCAGTTTGGTCTGAACCTCCAGCAGCTGGGACAGCAGAATGGAGTTCAGCTCAATGTCTTCCCATCCGACGGATCCATTGAGAACGTGTATGCCGTCTACAAGAGGCCCGGGGTGCCGCTGGGCATTGTCCAGTCCGACGTCCTCGCCTTCGTGAGCAAGATACAGACGAATCAGCTCCTCAAGAACGTAGCCAGGAAGATCAAGATGGTCTATCCCCTTTACAATGAAGAGATACACCTGGTCGGGCGTAAGGGGATTGCGAGCTTTGACGACCTGACAGGCAAGCGGGTGGCCGTTGGGGAAGAGGGGAGCGGCACTTATTTGACATCGAAGCTGCTTTTCGAGGTCTCGAAAGTGAAGCCCAAGGAAGTGGTGATCGTTGGAACAGATCAGGCGCTTGCTCAGTTGAAGGCCGGCACCCTCGACGCCATGATTTATGTGGCCGGTTTGCCGGTGAAGCTGTTTTCGGAAGGCATCGCCGAGGCGGACAACCTCCAGGTCATCCCCATCACCAACAAGGAGGTGCAGCAGTTCTATCCCGTTGCGGAAATCCCGGCCGGCACCTACGGCTGGCAGAAAGAGAGCGTTTCCACGGTCGCCGTGAAAGCCGTCCTCATTTCCTTTGATTTTCGCACGGCAAATTGTGAGAATGTAGGCAGATTCGCTGCAATCATTGCGGATAACATGGACTGGCTTCGAGAAAATGGCCATCCCAAGTGGAAAGCGGTTGACCTGAACTACTCGCTCAAGGGTTGGGAGCAGTATGATTGCGTGCGGAAGTTCGCACCAGCCCAACCGAGACAGAAGACCAGGGATCCATCGCAGATCAACCCGGTGTTGGACGCAATCCGGGAGATTCTGGAATAATCCAAGACTGAAAAGCAAGATACGGTAGACGTCATGTATCTGGAATACTACGGACTGCTCAAGGAGCCATTCCACATCACGCCCGACCCTGAATTCCTCTACCTGAGCCCCAGCCACAAAGAGGCTCTGGGAGTGATTCTCTTCGGCGTCGAGAACCGTGCCGGCTTCATGATGATCACGGGAGGGGTGGGACTCGGCAAGACCACGGTTTTGCGCTCGGCCATGCAGCAATTCGATCGTGAGTGTGTCAAGACGGTCCTCGTGTTCAATCCATGCCTCACCTACCGCGAGCTGATCAGACTCATTTACGAGGAGCTTGGCCTGGAGGTGCCGGATGGGGAGGACCAGTTCCAGCTCATCCAGCGACTGCATCTGGCGCTCATTGAAGAGTACAAGAAGGGAAACAATGTCGTTCTGGTCATAGACGAGGCCCAGAACATGCCCGTCGAAACCCTCGAAAATCTCCGGATGCTCTCCAACCTCGAAACGAGCAAGGACAAGCTGCTGCAGATCATCCTCGTGGGACAGCAGCCTGAGCTCGAAGATCTGCTCAATTCAGACGCCCTTCGCCAGTTGAAACAGCGGATCGCCCACCGGGCCACGCTGGTCAAGCTCTCCAAAAAGGAAAGCGTCGATTACATTGGACACCGGCTGGACATCGCTCTCGGCGTGAAGACTCTGCCTTTCACAACCTCCGCCATCAACAAGATCGTGAAGCATTGCGACGGGGTTCCCCGATGCATCAACATCATCTGCAGCAACGCACTGGTTTCGGGATTTGGGTCGGGGCAGAATCCCATCAGCCCCAAACTGGTACAGGAGGTGATCGATGATCTGGAGGGGCGTATCCCCAGTTCCTGGAAGCGGTGGATTTTCGCTCCGGTTGCTCTGGCGCTGACCGCTGCGTTCCTGTACCTTTTCCTGACCGGCCGGGTCCCCTCTTGGAAAGGAGGATTCCCCTGGTCCGGTGCGGCCTCGAAGCAGCCTGTCGAAGCCATATCGTCCCCGGGAAAGGTACAGAAGGAAACGGCTGCCACGGTGCGTTCGGAAGCCACCAAGACCGCTCCCAAAGTTGAACGCGTGGAGGCGGGCGAAAGCTCCTCGAGTCCTGCCAAACCATCCGTCCCCACGGGGGGCAGCACTCCAGTTGCGAAGGAGCCCGTGGCGACGCCAAGTATTGGAAAGCCTCCAGAAACCTCCGGGACGCCTGCCGCAACAACGGCGGGTGGAGAGGGTCCGGTTGAGAAGCCTGCTCCACGACCTCCCGAACCGGAAACAAAAGTGAGCTCTACGGCTCCCGGCCCCCCCGAGAGCGCACCGCCTCCCCCGAAACCGACAGCGCCTCCTGCTCCACCCCCTACGACAGTCGTTTCCCAGGAGACGAAGGCAAGCCCGGGATCAGGCCCGACGGCAGAACCGATTGCATCGGTTCCTCCAGCTCCCGCATCCGTTTCCCAAACGCGGCAAGAGCCTTCGGCCAGAGCCCCCGAAAGCCCGAAGCCGGAAAGGGCTGCCGCCCCGGATAGTGTCAAGAGTCAATCCACTGGAAAGAGTGGCTCTCCGGAGCCTGATGCCATTATCGACTGGCTCATTGACAAGCGGAACAAACAGAAGAGCTCGAGCGCCAACTAGATCGACAACGAAATTTCTCTGGTAGGGTGGGCAAAAGCGGCAGAGTTGCCCACCGAGAAGTGTGGCTTCTCCTTCCGGTGGGCAAGCTAAGGCCCTTGCCCACCCTAC
>JBFYYO010000342.1:0-3270 GCA_041310025.1 Syntrophobacterales bacterium
ATCGGCAAATGTCATGGACTCGTTTGGGTGATCGTCTGTGCTCATGCGGCTCCTCTCAGCTGTTGTCTCTCTCCGTTCTCTCAGGGGAGGTGGGGTGGGTGGTCTCAACCCATCTCTTCTAACGTTCCTGCAATGATCTCCGCCTGCTGCATCGGTGAAAGACCGACAAATCAGGCCGCATACAACGGATACTCCCATTTGTCGGGCATGGAGATGACGTCGGCGTTCAGCATTTGGAACCATTGGATGTTCCACATGCCGCCCGGGGCTGCTTGGGAGCGCGTGCAGTCGATGTCGGTCAATCAGGCAGTTTGCCCCTCCGGGCTCGACTCGGCTGTTGGGCACAGGCGGTACAGGTGCTCGCGAGTAGACGGCATTCCGGAAAGTCCTTTGGCTCTGTGTCTGGTGGCGACGGTCTGGTAGATGCGAGCACCTCCATCGCCCAGAGCAAACACGCAGCCGGCCAGGTACAGGGTCCACATGCGATACTTTTCTTCGCCGACCTGACGGATGGCCTCTTCCCGATTGGCCTCCAATCGCCGGCACCAGTGCCGACAGGTCAGAGAATAGTGGTCTCGCCAGCCTTCAACATCATGCACTTCCAGACCCTTGCTTTCCATGCACTGCACCATGTGTCCCAGATGATCCAGCTCGCCTCCGGGGAAGATGTACTTTGCCAGAAGCCGTCGCTCCGGCGACATCTTCCGGAAGGCCTTGTCCGTAAGCTTGCCGGGACGGGTTATTCCGTGGTTCAGAAAGATGCCGCGATCCGGAAGGAGTGAGCTGACCTTTCCCATGTAGTCGGCCATGTTGTCGATGCCCACGTGCTCGACCATGCCGATGCTGGAGATCTTGTCGAACGGACCTTCAACGTGCGCATAGTCCTTCAGCTCGGCTGTCACGCGCCCTTCCAGCCCCGAACGTCGAATCCGTTCCTCAGTCAGCGACAACTGCTCTTTGGACAGCGTGATTCCGTGAGCCTCAACTCCGTAGTGGCGGGCGGCATGGCAGATGAGTGCTCCCCAGCCGCAGCCGATATCCAGCATGCGTTCGCCCGGTTTCAGCTGAAGCTTGCGGCAGATCATATCCAGCTTATTGATCTGAGCCTGCTCCAGGGACTCGCCCCAGTCACGGAAATACGCGCAGCTGTAAACCATCTGTTCGTCCAGGAACAGACGGTAAAAATCGTTGCCGATGTCGTAGTGGAACTGAATGAAGTCCTGATTCTCCTGCTGCTTCCTCTTCAGACCGGTTTCGTCGCCGCCATAAAAGTGGTCGACATCAGTGACTTCGCCGCGAACCAGCAGAAACGCCGATGCAAATTTCGCCAGCAGACTCACGGGCAGCCCTTTTGCCTTCCGGCGGCTGTTCCGGACCCGGGCTGTCTCGATGAATGTCACCAGGTCCGCTCCGCGATAATCGATGGCTCCCCGGGCATACAGTCTCAGGAGCGTATCGGCCCTTGGACTTCGCAGCAGTTTCCCCAAGACTCCCGGACCGGAGATGAAAATCTCAAGACCGGGCTGCGGATTGTCGCCGAGCGGCACGAGGCTGCCGTCCCAGAGTCTCACGGAGATCGGCGAATTCAATCGGCCTCGAAGGTGCTCGACCATTTCCCTGGCGAGACGAATCTGTCGCTGAGCCGTCTTTTCTCTTTCGCGCATTGCGCAACTCCGCTTCCTGCTGTCGGGCGACCGACTGCCTGCTCCTCCCGCCGTGGATGCCTGAGCCCCACCCACCCTTGCGACACTTTAAAGCTCGGTAGCTGTGCAGAGTGAGTGACAGGGAGACACGGCGACTGGGGGATGGGGATATTCACCGCGTCTCCGTGTCTCCCTGTCCTTGGGGTAATTCAACAGCATTCCCCCCTGCCCGGCATCATCGGCATGGGTGCCGATCGTCAGGCTGGCGGCTCCTTGATGTTCTCCCGGGCCATGCGAGATCGATGGGCGGCTGCGGCAAGCCTGCCCGCCGCAGCTTCTTCCGGGTCGTGCTGCTCCTCAAGCGCGGTTATCGCGTCCTCGATCCGTTGGCGAAACGCCCCAGGATCTTCCCCGTCCCCGAACCTCAGGGGAGGACCGAAGAACACGTCGATGCGGGTAAACGGTTTGGGGATCTGGAGGCGATCCCAGGCTCGCGTCAGGATCCAGCGACGTCGGGGAATGGGCACCCCGATCAGGACCGCGGCTCCAGTGGCCGAAGCGAGAATGGCGATCCCACGATTCACGTGGTTGCGGGGCCCTCGGGGGCCGTCCACGGCCAGGTATGCGGGGGCTCCGCCTCGAACATGCTCGATTAAATGGACGAGAGCGGCTGCGCCTCCCTTGCTCCGTCCCCGGGTCCGCGTCGAGCCACGGACGGGGAGGATGCCGTGGACGCGCAGGCTGGGGACCAGAAGATCCCCGTCGGTCGAACGGGAAACCATGGCGACGGTACCCGGCTCACACCCAATGACGGCAGCGACCTGGTGGCAGTGCAGGATGGCGTAGGCATACGGCGAGCCCTCCTGGCGCAGGGAGGGTCGTGGGTCGTCGTGCCACCGGACGCGACAACTCCAGCGCAAGAGGAGCGACAGAATAGCGATCAGCCAGGCGGCAGTGAAACGTAAAGCCTTCATGAGACCACTGCTTTCTACAACATTCCCCGAATCTCCTCGGGAACGCTGAGGATCCCCGGGGCCATGGGAGTTTGAAGGTCGAAGATTTTCTGTTTGTCCCTGGATCTTGGCCTGAGCCCTCTTGGGTCGGAAAGCTCCCGGGGCAGTGCCTATAATAGCGCAAAGACGGCTGTCCGAGAATTGAGGATCGAAAGTATTTCTGCACGACCACGATGGTTCATTGCTCTTCGGACGACTTACCCACATCCAAGGGGGGCTTTCTTCGCTTATTCCGCAAGGCCAGAGTGTGCAGAGTTTGTCACTCGGCATCCGCATTGGGTGCAGATCTTTTGGAACAACGATCGGAAGCGAACCCGGAGGGTTCAAAGCCATTAGCCGGTGGTTGAGTCCGCGATAGCGGGCGATACCACCGGGATACGAAAGGGATAACGATTGCACCCCGGAGGGGTCCCAGCAAGGGTAACCGATGTCTTCCACCTATCTCAGCCTTCATTGTCATCTCGTCTTCGGAACGAACAACCGCGTTCCGTCGATCGACATACCATGGCGTTCCGGTCTTCATGAATATATGGGGGGAACGGTTCGCGGACTGGGTGGCTTCCCCGAGGGCATAGGCGGTACGGCCGATCATGTTCATTTGCTGGTGGCACTCA
>JBFYYO010000343.1:0-3728 GCA_041310025.1 Syntrophobacterales bacterium
GGCGGCTGGGTCGGCCTGTCGGAGATCACCGCGCTGGGTGGCGGCAAGTTCGCCATCGTCGAGCGCGACAACCAGTCGGGACCTGACACGCGCATCAAGCGCGTCTACACCGTCGACGTCAGCGGTGAAACACCGGTGGCCGAAGGCGGCGTCATCCCGGTGCTGGACAAGACCCTGGCGATCGACGTGCTGCCCGCGATGCAGGCCGGCAAAGGCTGGGTGCACGACAAGCTCGAGGGCCTGGCGCGCACTGCCGACGGCACGGTCTACGTGGTCACCGACAATGACGGCGTCGACGATTCGACCGGCGAGACCCAGTTCCTCGATCTGGGCAAGGCGCTCGACTGAATATCCAAAACCCCTCCCCGGCCTCCTGGCCATTCAACCGCCACCCCGTGTGGCGGTTATTTTTTGGTCATCCGAAATCTGCTGTCGATTAAGAGGTGCTCGGCTGCTGGTTGTTTGATGTGTGCAATGTTGTAAGCGGATCGGCCGCAGACGACCCACTGCTGCCAGTCGGCCCTTTAGGTGTTCAACGGCCGGTATCCGAGTGGAGCAGTCGCCCGGCACGTCCCGTCACGGACAGCAGGTCGGCCATTTGCTATCCGCTACACACCCGTCGTTGGATCACGCAGCAAATAAAAATGGTGTCTGACCCAATTTATTCTCCAGATTCGCGTAGCTTGCCTCTGCTAGCTGCGCCAATTCGAAATATTGTTTTGAGTTGATCATTTGCCTTCTCCAATTTTGTAAAAGCCAGTAAGCATCTGGCCAAACGGCTCATCTGGTGAATCGTCTGGAACACCACACTGCTTGTTGCCAAGCCAGCCAAATACAAATGCTCGCCTCCACCCCTCAAGCGTGCCGCCTGACACAAATGAGGCCGATCCTCTGCCTAGTGAAAAATCAATTTTTCTAGCGAGAACCACTTGGGTATCCATATCCCGAAGAAGTCTGTCAGATCGTCCGATAGCATGTGCAACCTCTGGCCGATTTACTTCATATCTGATGCGTTCGTTAAACCAATATCCCACCCATCCATCTTTCAATTTCTCTGTTTTCTGCGGCTGGAAATTCGTCAATTTCTCCCTTACCCCCGGATTCTCCTTAACCCACTGCTCCGGCGTCTTATTCACCCAGAACCCGGCCTCGGTCGCGCAGTAGTACTTATGCATGGCCAGCGTCGGGATCAAATCCCAGAACACCAGGTTGTACATGGCAAACGCAGCAAACCCGCCCCATACCCATGCCCGGCGCTTGTGCTTGCGTGCCCACCTGACGGCCAGCCATATGACGAGCGCGCTGACAAGCAGGTAGGCGCCGATGATGAGCAAAACGACAAGCCCGAGCATTACGCTGCCTCCTTCCAGGTCGGTTCCTTGATCCAGCCGCCGTCGCAAAGCCAGTCGCTCTTACCCGGACAAGGATATGGGGTCGGACACGATATTCCCACTTTTTCGTCAAAAGATGCATTAGGCCGCTTAGGGTAAGGGGCACACACCCGCAAAGATAGAAGCGGCTGTTCGGGACACCGAGTATCCAATTTCCGGTCTTGGATGGACATCTGCCAATGAGTGGCATCCAGATTAATGTCGCCTTTGGCCGAGTTGTGTGAGTTGACCTTCCGGCAGGTTTCTGAATGCAGCAGTCGTTCAAATGACTGCTTGCCGGAGTCATCGAACGGCGGCAACTGGCCCAGACTGTGTAAAAACGCTTTCAAAGTGTTCGGGGCGATATCCTGCGGTTCAAGTTACGCTCAGCATGCCCTGAGAAGCGATGGCAAGTCAGATGGTCGACCTACTTTTCCGCTCAGGAGGTGTCGTTTTGCCGCTTGGATTCGCTTCTTGTGGGAGGACGAAAGGCTTCAGGCCCTAATCGCATCGATCAAGGCACCGCTTCCCAGTAGTTTCATCACGCGTTTCAGGTTGTAGGCGAGAACATGCAGACTCATCTCGGTACTGACCCGCTCCAAGGTCTTCGTCAGGAAATGGCTCGCACCCATCCAGGACTTGATCGTTCCAAACGGATGCTCAACCGTTTGGCGACGGACGCGCATCATCTCAGGAGCATGATCCAGCCGGGTTTGCATGGCTTCCAGAATGTCTTCATGTTCCCACCTCGTCACTCGCCGCTCCTGGCCGGGCGTGCACCGTGCCTTCATCGCGCATGACTGGCAGTTCAAACTCCAGTAACGATGCTAGCTCAAGCCTTTCGCAATGGTCACGCAACGCCGAGCCAGACGCTCCCCGGCGGGACAGGGGTATTCATCACGCTTGGCATCGTAAATGAAATCCGCCCGGCTGAATCGCCCGTGCGCGGTGGCACTGGACGTCACGGGTTTGGGAACAATCACGCCAATGCCTGCCTCATGGCAGGCCAGGATTTCATCACTCTTGACGTACCCACGATCTGCAATCGCGGTCAATTCATGGGTTCCTATCGCATCCCGCGCTTGTTTGGCCATTGAGCTCAGTTGCTCACGATCTGACCCGACATTGGTGACTTCATGCGCAACAATCAGATGGTGTTCCGCATCGACCGCGGTCTGGACGTTGTAGCCAACGATTCCGGTGCCGCGCGTCTTCATCGAGCAGGCATCGGGATCGGTCAGGGAAATCTGCTTGTCTGGTGTCTCGTTGAGTCGAACTTCGATTTCTTTGAGTGCCTGCATCTGGTCCTTCAGGGCGGCAATCTTGTCCTGCAACCGTTCGGCCCTGGCTTGTGCCACCGCAGGTTCCTGGCGGTCCGCTGTGTCGAGATCAGTAAGGTAGCGGTTGATGCTGGATTCAATTTCTTCCATTCGCCGCTGCAGCTTGGCGCTAGTGAAGTTACGGTCGCGGTTGTTGACGGCCTTGAATTTGCTGCCGTCGATGGCAACCAGGGCTTCCGAGAACAAACCCAGCTGCTGACACAACACCACGAACTGACGACAGACGCTGCGGATGGCTTTGCCGTTGTCTTTGCGGAAGTTGGCGATGGTCTTGAAGTCGGGCATCAGTCGCCCGGTCAGCCACATCAGTTCCACGTTGCGTTGGGACTCCCGCTCGAGACGCCGACTGGATTGAATCCGATTGAGGTAACCGTAGATGTATATCTTCAGAAGTACTGCCGGATGATAGGACGGCCTGCCCGTCGCCGCTGGATCAACGCCTTCGAAGCCCAGTTTGCCAAGATCCAGTTCATCGACGAAGACATCGACTACTCGAACCGGGTTGGTGTCGGTGACATAGTCGTCCAGGCTCTCGGGTAACAAAGTGCCTTGAGTCCGGCTTGCACCTTGAACAAAACGCTTCATCTGGATAACCCAAAACGCGATAAGCGATTATCCAATTACTGAGTGCGTTTTTACACAGTCTGGGCCGACTCCAGCCATCTAAACCACCGAAAACCCCACCAGCGCGACCTCGTCGCCGTCCTTGACCGGCGTGGATTTCTCGGCGAACTGCTTGTTCACCGTGATGTTGAGCTTGGGGTTGCCGAGCAGCATCTTTTTCCACATTTCGCCGCGCTTGGACAGCACGAACAACAAACGCTCGACGTCGGTCACGTCGGGCGGCAGCCTGATCTCGTCGGACGCCATGCCAAGCGTTTCGACCAGGTCGCCGAAAAACAAAATTTTCACCATTTACAGCCCTTTATAATTCGTCATTGACCGCCCGATTTTACCCTCGTATGTCCACCCATCTGCTGGAAAACCTCAACCCGGAACAGCGCGCCGCAGTGACGCT
>JBFYYO010000344.1:0-3250 GCA_041310025.1 Syntrophobacterales bacterium
GTCCCCGGCAAAAAACAGGTCACCCATGTGGACGGGGGCCCAGTCCAATGCCCCCGGCTTCTTGACCTCGACGGTCCCCTGAACGGAAACCGCCTTGCAAAGCCAATCGCCTTCCTCCACGGCTGCAGCTGAAGCTGAAGCCGTCGCCAACGCCAGGAGGAAGCTTAGAAGAACCAGTATGCCCAAATCTCCACCTCTGCCCATCGAGCCTTCCCTGTTGTCGCGTAGATGTATGGCTGCAGAACGAAAAACCTCCGGTGAAATGCCGGACTCCGGATCGAGACTCCTGGGCACACCCTTCCCGCCGAGAAGGAGTTGCAGCGGTTGCAGAGAAAGACAAAGAATATTCGAGTGATGCAGAAATCGGTACGCCCGGGTTCGCTCTTGGAGGGCCGTTGAGAACCGCCGGCCCTCATGAGCTCATGATATGCTGATAAATCGAAGACTTATGCTACCAGTGAAATTAGTCACGAGCAAGAGTTTTTTGTGCCTCCCTTGAATGATCACCTTCCGGAGGAGTCCGATGGCTTACTGTCCCCTCACTCGGATCACCTAAAGTAAACTACTGATGAAACCGTCCCTCCGATGGAAGTCCGGCTGAGGTCCGGGGTGCGTCAGGGCAAGGTGAGTCAAACCGCCTGCCTTGCTCAGGATGACGGCACTGACCCCGACATCGAGGGCGCTTTCGCCTGCCAGGATGGAGGAAAGATCGAGCTCCAGCGATACATGAAGCCAATCCTGACCCCCATGGACCCTGAAAGGCAGGGACCTCATGGCTGCCTCCTCCCCCATGCCCCGTCGATAATCCTCGAATCGATAGACGTTCCAGTGCCCTGCCGGTGAGAGGTTGAGCTCCCAGTATCGGCAGGCCCCCACCGGAGCCAGGAAGCATTCAAAGCAAGTCTGCTCCCAGAGTCGATCTTTGCGCGATGGAGCACTCGCCAGGGGCGGTACGACGATCTCCTGGAGGTTGCCGACCACTTCATATCGGATGGCGAGGATGTTGAAACGCCTCGAAAGGTGAGCCGTGACGATCCAGTTCTGGGGAGCGGGCTTTCCCTCGAACGGGATCAGCCTGAAGGTCCCCTGGCTCATCTCATCCCCTCACGCCCCTCCGAGACACCCCAAAAGGATGAAGGAAGCCATCGACCCCTCTCGGCCTTCCACTCGAAACCCGAAACCCGAAACTCGAAACCCCTCACCTCAGCTCCTCGATGATCTCCCGAATGACGGGCTCCTGAAGCTCGATGCTCTCGGTGAGCCTGAACTGCACGAGAGCCCTGACCAGGTTTTGCCCGTGTCGGCTCGTTTTGAAGTACACGTCGCCTTCGAGGTGGTCCGTGAGGAACCGAAGGCCCAGCTCGAAGGCGATGAGCCGGACGGCATCAAAGAGGCAGTCCACGTCATGTGGAGTGAGGAAGCTTTCGGCCCATTCCAGGTATCCCTGGAGCGCGGCGCGACACAGCTCGGAATCGAAAGTGACGGCCTCCCAGTCCTCCGCCTCGCCTCCCATGGGATTGCAGCATGATCTGAGAAGGTCGCCAACGTCGTAGTGGACCAGACCGGGCTTCACCGTGTCGAGATCCACGATGCTGACGGCGCGCCGGGTCGCCTCATCGATCATGACATTGCTCACCTTCGGATCGCCGTGGATGGGGCGCGGCCGCAACCGGCCCTGAGACCTGGCCTCTTCCAGCACCCCGGCCGTGGTCCTCCGCGCCCCCGCGAACCTTCGGCAGTAGGCCAGTTCACGCGAATCGGGCTCCAAAGCTGAGAAGAGGACTTCGTCATAGCGCCTCAGGACCTCCGGCGTGACGTGGAACCCGGGCAGTGTGTCCACCAGGGTTTCGGTCGGAAGATCACTCACGGCGGCGTGGAACAGGCCGAGAGCCCAGCCGATCTCCCGTGCATGCTCCGCGTCCTGAACGGCATCGAACGACCGGGAGCCCTCGATGAAGCTGATGGCACGCCACGTGCCGCCTGAACCGTCGACCCAAAGATCCAGGCCGTCTTCCGTTGTGATCACCCGGGGAAGCTCAAAGCGAGTATCCGTGCCAAGACCCATTTGCTTCAGGCGGCGACGGGAATGATCGCATACGCGCCGCATGTTGCTCATGACGCCTTCCGGATCCCGGAAGACTCGGCTGTTGATGCGCTGCAGAACGAAGCGATGGCCCTCATCGGCCTCGAGGCTCACCAGGAAAGTGTCGTTGATCCGGCCGTTGCCCAGGGGCTGCACGTCCAGGATGCGGTGCCCGGAGGAGAACCGCGCCGCAGCGGTCTTCAGCGTTTCGGAATCGCGGAGCCCCCTGCCATCATTACTCACCTTGCATCCCCTCCTTGACCGCTCTCCCCATCCCCACACTCGTGCTCGTAATCGTCAGGCTTGCGGTCAGCCCATCTTCTTCGTCACCCGGTAAACATAAGCCAGCACTTGCGCGACAGCCCGATAGAGATCGGGTGGAATCTCCTGGTCGATGTCCAGCTGGCTCAGGACTTCGACCAGGGCCGGATCGCTCTGGATGGGAATGCGGTGCTTGCGGGCCAGCTCCAGGATGCGGTCGGCCACCATCCCCTTCCCTTTGGCCACCAGCCTGGGAGCCCGGTCGATCTGGTGTTTGTACTTAAGGACGGCGGCCTTTCTCAACTTGTTTTCCATGGGCTGCCCATTGCGAAGAGTTTCGAGTTTCAGGTTTCAAGTTGAAAACCGCTCCGGGCGATCGCCCCATCCATCGCTCAGGGCGGCCCGGAGAGCCATGAGGCAAGGCGCAGTCAGATCTTGAGGTTGAGCACGCTCTCGAAGGATTCGAGGTGCTCGAATGGCGCCAGCCGTGGATCGTCCCCGTCGAAGATGTTGACCTCTCTGAGGTTGAGCCCCTCGCTTCGGAACATCCCCCGAAGTTCCTGGATACCGCCGTCCAGGGCTGAACGCAGGCCTTCGTGGTCGGTCTTGAAAGACAGGAAGAAATCCCCGCCCTGCATCATGGCCACGATGGTGACTCTGCCCAGGCTCTCGAAGTCCAGGTTCATGACGCAGTAGTGGCCCTGACCGGCTTGAGAGCCCCGGCTTCGTTTGAAGGCGATGTCCCCCTCCCGGAGCCCCTTCCAGAGGAAGGGAAGGAAGGTGTAGAAAGAGCTGGTGAGCTTCGAGAGGAGCTGGAAGGTTTCGATATCCCGCAGCAGCCCATCCACGACGGGGAACAGCTTGTCGAGCCCTCCACGGGTCTCGCCCGCCGTCATCCCGGCTGTG
>JBFYYO010000345.1:0-3245 GCA_041310025.1 Syntrophobacterales bacterium
GAAAGGAAAGGTCCCGATGCGGTGAGGAATGGAGCGCTCCTTGGCCTGCTCCTCGGTGATTCCCACCGAAGCCACCTCGGGCGACGTGTACACAATGGCGGGTATGGCGTCATAGTTGACTTCGCCGGGAAGCCCCACCATGCACTCGACGGCGGCCACTCCCTCGGCCGACGCCTTGTGCGCCAGCATGGGACCGGCCACCAGGTCCCCCACGGCGGAGATGGAGGGAACCGAAGTCCTGAACGCGGCATCGGTCAGCACCTGTCCGGTCCGGGAGTCGACCCGGACCCCCACCTCTTCGAGCCCCAGTCCGTGCGTCAAGGGCTTCCTCCCCACGGCAACCAGCAGCCTTTCGAAGTCGGCGGTCTTCTCCCCGTCGTCCGACTTCATCCGGACCCGCACCCCTTCAGCGTTCACCTCCGCTCCCGTCACCCGTGTGGACAGGTGGAATTCGAAACCCTGCCTGCTCAGGATACGCTGCAGACCCCTCCCGACCTGGCCGTCCAGGGTCGCGGCGATCTTCGACATCATTTCGATGACCGTCACCCGGCAGCCCAGACGATTCCACACGGACCCGAGCTCGAGCCCGATGTAGCCACCGCCCACGATGCCGAGTGTGCGGGGAATGGATTTGAAAGCCAGGGCCTCGGTGGAGCTCACGATCCTCGATCCGTCGAAGGGAAGGCCCGGAACCTCCACCGGTGCGCTTCCCGTGGCGAGAAGGATGAATTTCGCCTTGAGAAGCGCAGGCGATTCATCCACATCTTCACCGGAGTCGCTCCGGACTTCGACGGCGTCCGCGCCCCGGAGCGTCGCCGTGCCCCGGACCATGTGCACGCCCTGGCCTTCGAGGAGCTTTCTGACGTGCTCGCTCAAAGCGGCGACAACCTTGTCCTTGCGCAGCATCATGGCTGCAAGGTCAACTTTGATTTTGCCCGTCTTGAGCCCGTGCTCGGCAAAATGTTGCCCGGCAAGATTGTAGAGCTCCGTCGAATCGAGCAAGGCCTTGCTGGGGATGCAGCCCACGTTGAGGCAGGTTCCCCCCGGCCTGTTGTCCTTTTCGATGCAGGCCACCTTCATCCCGAGCTGAGCCGCACGAACGGCAGCCACATAGCCGCCGGGGCCAGCCCCGATGACGATCAGATCAAAGTTTTCGCGGGATTCCATCCCGAGCGCTCCTTGTTTCGTTTCACCAACGCCGATGGCGGGACTGGCTGCAAAATCGAGCAGACTGCAGCTCGTCCGATGAGGGAAATCAGATGGCGAAAAGCATGCGCTCCGGATCCTCGACGCACTCTTTGATGCGTTTCAGGAACCCGACGGCCTCGCGTCCGTCGATGATCCGGTGGTCGTAGCTCAGGGCGACGTACATCATGGGGCGCGCCACGATCTGGCCATCCACGATCACGGGCCGGTCCTCGATCTTGTGCATGCCCAGGATGCCGCTCTGGGGGCTGTTGAGGATGGGAGTGCTGAGGAGCGAGCCATAGACCCCGCCATTGCTGATGGTGAATGTGCCCCCTTCAAGGTCTGAAAGATCCAGCCGGTTTTCACTGATCTTCCTGACAAACTCGGCGATGGCCTCTTCGATTTCAGCGAAGCTCAGCTGGTCTGCGTGCCGGATCACGGGAACCACCAGTCCCCGCTCGGCCCCCACAGCCACCCCCACATGATAATAGTGATGGGTGACGATGTCCTTTCCCTCGATGAACGCGTTGACTTCCGGATAGTCCTTGAGAGCCTCGACCGAGGCTTTGACAAAGAACGACATGAGCCCCAGGCCGATCCCGTACTTCCTTTTGAAGGATTCCTTGTGGCGGGCCCGAATCTGCAGCACCCGACTCATGTCGATCTCATTGAAGGTCGTCAGCATGGCGGTGTTTCGGCGGGCTTCCAGGAGATGCTCGGCGATGCGCAGCCGAATGCGGCTCATGGGTTTGCGGGATACCTTCTCCTCGCCCGGCAGGGACTCCTTCCGGTCCGAAGTGGCCGGCCGTTTCGGAGTCTCGTCCACATCAGTGCGGCGCTCTTCAGTTTCGCGATTCGCGGTGGGGCGCGCAGGCTCGGCCCCTTCGGTCGGCATCTCACCCGCACGACCTTCGACGAACAGGAGCACGTCCCCTTTCGTCACCCTGCCCGCAGGCCCTGTCCCTTCGACCCCGGATAGATCGACGCCCTTCTCCGCAGCGAGGCGTCGGACGGCAGGCGCAACGTCGGTCTCCCGCGACGGGACCTCCAGCTCAGGCTCGGCCTCGCGCCGGGATGGCGAAGGCTTTGCTGCAGCCGCCCTGGGCTCTGGCTCCGCAGGCTCAGCCTGTTTCCTCTCAGGCTCGCGGGAGGGCTTCTTCCCGGGAGAACGCTCAGGCTCCGCCGCCCCCTCCGTATCGAGAAACCCCACCAGGGCCCCCACGGCAACCGTCTCACCTTCCGGCACCTCGATGTGGAGGACCCCGTCCTCCTCGGCGGCTATCTCGAGAGTGACCTTGTCGGTCTCGATGACGAAGAGCACCTCATCTTTCCGGACCTTCTCTCCGTCCTTCTTGTACCACTGAGCCAGCAAGGCTTCCTGCACCGATTCCCCCACTTCGGGGATCTTGATCTCGAGCTTCATGGCCGCTCCTGAATCCTGGGTAAAGGTTTCAAGTTTCAAGTTTCAAGTTTCAGGTCTGAAGTTCCAAATCAGACCAGGTTCATCCTGCGCCGAAAAGCCCTGGGGTCGAAGGCCATCGCCAGGATCTCCGCCTGTTCGATCTTGTGGACGCCATGATAGCCCGTTGCGGGGCTGGGGGAAGGCTTTCTCCCCGCATAGCCCGGCTTTCGGCCAGTCAGCTCCTCGATCCAGTCCCGCACGAAGCTCCAGCCCCCCATGTTCTGCGGCTCCTCCTGAACCCAAAGCCACTCACGAACGTCCTTGAAAGATTGGACAGCGTCCTTGAAAGCCACGTCCGGGCGCGGATAAAACTGCTCCAAACGGAGGATGACGTGGTCGGCATGTTTGTCCGATTCGCGCTTCTCGGCCAGCTCGTAGTAGATTTTCCCGGAGCAAAGGAGTACCCGGCGGGGTAAGTCCACAGAGGTCTCGTCTGGAAGGACCTCATAAAAATGACCCCGGGAGAGCTCCGAAAGCGACGACACCGCCCGCGGGCGGCGGAGCAGACTTTTGGGGGCCATGACGACGAGCGGCTTTCGAAACGGCTGCCTCATCTGACGGCGCAGCAAATGGAAGTACTGAGCCGGCGTCGTCG
>JBFYYO010000346.1:0-3229 GCA_041310025.1 Syntrophobacterales bacterium
AACGTATCCAGGCCACCTGCACCAGATGTTCAACGGCTCGAAACTCATGGTCGCCTGTAACGATCACCGCCGATCTTTCCAGGGCACACGCCAGGGCAAAGCAGTCGGCATATGACATAGGGTATTGCGCTTTGAGCTCCGCCGTCTGGAGGATCAATGAATTGGGCACCGGGAGCAGTTCAAAGCCCAACTGGTGAATGTGAGCGAGCACTTCGATTTTCTTCTGGTCCCCAAAGCGCCGCTTCGTGAGGTAGACAATCTCACCAAGATTGATCATGCAAATCAGACGGGCGAGGTTCTGTTGGCGTGACCGGGTCAGAATCTCCCCAACGACAGCCGCCCCCTCCTCCCTCTGAAAGAAGGCCAGCAGCGCATGGCTGTCGAAAAGATAAGCATCCGTCATGATCTGAAATCCTTCTTCCTCTCTTCAGCGAGCTCTGCTGCCAGAGACGGCTCGCCGGGCAGGCAGCCCATGGCACTCTCCACCGGGTCTTCCGCGGGAGCCATGAGGACGATGAGGTTGCCATGTTCAAAGATCTGCACCTCGGTTCCGGGCAGGATTCTGTGCTTCTTCCTGATGGCCGCAGGGATAACGATTTGTCCTTTTCCGAGAACCTTCACCGTTTCCATAAGCGCCTCCTTCGACTTTGTTTGAAATTTGATTAAAAAGTATAACATTTCTTCCAAAACGTCAAACTAGTGGTCATGATCATCTTGTCCCATTTGCTTTGACGGTTCGTGGAGGCAGTGAAGGAATGGGACGCTGATTGGCTCTGATGCGCGCTGATTCACGCTGGTAAAGACAACAATACGGAAATACAGCAAAGATCTGCCTGCAATCAGCGTTCATCAGCGTGCTGTCTTTGCTTTGAGCCAGCTTGACACTCCCCCTCCCTGAGCCTTATTGTAGTTTTCAACACTACATGAGGAGACACCCATGAAGACCGTGACCGCAGCCGAAGCGAACCGCAACTTTTCCAGCCTGCTGAGAGAGGCCAGGCACGGCGAGGTTTATGTTGTCCTTTCCAGGGGAATACCCGTAGCCACGATAGGACCTGCCGTACCGACGGACGGTGAGCGGCTTGCAGCAAGAGAGATTTTGATAGCACGATTACAGGGCCAGGGAGTCACCGGCAGCCGTTCGTGGACTCGTGACGAGCTGTACGAGGACTGAAGGGGATGAGAGTTGCTCTCGACACCAACATTCTTGCGTATGCCGAAGGCGTAGGGGATCAGCAGCGACGCGACATCTCCGTGTCCCTGATCAGCCGGCTCCCCGAGGAGTCGGTGATCGTGCCGGCTCAAACGCTTGGAGAGCTCTTCCGGGTGCTGACCCGCAAAGCCGGCCGAAACCCGGCGGCTGCTCGTGAGGCCATACTCAGCTGGTCAGACTGCTTCAACGTGGTCGATTCCACCTGGGGCGCGTTTCAGTCGGCAATGGATCTGTCCAACGATCACGGGCTTCAGATTTGGGATGCATTGATCTTTGCTGTCTCAGCAGAAAATCACTCCCGGTTGCTGCTGAGCGAAGATCTTCAGCATGGGTTTACGTGGCGGGGCGTCACGGTAGTCAACCCCTATGCGGCCAAACCACACCCGCTCTTGAAGGCCATGCTCGGCAGGCGTTGAGCTGTGGCGGCAGGATAAGGGACATCGGGCGGAGATCGAGGCGTTCATCGATCGCGTGAGGGCGGGGGGGAGCTGCTGATCCCATGGAGCGACCTCGAGCAGGTCACGCTGGCCACTTTTCCGGCAGTGGAAAGTGCTGAGAAGTCATGAAAAGAACGAGCTTAGACGGCTGCAAACGGATTTTGTATCAACACTCCATCGAGAACCTGGCCGTGTGTCAGGTCTTCTGTCAGGATCTTCTCAGCGCCTGCGTCACGCGCCGCCGCAACAATCAATGAATCCCAGAATGAAAGGCGGTACCTTTCCTCGATGCTCGATGCCAGCAGGATGGTTTCGGGAGCGTTCAGCATGATGGGCCAAACAAGATAGTTTTCAATGATACTCCGTGCCTGGAGAGGCGAGAGCGGGCTCGCAATCTTCCGGGTCACGGTGACATAGAACTCCTGCAGCACCTGGGTGCTCAGTACGCCTGTTTCCTCCTCCCAAAGCTCTTCAAGGCTGGCAGCGGCTTTCTCATGTTTGGCGCCTGCATCCAGGTCATGGGCGTAAATCAGAATGTTCGTATCAACGAAGACTCTACCTTTCATGGAGCTCCTCTCTTGAACACGCAACTCCCCCACTCAGATGCCATCCTGTCCTCAGCTGGGCGATGGCCCGCCTTCTGGCCTGATCGTATCGTTCCGCATCCAGAACGATTTTCTCCAGTTCCCGGCTCAGCATCCGGCTGACGGAAGTCCGTCTCCGGGCGGCAAGGATCCTGGCTTTCTGGATGAGCTCCTGGTCTAGATTTAGAGTGATATTTTGTTTCATCCCGTTCCTCCTTTGACGATTTTCCCGTGTCACGCAGCCAACGTATAACACGTAGAATACGTGGCATCAATGAGGCTTCGGATCACCCTATGAAAATAGGCCATCATGGAGGTTCTGACGGATGTCGGCAGGGATTTGCCGTTGCTGTTTCCGGTGCACCCACGAACGAGTGCGAGGATTGCGGAGTTTGGGCTGACCCGGGTAATACGGCAGAGATGAGAAGAACCTATTGCAGGTCGCGGAGCAACCGCTGAAACTCCCTGGACTCCTTGAGGATCCGGTGTGCGGCATCCCTCAGGTGATCCACCTGCTCCGGTTTCAGGACAAAGGAAGTGGGGTAGCGTTTGAGCTGGTTGCGCTCGGCCTCGTCGTCCAAAGCGTCGAACTTCACCTGGACGAGGTAGAATTCGATGTCCCCGCAGGAGCCCGGCTCCGTCGTGATGGGATTCGACCCGCATCGGCCCTTCCGAATCTCGTCGGCCCACCCTGAGAAGCTCTCGCTCAGGAGCGCCACCGTCTCCATGTTGTAGCGCTCGATGGAGATGGACGAGTACGAATCGAGCATGGCCCCAAAGGGGGGTATCTTTTCCCAGCGGTCCCACTTGTCGTTGATGGCGGTCTCGGCGTTCACCACCACGAAAACGATCTTGTGGACGTTTTCCATCTCGGCGACCTTTATAGTGGTCCAGGAATCCCCCATGAGCGTGACACGCTCCAGCATGGCCCGGAGGCCCAGGTTGTCGGCGACACCCCCGTCCACGAGGTGAATGTAAGGCTTTTTCGTGGAATC
>JBFYYO010000347.1:0-3226 GCA_041310025.1 Syntrophobacterales bacterium
CACATTCCCCAGCTCGGGCTTCGGCGGCATGGTGGTCAAACCCTGGGGTGAGCGCCGGCGCAACATTTTCCAGATCATGCCGGAAGTGCAGCAGAAGCTGCAGCGCATCCCGGGGATACAGGTTTTTCCGGTCATTCCGCCGGCGCTTCCCGGAGGGGGGGATTTCCCTGTGGAGATCCTCCTGGCCTCGACGGCCAAGACCGAGCAGATCCTCGGTTTTGCCAAAGACCTGCAGATGAAGGCCATGCAGAGCGGCATGTTCGTCTTCCCCCCGCTGATCGACGTGAAAATCGACCAGCCCCAGTCCGAGCTCATCATCGACAAAGACAAAGTGGCCGCTTTGGGCCTCAACCTGGGACAGGTCGGAGGTGATCTCGGCGGTATGTTGGGAGGCGATTTCGTCAACCGTTTCGACATCTCCGGGCGCAGCTACAAGGTCATCCCGCAGATTCAGCGCATCGACCGCCTCAACCCGGACCAGCTGCAGGACATCTACGTCACCGGTCCCAACGAGAAGCTCATCCAGCTCAGCACCATTGCCACCCAGCGGGACACGGTCGTGCCCCGCTCCCTCAACCACTTCCAGCAGCTCAACGCGGTGAAGCTGAGCGGGATCGCGATGCGCCCCTTGGATGAGGCCCTCCGCTTCCTCGAGACGGAGGCGGCCAAGATACTCCCGGCCGGCTACGTTGTGGACTATACCGGCGAATCCCGCCAGTTGAGAAAAGAGGGCAACAAGTTTCTGCCGGCCTTCTCCCTGGCCGTGATCCTCATATTTCTGGTGCTGGCGGCCCAGTTCAACAGCTTCCGGGACCCCTTCGTCATCCTGGCCGGCTCCGTTCCCCTCGCCATGTTCGGGGCCCTCATCTTCACCTTCCTGAAGATGCCGGACCCCAACGTGTCCTTTTGGACCAGCGGCTGGACCACGACCCTCAACATCTATTCCCAGGTCGGTCTGGTCACCCTGATCGGGCTCGTTTCCAAGAACGGCATCCTGATTGTCGAATTCGCCAACACGCTGCAGCTGCAGGGCCTTTCCAAGCTGGACGCGGTTCACCAGGCCGCCGTGACCCGGCTCAGGCCGGTCCTCATGACCAGCGCCGCCACCATCGCCGGCCACTTCCCCCTGACCCTGGTCACCGGCGCCGGGGCGGCCGCCCGTAACTCCATAGGTCTCGTGCTGGTCGGGGGGATGTTCATCGGGACACTCTTCACCCTGTTCGTCGTTCCCTCCATCTACATGCTGATCGCGCGAGATCACCGCAGGGACTCCGACGGGACGAGGGGGGAGAGCTCGTGAGGACGCGGTGCCGCCACCGTGCTCTCCGAAGTCGGGAGAGGGGCATGGACTGAAAAGGCACCCTCCGTCGCCATCAGCGAATCCATGGATCGCAACCTTCTGCCCTCGATCCGGTGCAAGAGGGAAAACGCAACGAGAACAGCGCCATACCCCGGTTGGCGTTGTGATGATCCGTACCTCTTCCATTTTAGGTACAAGGCACGAATTTAACATCCTCAGGAACACACCGGGTTCGTCATCCCCGCATGTCTTTAGCGGGGATCCAGGCCTTCAAAAGAGTCTGGATTCCCGCCAGAAGCTCGCGGGAATGACGTTTGACATCCCCTGCTGCTGGATGATTGTTTCATGCCCGCTGACTTACACTCATGGTTCGCAGTCCAGTGCGTGGACGAACCGCCTTTCATGGGCAGGATGATTTTGCGACCGGAACTTGCCAACTCGGGAAGTCCGGCGGGCGCCGGCAGCACGACGGGTATGATCCGGACATGGTGCCTTCTTCAGCGCTCAGGATTTCCAGGATCAGGAGAGGTATCCTTACATTTTCAGAATCCTCGAACTGTGAAAAGAAATCAGCTGCTGGGAACGTTACGTGGCTTAACTGCTGTTTTTTGTCTGTTCAGGAGGGCCGGAACGTTCCACAACATCTGCACGCCATTTTCTTATTTGGTTTTTTCCCGGACTCAGATAGCTTGCCAAAGACTTCATTGCCTTCACCATGTCATCCATCGCCTCGTGCACCCCCTCACTATAGGAAATGCTCCCTGGTCCTCCCTCCTTCTCGAGCTTGTCCTGAACCTCGGATTTGAGTCCTCTCAAGCTCTGGGCGTGTGCTTCAAGTTGGGCACGTTGCTCTTCTTCCATGTATTCGATGACTTCGGGGTCAATTTGCTGCAGGAGTTCATCGGCCTCAGCCAGTATCTGTTCAAGGTTTGAAGGTCGTTTTCATGATGTTTCCTTTCTGTTTAATTTCTAATTATCGATTGGACACCTGATGTCCCATGACCTTATGCGACAAGTTGGAGGCGAACCGTGGAACGTAATGCAGGTGTTTTCCTGCGGCGCGGATGATGCCACCACCTCGCATATACGTACAATGCTTCAAAGTCGAGGGGATACTCGTTCTCAACGGTTTCTGTTGAGATACCGTTTAATAATCGAAGCTCCGTCTCCCCCCAGTTCTGAACCGCTTGACCGGTCCTCTTTGCGGGATCATGGACGGTTCTTGGCCACCGCGTTAGGAACGAGCCATTTGATCATGACGACCTTCACGGCATCGTTCACAAGCAAACACGAGAGCATCGCATAGGTAAAAATTGCGAGCGTCTGCCACCCGGGCAAGGGCATTAGTCCCGGAAGACCGACGAACGTCAGGACGCTGCCCGTCAGTACATCCACGATGATAGCCGCTACGAGGGTCTTGCTGGGCATCGTCGCCCAGAACCAGCGACGCTCCCGCGCGGACACGATGGAGAATGCGGCAAAGTAGAGCAACGTCAGGAAGCTGAAGGTATAGAGCGCCTCATCGCTCGTTGCCAAACCGAAATAAGACCAGCCGATCCACAGGAGGAGGAGCGCTTCCGCGACCATCACGACCCCGAGCACTACGGACACGATGATGAACCCCCCGATGTTCCACGTTTCCGGCTTTTCGGAAGGGCGAACATGATCGGTGGCAAGGGAGATCTTAGCAAAATCCGTCATGAAGACCAGCAGCAGCATCGCAAAGGCGGAAACGACGAACTTGCCGGTCACCACAAACGCGATGGCCACAAAGGCCGCCTTCAGGATCGTCCGGCTGATTTTGTTGATGATCCATGTCAGGATGCGCTGGTAGATTGCCCGCCCTTGCTCGACCAACGCCACGATGTTCGCCAATCCCGGTTCGGTCAGGACTACGCTTGCGGCACTTTTGGCAACGTCGGTCGC
>JBFYYO010000348.1:0-3191 GCA_041310025.1 Syntrophobacterales bacterium
CCGATGGGATTCCAGCAGATGCTCCTCGCGTGGAAATCCACATTGGTCCATGATTCGCAGCCCATTGGGGACGTTGTTCCAAAAGATCTGCACCCATCAGCGTTTCGGGAGGACCTTCGATCACGATGAACGTTCCTTCCATTCCTTTCTTGATCTGACCCATTTCGTTGCGCAGCCCCAGAAGCCTCGACGCGTCCTGGGTGGCACAGCAAACCGCCTCTTCGAGGCTGTAGCCCGCTTCCATCAGCAGCCCCACTTCCCCGCTGACGGCAAGACCATGGTGCACCCCCAGACTTCCGCTGTCGGTCCCGACCGCCACGGGTACGCCCAACTGCCGAGCAAGTGAGATCTGCTTCAGCTGATGTTCCAGGATTCGCCAAGCATTCTCAGCCTCAACGGCCCCCGGAGGCAGCTCCCGGGCATAGGCTTTCATGGTGATGGCGGTGGGTACCCAGTACACCTGGAGGTCTGCCATACGCTCGAGATTCGAATAGGGAGGCTTCTACATGAAAAGAGGTCCATGTCTCTATAGACTTTCTGATCTGAAGAGCTATTTTATAATTTGATGGGGTATATCTTCATGCCTGTGACTTTCTGTTTCGAGAGCCCTTGACTTGACCCCTGATGAATGAATCGCCCGGGGTTCAGTTGGATTCATTGCTCGCTGATTCCGTTCCGTTTTCGCAACAAGCAGAAACCATCCATTGAAGCGAGATTCACTCTCAGGATGCAAAAGGCTCACTTCACCCGCCGGCCTGCCGGCTGTACGAAAGCTGGTTGACCAAGACAATATGGTTGGAAGGGCCAAAACAGGGCCACCCTCGCCGACATGACAGCCTGAAGGGAGGTGCGAGCTTGCTTTGGACGCCTATCAAGAAAGACACGGCTTCTTCGAAGGTTCCCCCGAATCTCCCGGACTACACGCAGACCGCAGAGAATTTTTCCTGGGCCGACATCCGCCGTGAACTGGACGGACTGCCCGGGGGAAAAGGCCTCAATATCGCTCACGAGGCGGTTGATCGCCATGCCGCAGGGCCGCTGCGCGACCATCTGGCCCTCCGGTGGCTGGGAAGTGATGGGGCCGTTCTCGACTTCACCTACGGCGATCTGAGAGCACTGAGCAACCGTTTTGCGAATATCCTCATGGGCCTGGGCGTCGGCCGCGGGGATACCGTTTCCGTTCTCGCCGGCCGCATTCCCGAGCTCTATTGGAGCGCTCTCGGGACATTGAAGAACACCAGCGTGTTTTGCCCCTTGTTCTCGGCTTTCGGACCGGAGCCCGTCTTTCAACGCCTGAGCCGGGGGGGTGCGAGAGTGCTGCTGACCACCGAAGGCCAGTATCGGAAGAAGGTGAGCAGCCAGATGGGGGCTCTCCCCCGATTGAAGCACGTGCTCCTGGTGGATGTCGAGGACCACCGGGGGGCCGGTCTGTGGTCGCTCCCAAAGCTCATGGCAGAGTCCTCGGACGAGTTTGTCATTCCTCCGACCGACCCCGAGGACACGGCCTTCCTGCACTTCACCAGCGGCACGACGGGCCTGCCCAAAGGGGCGATCCACGTTCACAACGCCGTGCTCATCCACTACATGACCGGCAAGTATGTCATGGACTTCCATCCCGGAGACGTCTTCTGGTGTACCGCCGACCCCGGGTGGGTCACGGGCACATCCTACGGGATCATCGCCCCCCTTCTCCACGGCATCACCAACATCGTCGACGAAGCGGAATTCGACGCGGAGCACTGGTGCCGCGTTCTCGAATCCGAGAGAGTCAACGTCTGGTACACGGCACCCACCGCGATCCGGAGGCTCATGCGGCTGGGCGTCGAGCCGCGCCTCAGCCACGATCTCACTCACCTGCGCGTCGTCCACAGCGTCGGTGAACCGCTCAACCCGGAGGCCGTGGTGTGGGGCCAGAAAGCCCTCGGCCTGCCCATCCACGACAACTGGTGGCAAACCGAAACGGGCGGCATCATGATCGCCAACTTCCCGTCCATGGAGATTCGCCCGGGCTCCATGGGACGCCCCCTGCCCGGCGTCGAAGCCGCCATCGTCCGCCGAATTGGAACGGATGCGGTCGAGGTCATCGAGGAGCCCGGAGTCCAGGGGGACCTGGCGCTCCGGCCGGGCTGGCCCTCCATGTTCCGGGGCTACCTCCACGACGAGGAGCGCACCCGGAAATGCTTCGTGGGGGGCTGGTACCTGACGGGAGACCTGGCGAAGCGAGACGCCGACGGCTACTTCTGGTTCGTCGGCCGCGCCGATGACATCATCAAGACCTCCGGGCACATGGTGGGACCGTTTGAAGTGGAGAGCACCCTCATGGAGCACCCGTCCGTTGCCGAGGCGGGCGTCATCGGGAAGCCGGATCCCCTCATCGGGGAGGTCGTGAAGGCGTTCGTGTCCCTGAAGCCCGGCATAGCCCCGAGCGATGAGCTCCGGCTCGAGCTCATCGGCTTTGCCCGCAAGAGGCTGGGGTCGGCCGTGGCCCCCAAGGAGATCGAGATCACGGCCAACCTGCCCAAGAATAAGGCGGGCAAGATCATGCGGCGACTGCTCAAAGCCCGTGAACTGGGGCTCCCGGAAGGGGATCTCTCGACACTGGAGACAGGCGAATGAAAACGAAAAGCAGAGGGAAAAAGAAGCCTGCGGCTCTGGACCGCGATCATGCGCTGCACCTGCTGCGATCCATGATCCGCATCCGAAGTCTGGAGGACAAGTGCGCCGAGCTCTACAGCGCCATGAAGATCCGGGGATTCCTCCACCTTTACGACGGCGAGGAGGCGGTGGCCGTGGGAGTGCTGGAGGCGCTGACGCCCGAGGACGCCATTGTCGCCACTTACCGTGAGCATGGGCATGCGCTCATCCGTGGCGTGTCTGCCGGGTGCATCCTGGCCGAGATGTACGGCAAGCAGGAGGGCTGCAGCCGCGGGCGGGGGGGCTCGATGCACCTGTTCGATGACAGGAGGCGGTTCTATGGCGGCAACGCCATTGTGGGCGGAGGACTTCCGATTGCTGTCGGCCTGGCTCTTGCCGACAAGATGCAGAATCACTCGCGCGTGACCTGCTGTTTCTTCGGCGACGGCGCCGTCGCTGAGGGCGAATTCCACGAAAGCATGAATCTCGCCTCGCTTTGGAAGCTTCCGGTTCTGTTCGTCTGCGAAAACAACCTGTACGCCATGGGAACGGCTCTG
>JBFYYO010000349.1:0-3124 GCA_041310025.1 Syntrophobacterales bacterium
TCGACCTGGAGACGGCCATGGAAGCCTTGTCCCTCATCAAAGTGGACTATGAGGAACTGCCCGCGGTCTTGAGCCTGGAAGAGGCCATCGCAGAAGGGGCGCCTCTTGTGCACGACGAGTATGAGCGCAACATCGGCGCCCACGTCCACCAGGAGTTCGGAGATGTGGAAGCGGCCCTGGCTGGATGCGATGTGGTCCGGACAGATACCTTCAGGAATAAACGGCAGGATGGAGCATTTATCGAACCTCAGGCGTGCATAGCCGAATTTGATCCTAACGGGAACCTGACCCTTCGGAGCGCCACCCAATCCCCTCACTACGTCCAGAGGACGATTGCTATGGTTCTGGGTCTCTCTATCGGGAAGGTCCGTGTGGTGAAACCTTACGTGGGAGGCGGATTCGGCCCCAAGGCCGCGGCCAATGCCATGGAGATGGCTGCCTGCCTCATGTCCATGAAAACCGGAAAGCCTGTCAAGATGGGCTTCACAAGGGAAGAAGTTTTTCTTCACAGCCGGGCAAGACACCAGTTCGTCCACACCTTGACAACTGGAGTGAAAAAAGACGGCACCCTCCTGGCCCTGAAAAATGAGTGCTACCTTGAAGGGGGAGCTTACAGCAGTTTTGGAATAGCGACTATCTACTATGCAGGATCGCTTCTTGGGGGGCCCTATCGTCTCCAGAACATGAAATACGACGCCTATCGCGTTTACACCAACAAGCCCGCCTGCGGTGCTCAGCGGGGCCATGGAGGAGTGATCGCCAGGGCCGCATGGGAGCAGCAGCTAGATCGGATAGCGGAAGAAATCGGCATGGATCCCGTTGAGCTACGTCTCAAGAACATGATGGAAGCCGGCGATGTGAGCTGCAACGACCTCAAGATGAACAGCCTCGGCATGAGGGAATGCATCGAAGCGGTGCGGGACGGTTCCGGCTGGATCGAAAAAAAGGGGAAGCTGCCGGAAGGCAGAGGCATCGGCATGGCCTGCGGATTCTTCGTGTCCGGCGCCGGATACCCGATCTACCGGTCGGAGACCTACCATGCGACCGTTAGCATCCACGTCAACGAGGACGGAGGAACCGTTCACGTGTACACCGCATCGGCTGAGATCGGCCAGGGGTCGGACACCACCTTTGCCATGATCGCCGCGGAGACGATCGGCATACCTCTGGATTCGGTGAGGATCTCTTCGGGGGACACGGACTTCGGGATCGATCTGGGGGCCTATTCCAGCCGCCAGACCTTGATGACGGGACATGCTACGAAAGAGGCGGCTGTCGATGTGCGGAGACAGATCCTCGGAGTTCTCGCTCGGGAACTGAAAGTGGACATTTCCGAACTGGATATCAAGGACGGTCTCATCGTGTTCAAGCACGGGAGAGTGGATTACAGCCACGTCAGGACACGGTACGCCAAGGAGCACAGAGGATGGACGGGGCTTGCAAAAGGCCGCGACCCTCTCACCTTCCAGGAAGCCGCGCGCATCGCCTATCTTGCCAGAGGCACGATCATCGGGCGTGGCAAATACAAACCTGCCGAGCTTGGGGGCTCTCACAAGGGCGCCGCAGTCGGCACGTCTCCTGCCTACGGATGCTCCGCCCAGGTCGTGGAGGTGAGCGTGGACATGGAGACCGGAAAGATCACTGTGGAAAAGATGACGGACGCTCACGACTGCGGGTTTGCCATCAACAGGACCTCCGTTGAAGGCCAAATGCAGGGTTCGCTCTCCATGGGGCTAGGCGAGGCCCTCTACGAAGAGGTCAAGTTTGACGAAAAAGGACGAGTCCTGAATCCCAATTTTGCCGAATACAAGATCGCCACCTCCTTGGACATGCCCAATGTGACGCCCATCATCGTGGAGTCTCACGAGCCTTATGGGCCTTTTGGAGCGAAGGAGGTGGGCGAAGGAGCCATCATGCCGACGATCCCCGCGATTTTAAATGCGGTCTACGATGCCACGGGCATTCGTTTTCAGGAACTGCCTCTGACACCGGAGCGGGTCTTCATGGCCCTCAGAGACAAACAAAAAGGCAAAGAGACTTCTGATAAATCATGAAGGATAGCCCCTTGCTAGCCGAAGAGCACAAGCGCCGTTACCGTCGACAGGTGATGCTGCCGGAGATCGGCGAAGACGGCCAGCAAAAGCTGGGAAAAACAAGAGTCTTGATCGTCGGCCTGGGCGGACTGGGATCGATCTCCCCGTAGTATCTGGCCGCTGCAGACGGCACCTCCACTTTCCTGATTCGTCTGGCTTTCCACTAGACCGTGCTCGGGCTAGCGTCATTCCCGTTTTCTCACTTCACAAAGTAAGGCCTTGTATACCGGAAACCCCGAAATCGCATCGCGGTTTTCAAAGTCGGTCAGGTAGTTGGTGTTAGCCTCCCGCCAACCCTCCGCATGGATGGGGCTCCCTCCGCCCACGTTCACCTCTACCTGCCCTGGCAGCACGTCGTCCGTCACCTTGGCCCAAAATCCCACACGACCCCTTGGAGACTCCACCCAGACCTTGTCATGATTTTCAATTCCCCTCGCCTTCGCATCCACAGGGTGAATGAGAACTTGCGGTTTCGGTTGCAGCTTCAGCAGGCCCGGAATGTTCAAATGCTGAGATCGAAACGCCGACTGGATCCTAG
Organism: Syntrophobacterales bacterium; assembly: GCA_041310025.1. Taxonomy (GTDB): domain Bacteria; phylum Desulfobacterota; class Syntrophobacteria; order Syntrophobacterales; family Syntrophobacteraceae; genus JALOOX01. The sequence goes on from JBFYYO010000349.1 coordinate 2,632, forward strand.
CCCCGCTATTGAACACCAGCGGATATTTCTCGTAGAGCTCAGGGCTGCCCAGGGGACCTTCAGTGGGTTCCACGTATACAGGCAGGCCGTCATAGGCGTACTTTTCCAGCAGGCTCGATCTGAGCTCTACCTTTCCCGAAGGCGTATCAAATCCCAACTCACCCCCTTTGCGAAGGAGGCCCTTGGCGTATTTCCTGTACTCCTGTCGGCCGGCATCAAATCTGACGCCCTCCGGATGGGCCTTCAATTCCTCCAAAGATACGGGGCCGGTCTTGAAGGCGAATTCGAGACGCTCTTCTTCCGTTTGCGGGAAAAGGTGTCCGTATCCAAGGCCCTTGGCCAGCCCCACCAGGAACATGTAGCCGGACTTCGCTTCGCCAATGGGATCGATGACCCTCCGGCGTAACTGGCAATATCCTCCGGGATATCTCTGATACCCCACGTTTTCGTAATTCGTGGTGGCTGGGAGGACGATGTCCGCGTACATGGCGTC
>JBFYYO010000350.1:0-3092 GCA_041310025.1 Syntrophobacterales bacterium
CTGAGGATCTATGAGCATGTGTGGATTCATGCGGGGGACATCACCGAGGGAAACTGCTCCCATGGGTGTATCAACCTGCCGGTTTTCGAGGCCCCCAAGCTCTTCGATTGGGCGGATCGAGGAACCGCGGTGCTCATCGTCGAATCCCTGGATGACGTGGAAACCGTGCTCGCCAATAATCGATCCAACTGCCAGCTGTTCGCCAAGAGGTGCCGATTGAAACAGGCGCGCCTGGACTGATCTGAGCCGGTACGTGGATTCACCTGTCCGGTATAACCGTTCACAGTGCGTCCCTCCAAATTCTGCCCGTCTCCCGGAAATCTTCATCGACGGCGATTCGTGGTCTGAAAAATACCCTTGAGATTCCCCGAGGAGAAGATATGTTCTAATGGACGTGCGTAAGGAAAACCATTCGGTGCATCACCATGAAAGGAAGGAGAAAGCATGGCCAAGCGAGTTGTCCTCGACGATGAGTGTTGTGTGGCCTGTGAGGCCTGTGTGGAGCTTTGCCCGGAGGTGTTCGAGATGGACGAATCGGGAGAAAAGGCTCGAGTGATCAAAGAAGAAGGGGGTGACGCCGAGTGCATTGAGGAGGCTATCGAATCCTGCCCCGAGAGCTGCATTTCCTGGTCGGCCTGAACGATGCCTGCCTGAAGCGAGGTTCGCGTTTCCTGGCGGGGCTCGCTTCTTCACTTCCAATGGATGCCAACGCCTGAGAGGAAATCGATCAGTCGTTCCCGCAGGAGGACGATCTCACCGATGAATGCGCTGTAGCAGTAAAACTGCTTGTCGAACTCGTTGCTCTCGAAAGTCCTCGGCAGACGACTCCGGACCTCCAGGAACATCTGGTAGACCGAATTCACCGAATCCCCCATGGTCTCAAATTTGGGCTGGAGGGGATCGGGCAGAATGAGACAGTTCATCATGAGGTTGAAGACGTCGTTTTCCAGGAAAAGCATGTCTTCGCCTGCTCCGAGGAGGCCGCATCCGAACTCGTGATAGGGCTGCAGGAAGGTGTCGATGAGTGAATTGAAATAGCTGTCGTTGACGAGCCGCCTGGCCTCATTGACCTGGTAGTACTTGGAATACTTGAATTTGCGAAGAATATGGTCCACCCGGATATGAAACTTCGAGTGGACGAACCTCAGGATGAAGTTCTTGGACTCGTGGAAGCTGGCCACGGCATCCAGAAACATGAGCCTCAAATTGTAGATGGTGCTGATGAACGCAAAGACCATCTCCGGCCGTGAACCGTTCCCGCTTCGGTCACCCTGCACCAGGTAGCGAACCAGTTCGCTGCTCAACCCCAGCAGGGTTGATGCGATGCCGGGATCTTTGTCGATGGCGCCGCAGAAGGAGCACCCGCAACGCAACAGCCCTCCCGACTGCTTGAACCAGTGCATGTTGACCGGGAGCCTCGCCTGGTTGAACTGCACGAACAGTGGCCGGTCCAGATAATCGAGGAAGTTGTCGCATTTCAGCTCGATCTGCAGACCTTCCTCGGAGAAGTCGATGACATTGATCCAGCTGATTCTGTGGAGCATGCTTTCCGCCCCGGTCGCCGCTCCATCTCGCGGTGATGAGCCTTGGGCCGGCTGTTGATCCGAATCCCCACCGAGGCGCGGTCTCAGTGGGCTGAGGCAGACGAGCTCTCCCGAAGGTTGGTCGGTGCTGGAACGGTTGGCCAGGGCATGCACCGTTGGAAATCGCGGGGATTTGCGTTTCTGGCTGGCACTGCGCTTTGCGGCGATGGATTCGACGACCTGCTTGAAGCTTTCGCCGTCCGTAAGGAATTTGCCTGGCTGGTCTTCTGTAAACGGATTCTGCATTCCAATCTGCCGTTCAGATCAAATGGTTGTGAGAACAGGAGTTTCTCAAGCGTTCATTCCGTGCTTCGACTATCCGCGGTCATAGCTCACCGCCCCGTCTGTTCCTCATAGATCGGTGCAACGACTCAAGAACAGTAGAGAAATGGAGTGCTCTGCGAGCCATCCCCGCGGAAATTTCTGGTTTGCAGCACCGGCACTCTGGGTGTCAGAATAGGGCCGGTGCTCACTGCATGCACGTCCTCGCCCTGATGATCATGATCACCTCGAAGATCACTGCATGTCGCCGGGTGTCAAGCCGCCGCCTGAGCATTTTGAATGAAAGGACGCAATGGACGAATCGCTGTCGGGACCTTCGCCCTTCGATCTTCCGAACATCCGCGGGTTCATAGCCTTCCGATTGTTTTTCAATGCCCGCTTCTACTATCCGGTCTTCACCATCCTGTTTCTCGATTTCGGCTTGAGCCTGTCGCAGTTCGCGATGCTCAATACGGCGTGGGCTCTGGCCATCGTGGGTCTGGAGGTCCCCTCCGGAGCACTTGCTGATCTCATCGGGCGGAGAAGACTCCTCATCGCCAGCGCCTGGCTCATGATCCTGGAAATGGGACTGCTGGTTCTGGCTCCACGCGAACACCCGGACCTGCTCTTCGCGGTGCTCCTGGGGAACCGGCTCATCAGTGGGGCGGCGGAAGCCGCAGCCAGCGGTGCAGATGAAGCGCTGGCCTACGATTCACTCAAGGTTCATGGACTGACCGATCACTGGAGCAAGGTGCTGGAAGTGCAGATGCGGCTTCAGTCCCTGGGGTACGTGGCCGTCATGATCCTGGGTGCGGCGGTCTACGATCCGCTTTTCATGGGGCGGGTGCTGCGATGGCTCGGGGGGAGTGGGGAGGTCACGCAGGGGGACACGCTGAAGCTTCCCGTGATCCTGACCCTCTTCATGGGGCTGGCCACCCTTGCGGCGGCCATGAAAATGCGCGAGGTGCGCCGCGAGGATCATCCGTCCTGCAGCTGGTCCGAAGGGTGCATGCCTGCACTGGTGGGAGCCTTCCGGGTGACCTTCACTGCGGGCAGATGGATATTGGCCACCCCCTTTGCGCTGGTGACGATTCTGACAGGGCTCCTGTTCGATCACGTGATCCGAATGGTGATCACCCTGAGCAGCCAATACTATCGCATCATCGGCATTCCCGAGGCGGCCTTCGGGATCATCGGCTCCGGGATCGCCCTCCTCGGGGTCTTTGTGCCGCGTCTCGCCCGCATGCT
>JBFYYO010000351.1:0-3081 GCA_041310025.1 Syntrophobacterales bacterium
GTCACCTTCGTCGAACGGGAGGGAGATGAGGGTGCCCAGGCTAGCAGTGTCAACCTGGCATGAGATTCATCTTTCCTGATAAGCAGCAAATCATTGCAGGGGTGGTGTGAGCGGGGAAGTACGCTGGCCGGCTCACCCACTCATTGCTTGTTCGCCGCGGCCATTCCACAGCCTTCCTGAACCCGTGTGATACCAACGAACCGGCTTTCGGACCATCGACGGATCAATCGAAGCACCGACGGTACTTAGAAATCAACCCCTTCCAGACAAGAGGCAGCCAGAGCACATGTTGGGTGTCGATATCTTCATCATCCTTTTCCTGATTTTCATCAACGGTATCTTCTCCATGTCCGAAATCGCCATCATTTCCGCCCGCAAAGCCCGGCTCCTGCAAAAGGTCGAGGAAGGGGATAAGAAGGCCCGGGTTGCCCTGGACCTCGCGAATGAACCGAATATGCTCCTGTCCACCGTACAGATCGGCATCACTCTGGTGGGGGTTCTGAGCGGGGCCTTCGGTGGGGCGACACTGGCCGGAGAATTCGCGGGTTTTTTTGATCGCTTCAGCTTCATCCATCCGTACGGAGAGAGCGTGGCCCTGGGGTTGATCGTTTTGTGCATCACCTTTCTCACCCTGGTCATCGGGGAGCTGGTGCCCAAACGCATTGCCCTGAATCATCCCGAGCGCATCGCCATTCGGGCGGCGAGTCCCATGCGTTTCCTGGCCGGCATTGCCTCCCCGGCCGTTCATCTGCTCAGCTTCTCGACTGATTTGGTCTTGAGGATGATAGGTTTCAAGCCTTCAGCAGAACCTCCCGTGACGGAGGAAGAGATCAAGATTCTCATCGAGCAGGGGACCATAGCGGGCGTTTTCGAAGAGGCGGAGCAGGATATGGTGAGCCGGGTCCTGCGGTTGGGGGACCGTCGCGTCGGGGCGCTCATGACTCCGCGGAAACGCATCGTGTGGCTGGATGTCAACGAGAGTGCCGAGAGGAATCGACGCAGAATCCTGAAGAGCATGCGGTCACGTTTTCCAGTTTGCCAGGGGCGACTCAGCAACGTACTCGGAGTCGTTCACGTCAAGGATCTGCTGACGAGATGCCTGAGCGGGCGGACGCTGGACATTCGCTCGGGCTTGCAGCAGCCGCTCTTCGTGCTGGAAGGCACTCATGTCCTTCGCGTCATGGAGCTCTTCAAGGAGTCGGGAACCCAGGTGGCCCTTGTGGTTGACGAATACGGGACCATCGAAGGGCTCGTCACGTTGACCGATCTGCTCGAATCCATCATCGGTGACCTTCCTTCCCTGGATGATGCCGGGGAGCGCCCCATCGTTCAGCGTGAGGACGGCTCCTGGCTGGTAGAGGGGATGATCCCCGTGGACGAGTTGCGGGAATTCCTCGATGCGGGAAGATTTCCCGAGGAGGATACGGGAGATTACGAGACGCTTGGTGGGTTCGTGATGAACGTCCTGCGACGTATTCCCGAGGTCGGCGATCATTTTGATTGCTGCGGTTTCCGGTTTGAAGTGGTTGACATGGATGGTCACCGAGTGGACAAAGTTCTGGTTCAAAGGGTTGAAGATGACCTGAATGTTCCGGAGTGAATCCTGCCCAACGCTCATCCGAAGCGTTGGTTTTCCTTGCTGAATTCTTCTGTGAGCCGCCGTCATTTGGAATCCGGGTAGTGACTTTTCTGAACCTCGCGAGTTATATGAATCGGACTGAGCATATGCGAAAGCTCGCAATCACTGGCGACGTTTCATGTTTGACGGTGAAAAACGGGGCTTTTCTCATCCGTGTCTGAGTGGTCCGGTTTCTGCATAACCGCCCGATGAAGTCCGTTGATGAGGTCTGAAAATCCGCAGTGCAAAAGCAGAGGATGCATATGAAACTGCGAAGAATGTGGGTTGCTGTCGGTGTCCTGGCGCTGGGGGCTCTCTTTTGGCCTTTTGAGACCGTCGCCTACGATCATCGAGATTCCCTGACATCTGAGTTGTTGATGGAGTCCAACGCAAGAGGGCGTGTTTTCCGGGATGTGAGGGATGGCCGTGTTCGGTTTTTCGGTGCGGACCGCAAGGGAGCTGTGGCTCCGTTGCTGAGAGGGCGGCCGAATTCCGCTATGGAGGCCGGCCACGCCTTTTTGTCCCGCTACAGGGACCTGTTCGGCCTGAGGGAGCCGTCCCGGGAGATGCGAACGGAAAAGGTCAGGCGATCGGTAGACGATCGCTCGATCATCCGGTATCAGCAGCTTCATGAGGGAGTGCCGGTGGTCGGAGGTGAGCTGATCGTCCAGACAACGGGTGCCGAAAACCGGGTGCTTTCCGCAGGAGGCAAGATCGCTGAGGATCTGGCAGTGGATGTGGCGCCACGTGTGACACCTCAGGACGCTCAAGCCACCGCGCTGGCCCTGGTATCCAAACACTATGGAATGGATGTAAATCTGCTGTCAGCGACTGAGCCGGAATTGTGGGTCTACGACCCGAAACTGCTGGGGGGACCGGGCCGCACCCATTTTCTGGTGTGGCGCATGGAAGTCACTCCTGTGGAAACCTTCCCCGTCAGGGAACTGGTCCTGATCGATGCCCACAGGGGCTCGGTGGCCCTTCATTTCAACCAGACGGACACGGCGCTCGACCGCAGGGTTCATGACGCGAAGAATATGAAAGAGCTCCCGGGCACTCTGGTTTTGTCCGAAGGTCAACCCCTGACCGGGGATGCCGATGTCGACAACGCTTACAGGTTTTCAGGGGATACCTTCAACTTCTACCTCGACCATCATCAGCGTGACAGTCTCAACGGTGCCGGGATGTTGCTGAGATCCACGGTCCACTATGGCTCCGTTTTCGAAAATGCCTTTTGGGACGGCACCCAAATGGTCTACGGGGACGGATTCGTGACCGACGATGGGGCGGCCCATGAAATGACCCATGGAGTGACGGAGCACGAGTCGCGCCTGTTTTACTATTACCAGTCGGGGGCCATAAATGAGGCTTTGTCCGACATTTGGGGAGAATTCGTCGATCTGACGAACGGGGTGGGCAACGACAGCGATGCGGTGCGCTGGCTGGTGGGTGAGGATCTGCCC
>JBFYYO010000352.1:0-3076 GCA_041310025.1 Syntrophobacterales bacterium
TCCTGTCCGAGCAGGAGCTCAGTTCCCTCATGGAGGGGCTGGAAGTCGATATCTATCCCAAGGGGAAGCTGATCCTTGAGAAGGGCCAGCAGCGCACCCATGTTTACATCGTCTATACCGGCCTCGTTGGGCTTTTTGACGGGGAAACCCCTCTGGACTATTTCTCGCGCGGCGAGATTTTCGGCGCTCTGAGTCCGCAGGGAGAACGCTATCTCCTGACAGCCAGGGCCGTCGAGGAGACGGTCTGCTACCTGATCCCCGCGTCGAGATTCCGGGAAGTGCTGGAGCGGAACGAACGATTCTCCTCATTTTTCACCTCGTTCATGGGTCGGAAGCTGCGATCCTTCAGATCCCTGGTCAAAGACAAGCGTCTGTTCAGGGAGGCCACGCTCCGCATGAGCATCGACGGGATGGTGTCGAGGGATCCCGTGCTCTGCAGACCGGACACAACCATTCACGATGCGGTGGGCCGGATGGAGCACGAGCAGGTGAGCTCCATTGTGGTGACGGATGAGGAGAACCGGCCCTGCGGCATTTTGACGCAGGCGGACCTGAGAAGGGTCATTTTGCATGGCAGCCGCGACGATCAGGTCTCGGCTTTCATGTCGAAGCCCGTGGTGACGATCCCGGCGAGCTCGACCATCTTCGACGCCCTGGCACAGCTCGCCAGGACGGGGATCAAGTACCTGGTGCTGGTCCGAGCCAACGAGGTGATCGGCGTCATCACGAGAAGAGACCTCGAGGTTCAGCTGGAGCCCGCCACCTCGGTCTTTGCCCTCCACCGGGGGATCATCAAGGCCACCACCCTCGAACAGCTGGGAATCCTGTTTTCGATGCTTCACAGTGCCATAGCCATGCTGGCCCTGCTGGAGCTCAATTTCTACGATGTGAGCCGGCTCATCACCGCCATCCACGACCGGATCGTGGCCAAGGTCATCGAGCTGACGGGCGGGCAGCCCCTCATGGAGAATGCCGTCTGGATTCACATGGGAAGCTCCGGCCGCAAGGAGCAGATCATCGCGGCCGACCAGGACAATGCGCTCATCACCACCGTGCAGGGATCCCCCCAGTGGGCCGAGACCGTGACCGAGTCGCTCCATCACATGGGAATGCCACGGTGCCCGGGCGGCTACATGGCTTCCAATCCCTTGTGGAACCGGCCCCTCGCCGAGTGGAAAGAGTGCTTCGCCGATTGGTTTGACAACCCGGTGCCCGAGCATGTCCGGTATCTCTCCGTTTTCCTCGATACGAGACCCGTTCATGGACGGATCGACCTTTACCGGGAACTGATGGAAACGGCGCGTTGCCGCATCACGTCCAAAGCCATCACGCTGCTGGCCAGCGACGCAGTCCAGATCGAGCCGCCCCTCGGCATGTTCGGAATCATCTCCCGGCACCGGGAAGTGGACCTGAAGACCTACGGCATCTATCCCATTGTCAACGGCGTTCGGGTCCTGGCCGTCGACCAGGGAATCGTGGACGTGACGAACACCAAGGATCGCCTCGACGCCCTGCTTGCCGGAGGCAAGATCGAAACGACCCTTCACAATGATCTGCTCGAGGCCTTTGGTGTCATCCAGGACCTTCGGCTCCGCCAGCAGGCCAAGGCTATTTTGGCCCACTCCAAACCCGACAGCAAGATCCGAAGCAAGGAGCTTTCGGGCATTGACCTGCTGGTGCTCAAGGAGTCTCTCAAAGTGGTCGACTCCTTCCAGAAAATACTCATGAAGAGGTACAACGTGGCCCGGAACACCTACTACAGTTGACGAGAGGCGGCGAGCTTGCCGAGGACCAGCGGAACGCTCCTCTTTCGATCCCATGGAGTTTGACATGATCATAAGGAACGAGGCACCATCGGATATTGAAGCAATCGCGGAAGTCACCATAGCCGCCTTCAAAGATCATCCGATCAGCAACCAAACAGAGCAGTTCATCGTGAAGGCATTGCGCGATGCCCATGCGCTGACGATTTCCCTGGTTGCAGAGGTTGAGGGGCAGGTGGTGGGGCACATAGCGTTCTCACCGGTCACCATTTCCGATGGCAGCCCGAACTGGCATGGGCTTGGCCCCATCTCCGTGCTGCCCAGGTACCAGCGACAGGGCATTGGAAAAGCACTGGTTCATGAAGGATTGCGAATGCTGCAGGCCCTGGGCAGCAAAGGGTGCGCTCTGGTGGGCGACCCTGGCTACTATGAGCGGTTCGGCTTCAGAAATATGCCGAGTTTGGTCTATGAGGGCATTCCACAAGAATTCTTTCTTGCCCTGCCGTTCGACAACACAATTCCGCAGGGCACTGTGGTCTTTCACGAGGGATTTTCAGCAAACGGCTAACCTTTCGCCGGCGGTCATACCCATGCAGCTGGAAGAAGCCAGGTTCTGTGCCATCGACGTCGAATCCACCGGGCTTGACACCAAGCACGATGAGGTCGTCGCATTCGCCTCGGTGCCCATGACGGGAAGGAGGATCCTGGCCGGGTCATCCACCTATTTTCTGATCAGGCCCGAGCAGTACAAGATGGAGGCCATGAAGTATCATGGCATCAGCGGCCATGATCTCGAAACCGCTCCCACTTTCGGCGAAGCGGCCGAATCCATCCACAACGCCCTGGACGGCATCCTGGTCGGTCACTCGGTGGAGTTCGACTACCGGCTGCTGCAGAGGCTTCTCAAGCTGCGGCAAATCAAGCTGGAGCGGGAGACGGTGGACATCGTGATGGTGGAAAAGTGGCTCTGCCACAAGGCCGGCAAGCTCTGCATGGATCTGACCTTCGAAGCCATGATGGAGCGCTACGGCATCAAGGAGAGCTACCGGCACAACGCCCTTGCCGACGCCTTCTTCTCGGCGCAGATGTTCCAGAAACAGCTTCTGGTTCTCTCGGAGCGGGGCGTCCAGACTTTGAGCCAGCTTCAGAAAGCCATGAAAACCTACCGGTACGCCCTGTGGTAGGTCCTCGGAGCGGAATTCAGTATCAGAGATTCAACAGACCAGGAGCATCTTGTCGTCGGCCATTTCACCGACCTTGAGGGCGGCAAACTCGTTCATCAGCTCCTGAATGGTCAGGTTCCGCTTCTTTTC
>JBFYYO010000353.1:0-3043 GCA_041310025.1 Syntrophobacterales bacterium
CGTTATGCAATCTTCCGGCTCGTGTCGAGGATTCCGCCGCGGGTGCTCACGGTGACGTGCTCGATGGGAACGCTCTTTCCCGCCACTTCCAGGCCCTTTTTAACGATCGTCCCCAGCGCGGAACAGCAGGGAACTTCCATGTCCACCACCGTGACCCGCTTCACGTCTGCGTTTTTGAAGATCTCGGCGAACTTCTGGACGTATTCGGCCGGATTGTCGAACTTGGGACACCCGATGAGGACGACCTTGCCCGCCAGGAAATCCCGGTGAAAATCGGGATAGGCCACGGGCACGCAGTCGGCTGCAACGAGCAGGTCTGCAGATTTCAGGAACGGGGCGTTGGCCGGCACCAGGCGAAGTTGAACCGGCCAGTGGGAGAGAGCCGAGGGAGAGCTCCCCCCCGCCCGGGGAGCAGCGGAGTCGTCGCAAGTCACCTCGAAGGTCCGAATCTGTGCCGACGGGCACCCCGTATGTGCCTTGGCGTCTGCCTCCGCCGGCTTCTGCTTTTCGAGCTCTTTCAGGTAGTCCTCGACGGCCTCCGGATCGAATTCCTCCGATTCCCGCTCGATGATCCGGAGCGCCCCCTGAGGACATTCGCCCAAACAGGCGCCGAGGCCGTCGCAGTAGGATTCGGACACCAGCCGGGCCTTCCCGTCCACGATCTGGATGGCACCCTCGGCACAGGACAGCACACAAAGGCCGCACCCATCGCAGCGTTCTTCATCGATTTCGACAATCTTCCTGACGGCTTTCATGGCGTCTCTCCAGTATCGTTTCACAGGTTGGTCTTGAGGGTTTCCCTGGCCAGGGCTTTGCCTGTTTCGGTGAGAAAGCTCTTCGCAATGACGGCCTCCAGGTGTTCGGGTGCCATCGGCTGCTCTTTGTGGTTCTCCTCCAGGTTTACGATGAGGTCCGCATCGTAGAGGCACTTGAAGTTTGTCGTCTCCTCATCCCGCGGGTGGTGATGGTGGGCGATGATGTCGCACACCTCGTCGATGAGCTCGGCCAGCGCCCCCAGCCGGTCGAGGATTTCACGGGCAATGGGCGGCCCTTCCTCTTCCTGGTAGCGAGCCGCCGTGCTCTGGTACTTCCGCTCCGCTTCCTTGATGCCGATGTCGTGCAGGTAGGCGGCCGAGATCACAACGCCGGGATCTCCCCTCTCCGCTTTGACGATCTGCTCGGCATAACGGGCCACCCGCGTGGCGTGCCCGATGCGCTTGAAGTCCTGCTTGAAATACTTCTTCATCTCGATGGCGACGCGGTTCCGAAACAGATCCTCCCGCTGAGCCATGAGCTCGGGAGGAAGATCGCCCAGGCACTGGGATGCGAATTTGCAGTACGAGGCACAGCCGAAGTCCATCTTGGGGTTCACGAACTTGTGCCCGCACTTCTTGCACTTCCGCGTCGACTCATCCTTGAAGAACTCCACCTCTTGTCCGCATTCCGGGCATTTGGCTTCGAAGATGGCGCCAGGTTCCCAATATCGGCTGTCCTGTCCCGGGCATTTCATGGCATTCGCTCCTGTCTCACGAGTCATCAGGATTGCGGCATTGCTACCTCGATCCGACCCCTCGATCCCAAGGCCGTTGATGATTGAAGACCGGAAGAAAGGCCCCCAAAGGCCTTCCTCCCGGCCACATGTCAGCTCCACACCTTCAGCCCGGGATGGCCTTGAGATCCTCGTCCGGGGTGGTGATGGGCTGAATGTTGAAGTTCTTCACCAGAACATTCAGTACGTTGGGCGTCACAAATGCCGGCAGGGACGGGCCCAGTCGGATACTCTTGATGCCAAGGTAAAGCAGGGTCAGGAGAATGGCCACGGCCTTCTGCTCGTACCAGGAGAGAATGAGCGAGAGGCGCAGACATGATGATGCTCCTTTCCGTGACTCTCTAAATCCGGTTCATCGCAGCTCAAAAAAGCAAGCTCGAGTTTTTCAGCAGTTTCCGTCATGATTTGAGATTAGCTTAACGCTTCCGACCCCCTGCTGCCTTGATTCAGGTCAATCCAGCTTCCATCTTCCAAAAATTTACACTTTTTCGTGGTTCTCGACCTGAACAGACCCAGGCGCTCCTCTTCCACCTCGACGGAGGGTGACCTTGCCCATCCCTGGTGGATGGATTCCCTGCGGCCTTAACGGCAACATAAAGTCAACAGGCGGTATTCGCTTTGACCTGTGTCAAGCCGGGGTGCTATTTTCCAGAAAACCCATCTGACGAGGATTGAAGGGATGAGAGTCGCCGAACGAATTGCCAGGATTGCGCTCTTCGAGGGACTTCCACAGGAGCAGTTGGATGAGCTGAGCCGGATTGTCGTGGAGCAAAGGTTCAAGAAGGGCCAGTCTTTGTTTGCCGACGGAATGAAGGCCGCTGGAATGTACGGCATCATCTCGGGCAAGGTGAAAATTTACAAGATGTCCCTCGAGGGTAAGGAGCAGATCCTCCACATCTTTGGGGAAGGGGAGTTTTTCGGTGAAGTTCCGGTTTTTGCGGGCGGCAATTATCCGGCCCATGCCGAAGCCCTGGAAGACAGCCGCTTCCTGTTCTTTCCCAGGGCCGAGTTTGTGAGGCTGATCCAGAGGGAGCCCTCTCTGGCCATGAACATGCTCGCCATCCTTTCGCTCAGGCTCCGTCGGTTCACCCATCTCATCGAGGATCTCTCGCTCAAGGAGGTCCCCGGGCGTTTGGCGGCTTATCTCCTCTACATGAGCGACCGGGATGGGGGATCCAGCAGGTTGGAGCTCGATATCACCAAGGGGCAGCTGGCAAGCGTGCTCGGGACGATTCCCGAAACCCTCTCGCGCATCCTGGGGCGCATGAGCCAGCAGGAGCTGATTCGTGTGGAGGGTCGGAAGATCGAGATCCTGGACCGTGAAGCCCTGGAAGGACTGGCGGCCGGCGAAAAACTGGAATGACCCGCTCCGAAACCGTTGCGCTCTCTTCCACTGCAGCCCCCCGTCCCCCCCTCGGGCAATCCTGTTGACTTAAGCTCATTTTTCATGCCTGGAGGGTGCCATGGGCTAAGCGAAGCTTGCCCATGCGTGAC
>JBFYYO010000354.1:0-4510 GCA_041310025.1 Syntrophobacterales bacterium
GAGCCAAGTGACACGTCAGGGGCAGGCAGGGCTGATTGGTCCCCAGCATCACCAGAAGTTTCGCTGAAGTCGACAAGTCTGCAGAAGCGGAGATCCCGAAATCCTGAATAGCGTGTATTCCTGCCTTCCGCGGAAATGACTGCCAGTAATGTTTGAGTTGTTCTGAGGTGGGCTTCAGGTGATTGAGGCAGTCCCGGGACAGGCGTGAGTCCGGTCTTCATTTCCTGGAAGATGGATTGAAACTTTCAAATGATGAAAGGAGAAGGCAATGGTAAGAGTGATGTTCTGGCTGGCAATCTTTCAAATGTTGGTTCTGGGTGGAACGGCATGGGGTCAGGAGGGCAAGTATCCCCTGATGGAGATGATCGCCCAGAGGGTGGTTCAGAAATATCAGACCTCTTCCTGCCAGGACCTGGCAGCAAAGAAGAAACAGAAGCCTGCGGGGAAACAGGCCCAGATCGAGGCTCGCGCCATCGATCTGCTTCGCCAGGACCCCCAGATGCGCCGCGAGTTCCTCAATCGTGTCGCTGGCCCCATCGCTGAAAAGATGTTTGAATGCGGCATGATCCCATGATTCATCCCCTGTTGGGGACAAGGAGGGGCACAGCATGAACGGCATCGGGTCGAGGCTTGGTACGGTTGCCTCGCTGATTTTTGCAGCAGGTGTCGCGTTTCTTTGCTGTCCGCCCCCGCCCAATGCTTTGGGGGCCGATGCCAAACCACCCGTGCAAAAGGGGGATTTTGCCGGCTCCCCGAGCTGCCGGGAGTGCCACGAGCGGTTCTACCAGCTCTGGTCCACGTCGTTCCATGGGCTGGCCATGCAGCCTTATAGCGAGGCACTGGCGAAGGAAAAGCTCACCCCGCAGAATGAGGACCTGGTCATCGGCGGGTTTCGCTACCGGGCGGAAATCGGCGAAGGGCAGGGCTGGATGCTCGAAACCGGCCCGGAAGGGAGCACGAAGTACCCCATGGCCCACGCGCTGGGCGGGAAGAACGTGTTCTATTTTCTCACCCCGCTGGAGAAAGGGAGGCTCCAGACCCTTCCCCTCGCCTACGATGTGAACCGGAAGGAGTGGATCGACATGGCGGGGAGCGGTGTCCGGCACTTTCCGGGAGAGCCCCGTCCCGACGCTCCCCTCCACTGGAAGGAATGGCCCTACACGTTCAACACCGCGTGCTACAGCTGCCACGTGAGCCAGCTTTCCACGAACTACGATCTCAAGACCGACACGTATCACACCACCTGGGGCGAGCCCGGCATCAACTGTGAGACCTGCCACGGCCCGTCCTCAGAGCACAACGCCATCGCCCGTGCGACGCCCAAAGGGCAGCCGCTGCCCGATCTGAAGATCATCAGCACCAAGACCATGACCAGGGAGCAGCGAAACCACCTGTGTGCGTCCTGCCACGCCAAGACGACGGCTCCCCTGACAACGTCCTACCCACCCGGGGGGAAGTTCTTCGACCACTTCGACCTGATGACCCTTGAAAACCCCGATTACTACCCGGATGGCCGAGACCTGGGGGAGAACTACACCACCACGTCATGGCTCATGAGTCCCTGTGTCAAGTCGGGGAAGCTCGACTGCATGCACTGTCACACCTCGAGCGGGCGCTACCGTTTCAAGAAAGCCGAGGACGCCAACAAGGCCTGCCTCCCGTGCCACGAAGAGCGCGTGAGCAACGGACCGGGCCACACGCATCACGCGGAAGGGAGCGTGGGCGGCCGGTGTGTGTCCTGCCACATGCCCATGACCTCCTTTGCCCGCATGAACCGGAGCGACCACTCCATGCTGCCGCCGGCCCCCTCCGCCACTATGGCTTTCAGGTCGCCGAACGCCTGCAACGTGTGTCACACGGACAAAGACGCCGCCTGGGCCGACAAGCTCGTGCGGGAGTGGCGCCCCCGCGACTACCAGGCCCCTCTGCTCCAGCGGGCGGGCCTCATCGACGCCGCCAGGAAGCGGGAATGGAGCAGGCTGCAGGAGATGCTCCACACCATCACGAGCCCGGACCGGGACGAGGTCTTTGCGGCATCGCTCATCCGGTTGATCCCGGGATCGGTGGACCCCAGCATCGCGCAGACGTTGCTCAGGGCCGCAGAAGACCCATCTCCACTGGTCCGGGCGGCGGTCATGGAGTCCCTCGCGACCATCCCGTCTCAACAGAGTCTTGAGGCGCTCGTCACGGCGACCATGGACCCGATACGGCTCGTCCGCATCCGGGCCGCGACGGCCCTCTCGGCTTACCCGGATGTCAAGGTTGCAGGCAAGTATGCAGAGAGCATCAAGAAGGCCGACCAGGAGGCCATCGCATCCCTTCTGGCGTGGCCCGACCAGTGGTCCAGTCACTACAACCTGGGCAACTATCATCTCAACCGCGAAGCGCTCAAGGAGGCCGTTGCCGCTTATGAGCGGGCGCTTCGCTTCGAGCCCCGCGCAGCCATGGCCCTGGTGAACCGTTCCATCGCTCAAGCACGGCTGGGGGAGGCTGGAAAGGCCGAGGCATCACTACAGGGCGCCCTCGAGGTTGCGCCCGACAACGCCGCGGCCCATTTCAACATGGGGCTCCTGAAGGCGGAGCAGAACGACTCGAGGCAGGCCGAGCACCATCTCAAGTCAGCACTGCAAATCGACCCGCAGATGGCCCAGGCGGCGTACAACCTCTGCATCCTCCTCTCAGGCGACCGGGTCGACGAGGCGGTCGAGCTCTGCAGGCAGGCGAGCCTGCTGCGTCCCGAGGATCCGAAATACGCATACACCTTTGCTTACTACCTGCACCAGCGGGGCGAGGCCGCTGAAGCTGTCGCGACACTGAAGGCCATCGTCGAAAAGCACGCTGAGTACCGGGATGCCCAGGTGCTTCTCCGGGAGATTTTGTCAAGCAACCCAAAACCTTGAGGGCGTGTCTGGAAGTTCGTTGGAACGCAAAATTGGGTGGGGATGAACCCCGCTCCTACGCGAAAAATGTGATTTATGCGCAGGGGCGGGCTTTATGCCCGCCCAGATCAGGCTTTTAACGGCGTACTCGCGGCGTGCTGATCGCCGTCGTTGCCGCCGGGTGCGCCCACTACACCGTTAACAGGCCCTTGAAGCTTGGAAAACGTCCACAAGATCGTCTTCGTCGTGGTGAATGCCGAGACCGCCATCAACGACAAGTGGGACCGCTGGGAGAAGATTTCCCCCTTCGGCGCCATGCTGGATTCGTACTCGTCCATCACCATCGAGCGCTCCAACATGGAGACGGTGGCCCTTCTGAGCGAAAGCTTCTCAAGGTGGGCGGAAGAGATCCAGAAGGGGCGGTGCGGCTCGAACCCCATCACCACGGAGCCGGGCTCCTGCGGGGACATTGAATTCTACCTGGTCCAGGTGAGGTTCGACGCTTTGAACGACGAGGCCGAGCGCAACCAGCTCAAGCGGTATCCGACGTCTTCTGTGTTGAAGCCGGAACAGGTGGACCACCTGAGGGATGCAGCACATCGCATCCTCACGGAATCTAGAGAGTTTCAACGGTTGCTCCATGATCTGCAGTAGGGTCTTGACAATCCCGTGGTTCTGCGAGGGCATCGAAAATGGGGGATTTTTGCGTCAAGTTTGTGGAACACTGCGACAAGCAAAACAAACTCGTCTAAGGATCTTTTTGGGGAGCGATTGACTGGAGGTGTCCATGAAACCACGCTTCATGCTCGTCGGCACCGTCCTGTACATGGCCGTCGCCGTGTGCTGCTGGTGGCCTGTTCTTCCCGGTCTGGCCGGGGAGAAGGAGCCGGCGACGCCTCAGTCCGCTCATGCTCCATCCCCCCCCACAGCAATCCCCCTCTCGGAAATTGCAGCACGGGCTGCCGAGGTCACGAGCTTCCTTCACGACATCAATGCCCATCTGGCCCCGGCCAAGGCCGTTCAGGACATTCTGACGCAGCTTCCCGCCGTCCGCCTGGAGATCGATCGGGAACTTCAGGAGACCACCGAGCTGCTTCAGACTGACCCGATCCTCGATCATCTCCAGGCGAAGGTGAGATTTTGGCAGGAGAGACGCTTGCTGGTGGCCGGATGGCTGAAGACCCTGACGGAGCGAGCGAGCCGGGTCAAGGCATCGCTCGACCAGCTGGTTGAGAAGCAGAGGGTGTGGACGGCGACCCATGAAGCGGCTCGGGCGTCCAACGCACCGCTGCAGATCCTGGAGCAGGTCGACTCCGTGACAGGCGTCCTCGGAGCCGTGCGGATTCCCATGGAGGTGCAGCTCAAGGACGTCCTGGATCTTCAGGCTGCCGTGTCTCGGCAGGTGTCCCGGTGCGAGGCCATGTTCGCCCAGATTGCGCAGGCCCAGCAGAAAGCGGTGGGCGGGTTTCTCACGCGGGATGCACCGCCGTTCTGGAATCCTGGAATATGGGAGCAGGCCGGCAGGTCCCTGTCGAATGAAATACCCCGGGTGATAGCTGCCGACTGGCGGGGGATCTTGAAGTATGTCCGGAGCACATCCCGGAACATTCTGCTGCATGTGGGGTTCTTCG
>JBFYYO010000355.1:0-3028 GCA_041310025.1 Syntrophobacterales bacterium
TATCAATAGTTTTCAGCATAGAGCTCAAAAAAAGCCTGAGGATGTGCACAGGTCGGACATTTGAGAGGGGCTTCGAAGGCCTCCACGACCCGCCCGCACTCTCTGCATTTCCACAGGACCCGCTGCGGCTTCGTGAATACGCTGTTGTTTTGAAGCGCCTCGGCCAGTTTATTGTAACGTCTCTCGTGCCATTGCTCGACGGCCCCGATCTGCTCGAAAGCCTCCGCAGCGCTGGAGAAGCCTTCCTGCAGCGCCTCTTCGGCAAAGCGCGCGTACAAAGTGGTCCACTCGTGCCGCTCGCCCGCCGCAGCGGCTTTCAGCTGGACCAGGGTATCCCCCTCAACGCCTGCGGGGTAGTCTGCTGTGATGGTGACCTCTCCCCCTTGAAGGAGTTTGTAGAAGAGCTTGGCGTGCTGTTTCTCGTCTTCCGAGGTTTCGAGAAAGAGGCTGCTGATCTGCTCGTAACCCTCTTTTCGAGCAATTTTGGCTGCAAAGGTGTACCGGTTGCGCGCCTGTGATTCCCCTGCAAAGGCGGCCAGCAAATTATGTTCTGTCTTGGAACCTCTAAGAGTCGCCATGTCTGCAATCTTTTCCTGTCTGTTCGTTGACAACGGTTCGCAAAAGAATACCTGCCAAGATTTGGCGTGTCAAGCCGAGCACCTTGAACAGCCGAGCACCTTGAACACCAGACGCAGCATGGCCCCAGGGGCTTCTCGACACCGGTCGTGCGCATGCAGCTTAGGGTATTTGGGTATTGAAACACAGCATATTATGCGTGATGATGTTTGCAAAAATGGGCCCTCGACAGGCCTCCGAACACTCTCAGGACCGTTTGGGGAAGGCATTCCATGGAAAAGATAGCCGTAATCGGCGCAACAGGGTATTTGGGAGGAAGGCTGGTTTCCGAGCTGTTGCGCGCCGGCATCCCCGTCCGGGCCATTGCCAGGTCGGTGGAGAAGCTGCGCTGTCGTCCCTATGCCGCATCCCCTCACCTGGAGATCACGCGGGCCGATGCCTGCCGTGAGGATGAGCTCACCAGAGCCCTCAGCGGGTGCTCGTGCTGCTGCTTCCTGATGAACCGGACAGGAGACTCGGAAGACCCCGGCAGCGACATGAACGCCGCCGCCCGAAATATTGTACATTCCGCACCGGCTGCAGGCCTCGCCCGAATCATCTATCTGGGTCGGTCCGGGAAGGCGATCCCTACGAGTGTCGGCGTGGCTGGCTCCACCCCGGTTGATCCCGGACAGATACTCATCTCCGGTCCCGTACCGGTGACCTGGCTTCGAGCCACCATGATCATCGGGGCCGGCAGCGCATCGTTCGAAATCCTGCGCTACCTCACCGAAAGGCTGCCCATCATGGTGGCCCCCCGGTGGATCCAGAAGCCCCTCCGGCCCATCGCAGTGAGCGACGTCATCCGTTACCTCGTCGCGTGCATCCAGAGCGTGGAGGCGGCGGGCCTGATCTCCGACATCGGTGGTCCGGACATTTTGTCCTTTCGCGAGCTGATCGATATCTATGCCCATGCAGCCAGGCTCCCGAGGCGCAGGATCCTGACCCTGCCTTTGAAGGCAAGAGGGTTCAGCGCGTACTGGATCAACCTGGTGACGCCGGTCCCCTTCGATCTGGCACGAGTCATGGTGGACAGCATCGAGGAAGCATCCTCGACAGTGGACGAGCCCATTCGGAAAGTGATCCCGATTGGCCTCACGCCCATCCGTGAGGCCGTCGCCATCGCGATGCAAAAAGCCCAGCAGCAGGATGTCGAGTCGTGCTGGAGTGATGCGGGGGGCCTCAGGCCTCCCGAGTGGCTGACCTGCGGCGAGGCCGAGTTTGCTGGAGGGGAGGTGCTGGATTGCAGCTACAGGATTCTCCTCGACTGTCCCCCTGAGAGGGTCTGGCAGACCCTTCGCATCCTCGGCGGGCAGCATGGGTGGTTCTATGGAGATCTCCTCTGGAAGCTGAGGGGGTTTTTCGATCGCCTCCTCGGGGGAGTGGGATTGAGCCGGGGACGAAGGAGTCTTCAGGAGCTGCGCACGGGTGATGCCGTCGATTTCTGGCGGGTCCTTCTCGCTGAGGAGCCCCGTCGCCTCATCATGCTGGCCGAGATGAGAGTCCCGGGGGAGGCGGTCCTCCAGTTCAGCCTGAACCCTCGTGACTCCGGCTGTGAACTGATTCAGATCGCCAGGTTTCTCCCGAGAGGCCTTCCCGGATTGCTGTACTGGTATTCCATGGCGCCATTCCATGATTACCTCTTCAAGGGAATGCTCTCAACCATTGCCCGCGAATCCGGGTGCAGCGTGGTCCGGGAGCCTGAGCCGTTCCTGGGGGGGGACCAGATCTGCCGCCTGCCGGAGCAATGGGACAGAGTCGAATGAATACCCGGCTGTAACAAGGGTCTACCATGGACCGCTGAAAACTGCTGTCGGAGAGACGGGTGCAGCCGGGTGAGCTCAGCCTCTTCGCGGCATGGGTGATGCTGAAGATGCTTCGAGGTTGACGAGAGAACGGAGGAGAGAATGCAGCGCGCCCTGGTCACAGGCTCGACGGGCTTCATCGGCTGGGAAGTGGCAAGAGTGCTGGCCGAAGAGGGAATGCACCCCCGCCTTCTCGTACGGCGCATGCAGAGGGGAATTCTGGTGTCGTCTCTCGATGCCGAGCCCGTTTCGGGGGATCTGCTGAGCCCCTCAAGCCTCCGGCGGGCCGTGGAGGGCGTGGACACGGTGATACACCTGGCAGCCCGTGCTTCCTTCGAGGCCTGGCACTATGTCAAACCGAGCATTGTGGACGGCTCCCTGAATCTGATGGAGGCGGCGGCCCGGGCGGGCGTTCGTTGTTTCGTTTACGCCAGCAGCCTCCTGGTTTACAGTGACCAGAAAAGTCCCATCGACCGGCATACCCCCGCTCGCCCGATCTCCGATTACGGAAGGGCGAAAATTGAAGCGGAACGATTGCTCAAGAGAAAAGCTCAAGATGCCGGCCTGGCGTTTTGCGCCATCCGACTTCCCCATGTCTATGGAGCCCG
>JBFYYO010000356.1:0-3129 GCA_041310025.1 Syntrophobacterales bacterium
TCGGCCCCATGCAGCGGCTGGTCAAAGCGGAGGCCAGGAATTACTATCTGACCTCCCTGTTCGGGGAAAAGAGACTGACCGGCTGGGTCAACCTTGCTGCGGCACTGCTGCTGATTCTGATGCTGGGGAGCACCCTGTGAGCCAGAATACCGATGCACTTTTGATCCTGGCTGGGCTGGCCGCCGGTCCGCTGATCGGAGGCTTTGTGACCGGGCTGGACAGGATCGTCACCGCCCGCTGCCAGTCGCGCATCGGACCTCCGCTGCTGCAGCCGTTTTATGATGTGGCCAAGCTGCTGAGCAAGGAGCCGTTGGTGGTGAACATCTGGCAGGTATTCTGCGCCTACGCGTATCTGGCAGCCGCGTCCATCTCATTGGTGCTGTTCGGGCTGCGCTCCGATCTGCTGCTCATCCTGTTCATTCAAGCGGTGGGCGCCGTGTTCCTTGTTGTGGGGGCCTACTCCTCAGGTTCGCCTTTCAGCCAGGTCGGCGCCCATCGTGAGCTGCTCCAGATGCTCTGCTATGAGCCCCTGCTGATCCTGGTGACGGTGGGCATCTATTTGCAGACCGGTAGCTTCAGGGTCCCCCGTGTCTTTGCGGGGGAAAAGCCGCTGCTGTTCCACCTCCCCTTGCTGTTCCTGGCGCTGCTCTGTGCCCTGACCATCAAGCTCCGTAAATCACCCTTTGATCTGTCGACGTCCCATCACGCCCATCAGGAGCTGGTCAAGGGGCTGCTCACCGACTACTCGGGACCCTTTCTGGCTCTGGTCGAGATCGGCCACTGGTATGAAGTCGTCCTCATGCTTGGGCTCTGTTCGCTGTTCTGGGCCACCTCCTGGGAGGGGATGGTCGCCCTCGTGGGAATTAGCTATTTTTTGGAGATCCTCATCGACAATACTTGCGCCCGGTTGAACTGGCGGTGGATGTTGACCAGCGTCCTGGCCTTCGGACTGACTCTTTCCCTGTTCAACCTGGTGTGGCTCTCCATGCACTGAGGAGCTTGATGGCCGTCATGTTCAAGAAGATCTTCGCAAGAGCGCGAACCAGATCGCCCTGGGTACTGCACTTCGACTGCGGCAGTTGCAACGGCTGCGACATCGAGGTGCTCGCATGCCTGACGCCGGTCTACGACGTGGAGCGCTTCGGCATCATTAACGTGGGCAACCCCATGCATGCCGATGTGCTCCTCGTCACGGGCACGGTTAACCCCCGCAACAAGAGGGTGCTGCGGAATCTCTACGAACAGATGCCGCATCCAAAAGCCGTTGTGGCCGTCGGTTCTTGCGGCCTGACAGGCGGTATTTTCCGTGAGGCCTACAATGTGGTGGGCGGCGTGAACAAGGTCATACCGGTCGATGTCTACGTCCCCGGCTGTCCGGCCAGGCCTGAGGCCATCATCGACGGGGTCATCTTCGCCATGAAAAAATTGGGAGAAGTGAAACCATGCAGGGAGAGGTGATTCCCGTCAATGTAGAGACCGTTCTGGGCGAAGCTGCCCGGGCGAAGGCCGAAGGCTGGAGGCTGGTGACCATGACCTGCGTGGAGCTGGATGCAGCCTCCGTCGACCTTCTGTATCATTTCGACCGGGACTTCGAGCTGAAACACCTGCGGCTGACCGCGTCGAAAGATGCTCTCGTGCCGAGTATTTCACCTTTGTTCTTTGCCGCTTTTCTGGTGGAAAACGAGATCCAGGATCTGTTTGGCGTCCGGTTTCATGGACTGGTGATCGACTACGGGCGCACCCTCTACCTCGGCGAAGATGTGAAGGAAGCACCCTTCTGCAGATATGTCGTCAACGATTCTGGTGACCAGGGCTGACGGGGAGTGCCATGAGACAGGCCATTATCCCATTCGGACCGCAGCACCCGGTATTTCCCGAGCCGGTGCATTTGCAGCTGAAGGTCGAGGACGAAGTCATCAGGGAGGCTATTCCGGCTTTCGGGTATGTCCACCGGGGCCTGGAGAGCCTGGTGTCGATCCGGGACCTCCACCAGATGGTCCATGTGGTCGAGCGCATCTGCGGCATTTGCTCGATGATTCATGCCCTGTGCTACTGCCAGGGGATGGAGGAGCTGATGGGCGTGGAGGCCCCGCCGCGAGCCAGGTTCCTACGGGTCATCTGGTCCGAGCTGCATCGTATCCACAGCCATCTCCTATGGCTCGGCCTTTTTGCCGACAGCTTCGGTTTCGAAAGCCTCTTCATGGAGCTCTGGAAGATCCGTGAGAAGGTTTTGGATATCCAGGAGGCCACCGCCGGGAACCGGATCATCGTCTCTGTGAACGTCATCGGCGGAGTCCGCAGAGATCTGGACCTGTCCCAGAGGAAGGCCATGCTTGACGACCTTCAGGAAGTGGAGCAGGCGGTCCGGTCCGTGTCGGGCGTTCTGCTGACGGATTATACGGTGAGCAGGCGGACGGTCGGAAAAGGGGTGGTGACGGGGGAGCAGGCCCGGGAGCTGGGGGTCGTGGGTCCGGTGCTGCGCGCCAGCGGGATTCGCCAGGACTCACGCATGCTGGGCTATGCCGCGTTCAATGAACTGGAGCTCGAACCCGTCGTGGAAACCGATGGCGACTGCCATGCCCGTTGCAGGGTGCGGCTGCGGGAGGTATTCCAGAGCATCGACCTGATCCGTCAGGCCGTCTCACGAATACCTGAAGGCGAGCTGTCGGTCAAAGTCAGGGGCAAACCCGAGGGGGAAGCGGTTGCACGCGTCGAGCAGCCGCGGGGTGAGGTCTTTTACTACCTCAAAGCCAACGGCACCAAGAATCTCGATCGTTTGAGAGTGCGAACCCCGACCTTCGCCAACATCCCTGCGCTGGTCGTCATGCTCCCCGGAATGTGGCTCTCCGATGTCCCGGTCGTGGTTCTCTCCATCGATCCCTGCATCAGCTGCACGGAACGGTGATTTGGGTTGCGGGGGGCGCACCCTCCAAGAGGAGTGCAGATCGTGTTCAAGATGACGCGCAACATCCTGCTCAACCTGGTCGGCCCGAGAGCCACCCGGCGTTGCATCACCTGCGGCGTGTGTACCGAGTCCTGCCCTTCGGGCAGCCTTCGACAGCGAAACGGCTACCGCAGCCCCGTATGTGAAATGGTGCCCGTCCTCCTGCGGGGAAGAATAAAGGAGGG
>JBFYYO010000357.1:0-2994 GCA_041310025.1 Syntrophobacterales bacterium
CGCGGTGGCCACCCTCGAGGGCATGCTGGTGAACCAGCACCTGGGAGAGGCTTATCGTTTGCAGATCTGGGAGCCGAACGGCGAAGGGTTCCGAATGGTGGAGGAGCGCTCAGCACCCGAGCCGGGCGGTGGTGTCCGCCGGTGGATGGATCTGGCCGAAGTGCTCAAAGACTGCCGGGCCGTTCTGGTGAGCGGCATCGGCGACAACCCGAGAGCTGTCCTCACGCGGGCCGGAGTCGTTCCCATCGAGATGAGCGGCTTCATCGAGGAAGGCCTCGAAGCCGTCTACGGAGGCCGAAATTTCATCGCCCTCAGGAAGCGGCGCACCCAGTGCGGCGCCGGCTGCAGCGGCGGCGGCACCGGCTGCGGCTGATCAAACCCCACTCCGCCCCGATGACGGCCCAAAAAAAGGAGCTCCGAGCGATTGCCACCACACCCAATCAGAGGAATCGCTCGTAGCCCCTTGATCAGATAAGATCCACCTCACTTGGGAGTAACCCCTTCAGTCCATAGATCCTCATGTTCGTCGCTTTGCCAGCCGGCGCAGGCACTGCAGGCAACGGTTCAGGCTGCTGGATGATTCGGCGGCAACATCAGGGCGCCATCCTGCTTGTCTGTTCTCGATGAATTCGATCAACCGAGACGGGTAAGCAGGGCCGACCTGGCGTCCGCTTTCAGCCCTGGGGACCATGTCCTGTCGAATAGCTCGAATGCGGGATTTCCTGGCCATATTGACCAGCGTTTGCTTCGGGTCCACAATTGCTTCCGCTTGCAGAGGAACCATGGTGACGGGGATGCGCAGGAAGTCAGCCAGACGTTCGCGGTCCGCCATCAACCAGGCTTCTACTTCCCTCACGGCTATCCTGAAACACATGAGCGGCGCAACTGAGGGCAACCACTCAGAGCAAAACGGTGGCGCACACTCCGCATCACGATCCAAGTCCACAAGAACGATCCAGGGGCTATGACGCGCTGCTTCGTTGTAGCCCTTGATGTTGCTGAGCAGTCTCGGCTTTCCATTCCTTCCATAAATGGATCCCGCTCCGGCACCGACATGTGCTATGAGACGCCGGACTACCGCTTCATCGATGACCCCTTCCACGGCGGCAGAGATCACAACTGGAGCTCCTCTCATAGGTTCAGATCTCATTCTGAACGGCCTTGATCATCAGGATTTCTTGCCGGTTTTCGCCGAGCCTTCCTGGCACCCACTTCCTCCCGATCTCCGAAGAGGGTCAACTGGTAAGCCTTTTGCGGTCGGGTCTGAGGAATCACTATGTCAGCCAGGCTCTGACCTTGTTCCAGAAGTATTCTGACCTCCTCAATTGAACCGGCAGGTTTAACTGTGGTGCCTCCTTCTCCCGGAAAAAGCAAAAGCACCTCGTCGAGTCCAATCCCTTCGTCTCGCAGAATCTCGCTGGAATGCGTGCTGACCAGCACCTGCTGCCCAAACCTCCGCTGGGTACGGGCAAACATCTGGGGAATGTAGCGGATCACCTCCGGATGAAGTGAAAGCTCAGGCTCTTCCAAAAGCAGCACCCCCCTTCCCTCCATCAGAGCCCACAGGAGACCGATGAGCCGGAGTGTCCCATCGGAAAAAAGGTCTTCTGTCTGCCAGGCGCCCTGGGGTCGCCAGTGCTCGTATTTTCCTCGAAGATGGGCGGTTCCACGTTCATCCCGTTGAAGCTCCAACTCCTTGAGCTGGGGCACCGCCACTTGCAATGCATTTCTGATGCGCGACAGCCTGGCCTTTCGTGTATTCTCTGGAGTTTTTGCAATTCCCTCCAGGAAGTCCCCTCCAAAAGGGTCGTTGCTCTTGCCTATGGAGCGGTCTGGCTCGCGTATGAGCTGAGGGACCACATGCAGATAGCGAACCGAAGCAAAAAACTCCGCCAGCTCGCGAAAGTCCTGATTCGTGTAGACCTGCTCCAGGTAGGTCTGGGTGAGCCGCTCAGGATCCTTGATATCTTCTGAGTTTGGGCGGCTGAGGATTTCGTCACCCTGGTGCAGCACCCTTTCAGATTTGATGAGCGGCCTTTTCTTATGATCCTGGTTGAATGTCAGCTCGTATTCCCAAAGAGCGGGCTCATCGCTATCCCCAACCCGCACTCGACACACGATGTTGGGGTTCCGTCGTGCAGCGAGACATCTTAGAGCAGACACCCCCCCCCGCCGCCTCACCGCTTCCTGGAACCCCCCACCGACAGACACCAGATCGCGCAGGAAACGAAAGGCATCCAACAGGTTCGACTTGCCCGAGGCATTGGGCCCAACGAGAAACACGCGCAACGGCAGCGCGGCCTCCGCAGCGCTGAAATTGCGCCAGTTCCTGAGATCGACATAGGTGAAGTGCATCGGGCTGGTGGACTTGCCATCCTTCATCTTCCACACTCCATTCCCGCCCTCCATAGCCTTTCAAACCCCAACAACGTTGGCCGCCTTGCAGATTCAACACATATTGAGGATGAGATTCCCACCTCTCATGATTAAACGCAAAGGCGCGAATAACGCAAAGAAAAACAGAAAGGACTTCGAGGTGCCCCCGGCCAGGCCTGTGGACAGAAATGAGCGGCCTTGGGATAGAGCGTGGTTTGGATTGAATAAAAAAATTGGAGCGGCCTGTACAGGTGGCGCGTCAATCGAGTCCTGGGGTGTGCGGAGGGATTTGCTGGGAGGGGCGGGCTTCACCCCTTTTCGACGAGGAGCTCCACCCACCCAATTCATGAGCCTGAAAAGAATCGCAGGGGTTACGTCGACGACGGCGAACCGCTTATCGGGCAGCTCGACAGGCGCAGCACCTGGGTCACGGGGCAAGACCCGACAAACGCGGTGATCAGCGGAATCAGGCCAATGGCCCCCCACCAGCTTCCGAAATAAAGCCCAGCCGATATGATGCCAATCCCGATCAAAATCCGAATGTATTTTTCGACACCACACACATTGTGCTCCATGGGGAATACCTCCCATTCTGTGGCAGAAAGATCATTCCAGGAT
>JBFYYO010000358.1:0-2913 GCA_041310025.1 Syntrophobacterales bacterium
TCCGACCTCCGATTCTCAGCTCTCGACCACGCGGTGGTCGAAGACGCGCCGGCTCTTCCTCTCCGTCCGGGGCAGCGCACCGTAGTCCACGAGCTCCACCTGGGCTCGAACCATGATCTGCTTTCGGATCTCGGCGGCAATGGCTTCCGCCAGTTCCCGGTCGGCATCGGGGGAATCCGGTCCGGTACGCTCGACCTTGATGAGCATCGTGTCCCGGCCATCCTCGCGATGATGAAGGTGCACCTGATACTCGCTGCCGACTCCGGGCACACGGGAAAGCACGTGATCGATCTGTCCCGGATAGATGTTGACCGCCCGATAGATGAACATGTCGTCCGAGCGTCCCAGGAGGTGGTCGTGCCTGGGGAGGGGATTGCCGCATGAGCAGGGTTCGGGAATGAGACGCGTGAGATCGCGGGTTCGATACCGGATGAGCGGAGAAGCCTCCTTGCGCAGGGTCGTCACCACCATCTCTCCGACTTCTCCGGGAGGCAGGGGGTCGAGCGTCTCGGGATCGAGGATTTCGAGAATGTAGTAGTCCGCCCAGTAGTGAACCCCCTCGTGAGCCACGCACTCGAGGCCGGTGCCGGGTCCGTAGAGCTCGGTCAAGCCGGGAATGTCGTAGAGCTCCTCCACTCCGGTGATCTCCGCAATGCGCTGGCGCATTCGATGGCTGTGGCGCTCCGCTCCGAAGATGAACTTTCGGAGCGCAATCTGGTCCCGCAGGTCACGCCTTTCAATCTCTTCGGCAATGAGCAGCGCCATGGAGGCCGTGGCACAGAACACCGTGCTCTGCATGTCCGCCAGCATCTGGCAGTGGATTTCCGTGTTGGCCGGCCCCACCGGGATGGCCATGGCCCCGAACCGCTCACAACCCAGTTGAAAGCCAACCCCGGCCGTCCAAAGCCCATAGCCGACCGCGATCTGAACCCGATCCTCACGGGAAAGCCCCGCCATCTCGTAGCATCGGGCAAACATGTTGGCCCAGTCGTCAATGTCTTTTTCAGTGTAGGCGAGGACCTTCCGCTTCCCCGTCGTCCCCGAAGAGGCGTGGACCCGCACGATGCGGTCATGAGCGACCGCACGAAGGGGGAAGGGATACCCCTCCTGGAGATCCTGGGCCGTGGTCAAAGGCAGCCGCCGCAGATCCTCGAGCGTCCGAATCTGCTCGGGCTTCACTCCAGCCGCGTCCAGGCGCTCCCGATAGAATGGACTGTTGGAATGGGCGTGACCCACCGTCCACTTGAGGCCCAGCAGTTGAATCTGTTCGATATCCTCCCTGGTCGCTCGCCCGGGCATGAACGAGTGATGCATGAACGCTCTCCTTTCCAGCCCCCGTGAAATGAGTGAGAAGCCGCATGTGGGGTAGGAAGTCGACGCGGATCACCGAAATCCAGCGCCCCGCAGGCGGAGAAAGCTCCAAGTGCAGGCATGGGGTTGGATGAAACACGCTACCATTATCACAAAACCGCCCGTTTTCATAAATTATCATCGGCCTGTTCTGCCATGCCCGGCATCATGAAGCCGGTAGAGGAGAGCGCAAGTTGATGACCGGTTCTGGTGGGCACGATGAACCTGTGCCCACCCTACGGTTCCTGGTACTGCCGGGCGCAAGTGCTTAACCGGTCGCTGGTTCCCAAGCTCGAGCTTGGGAACCAGCTGATCCGGGCGTCCCGGCGATGACATGAACCGGACACGCCGGGTGTGGGCCCTTTTCATTGGATGCGGACGGTCTGCACGGGGCAGGTGCGAGTCGGAAAACCTTGACGACTTCGCTCCCATGATTCAAAGAAGGACGGTAAGTCAGACACATGGGGAGGAAGTCGCATGGAAGAAGGTCACCGGCAGGAGCTGAACCCCTCTGAAGCAACGATACTGGTCCTTGGCACCGGAGCCATCGGGGGATTCTACGGAGCAAGACTGGCACAGGCCGGCGCTCGCGTATCGGTTGTGGCCCGTTCCGATTACGACAAGATTCGGGACGAAGGGATCGAAGTAAGAAGCGACGGCGGGGACTACTGCTTCGTTCCGGAAAAGGTCCTCACAAGAGCTGAAGACTATGGAAGCGCGCCGGAATTCATCATCGTCGCGACCAAAGTCGTTGCCGGAGCCGAGACACCGGAGCTGATCCGCGGGGCCGTCGGACCGCGAACCGCCATCGTGCTCATCCAGAACGGCATCGACATCGAGGAGCCGGTTCAGCGTGCGTTTGCCGATAACGAGGTGATCAGCGGGCTGGCGTTCATCGCAGCCAACCGGGTCGGTCCGGGCTGCATCCTGCACCTGGACTACGGACGGCTCACCTTGGGACGCTATCCCTCCGGCAGCTCTGAGAAGGCCGAGTGCCTGCGTACCCTTCTGGAATCCGTCGGGGTTCCCAGCGTCGTCACGGAGGACGTGGTCACGGCCCGCTGGCAGAAGCTGATCTGGAACGCTCCATTCAATCCCATTTCGGTTCTGGCCGGCGGGGTCGACACCAAGACCATCCTGGATTCTGAGGAGTCCACCCGGCTCGTTCGAGCGGTGATGGAAGAAGTCAGCGAGGTGGCTGCCGCCTCCCGACATCCCCTCGCACCCGATGTCATCGAGCAGAACATCCAGGGAACAAGGGTCATGAAACCCTACAAAACCAGCATGCTCCTCGACTTTGAGAACGGACGGCCGATGGAGGTCGAGGCCATCCTCGGGAATGCCGTGCGCATCGCACGATCCCTCGACGTTCCCATCCCCCACATGGAGACGCTCTACGCCCTGCTCAAGCTTGTGAGCTCCGGGCCGGGGCCGTCTATAGCAGAGTAGGCACCCGTCACCCCATGGATCCTGCCCACCCAAAGCCATGTCGTGCTCGAGATCGAGCATGCGCGCAAAGAAAACCCCCTTGGCACTCGCTTCCTTGCGCCGCGGGGGATTTGG
>JBFYYO010000359.1:0-2888 GCA_041310025.1 Syntrophobacterales bacterium
TGGCAATCGGTCGGGTCTGAGGGCTGGAGTCCAAGGCAATAATGAGGCTCATGGTAAGCGGCACCGCCAGGAATACCCCCACTGTTCCCAGTACCCAGCCCCAAAACAGCAGCGAAAGGAGCACCGCCAGTGTAGAGATGCCAAGCTCTTTGCCCATCATCCTGGTTTCCAGGACGTTGCCGATCACCGTGTTGACGACCACATAGCCCAGGGCGACCAGCAAAGTAGTCGGCAGATCCGTCTGTACCAAAGCCATCAGGACGGCCGGGATCATCATCAGGATTGCGCCGGCAAAGGGGATGAAGTTCAGCAAGAAGGCCAGGACCGCCCAGAGGACGGCGAAGTCGATACCGAGAATCCACAGCCAGACCAAGACACAAACCGCTGTGGCCAAGCTGGAGAGGGTTTTGATCGTTGTGTATCGTCTGATAGCACTCGATAGACGTCCAAGTCGGTCCTCGGCCTCCCCGGTGAGGTGAAAGGCCATCCTCAGCTTTGCTGGAAGGCCGCCCGCCTCGATCAGCATAAAGACGACGACCAGGAGGACCAGCAGCCCGTCCCCAACGGTTCCGCTCACTTTGGTCAAAACTAGGCGCACGAGGGTGGTTGGGAGAGCCGGGTCAAAAATGTCTTTGACGGCTTCGCGGCCTTTATCCACACCGATATTCTCCAACCAGCCGCCGAATTGGTCGCTCAGCAAGATCAGCCGTTCCTGATAACCGGGCAGGCCGTGCCTGAATCCCTCCAGTTGCCCGGTAAAGACCAATGCCAAAAGACTACCACCATCAAAGAGTACGAATATGATAACCCCCATGGCGAGCCATTTCGGCACCCGTTTGCGCAGCAACCAGTTCAATGGAGAGGTGACGATGACGGCAATGAAAGCGGCAAGCAGAGTAAGCGAGACGATGGATGAGGCCGCTTGCAGGAAGCTCAATGCAATGGCAATGGCCGCTATGACGATCAAGGCCCGCGAAATGGAGGAAAAGTTTTTGAAGTCATTCATTTTTTGATCTCCCGCACCGCGTCGCTCATGCGAAAGCGGCTGCCGTTATCGATCAACTCTTCCGAGATCTTCTTTCCGGAAAAGAGAGGGTTGCTACTTCCTTTTGGCAAAGGGAGGTTTACGATGCCCGGCTCAACCGAACTAGGCCGCCACGCTGTAGAGCGGCACGATCCACCGCTGGAAAATGGTGATGAGCGCAAAGATGCCGATGATCAGCAGGATCAGCGCAACGATTTTTGCCAGCGGCCTGGGTTCTCCGTAGGTGAACTGGCCGGACCGGATCTGCTCGACGAGCTTCACATGCTGAATGACTCCTCCGAGGATGCAGACCATCCCGAGAACGATGAAGCTCATCCCGAACCAGAGCGGGGCATGGATCTGGTCGATAAACCGTCCGGTCGTCTCCATCTCATCCATCTCGATGTATTCGTAGGACTTGGCGATGGCGAACCCGAACGCGATCAGGGAGATGGCCGTTCGGATCCAGGCCATGAGGGTCCGGTCGTAGGCCGCCCGGTTGCGCTCCTTGGCGAGCTCATTGGTGAGATTCACCTTTACCTCATTTTCGTTTGCCGGCATGTGTCCACCTCCTTCAAACTGATTAGTGACGTTCAAAAGTGTGTGTATGGGACCGAGCTATCTGGACAGGGCTGGCACCTTTTCCTGCGTTCCAAGGGCTCCTGGGCTGGTGGCACGGACAAGCTTTGCTTGTCCGTGATAACACTGGCTCTGTTCTTTGCTCTCACGGACAAACGAGTTTGTCCGTGCCACCAGAGTCACTCCGGAATAGGTGCCAACCCTGTCCGATGTTCGGCTGGCCGCATGAGATGTATTTGTAAGCCCATGCAAACGCTTTTGAACGTTACCAACTGATTCATTCCTCTTCGCGTCACGGTGAGCAGGGCCATTTATTAACCGGCTCGAATCTAAATGGACATGGTTCGTGAAATCTCCGTCATTGACGTCTTCCCCCGCCGGCGGTAGCTTTCCAGGTCGGAGGGCGGCGGCGGATAGGGATGCTGCTCGTAGAAGCCCTGCATGGCTTCCCGGACGGCATCGCGGTCCGATCGGTGCGTAGTCCGAGCGTTCATGCGCCCGTGCATGGAGCCTCCCGGTGCCGCGCACTCGGAAACGCACGGCACAGGGAAGCTCCGGTTCGGGTTAGTCGATGTTCAACGCCTGCTCCATCTTCTTCAGCACCTGGTCGATGCCGAAGCTCGCCGGCTTCATGCGCGGCGGGAACTCTTTGAAGGTTTCAAGGAAATTCTTTACGATAAACTGTGCGGCATAGGTCAGGTAAGCCCGGTCAATAAGCCAATCCCAGTAGGTGTTGGAGGTGATATCCGCCCGCTCGAAGGGGTCGGTGCGCAGGTTGAAGGTCTTGGGTATGCGCAGGAAGGTGAAGGGCTCCGCCCAGATCTGGACCGTGCCCTGGCAGCGCTGCTCGGCGAAGACGAATTTCCAGTTGTTGTAGCGCAGCCCGACCAGGTCCCCGTCATCCGAGAAGTAGACGAACCCGGGACGCGGCCCTTTCTCCTCCTTGCCCGTGAAGTGGGGCAGGAAGTTGTACCCGTCCAGGTGGACCTTGAACGTCTTGTCCCCGATCCTGTGCCCTTTCTTGAGGTTCTCGCCGATCTCCGGCTCGCCGGCCGCGGCCAACAAGGTCGGCAGCCAGTCCTGGTGGGCGATGATCTCGTTTGAGACCGTGCCGGCCTTGATCTTGCCGGGCCAGCGCACCATCATCGGCACCCGGAAGGCGCCCTCCCAGTTGGAGTTCTTCTCATTGCGGAAGGGGGTCATGGCGCCGTCGGGCCAGGTGTTCATGTGCGGGCCGTTGTCGGTGGAGTACATCACGATGGTGTCCTTGGCGATGCCGAGCTCG
>JBFYYO010000360.1:0-2886 GCA_041310025.1 Syntrophobacterales bacterium
TGGGGTGAGGTGGCCCGAAGCCAGAGCGAGATGCTCCAGTTCATTGGGAAAGGAGACTTCCACAATGAGCAGATTGACCCGTTGACCTGCCGTTCGCTCCCAGATGGCGTCCGTCGGGCCCGTATCACCCGTATACAGGAAAGCTTCGCTGGATGCGTTGCTGACCAGGTAACCATAAGCCGGCACGGCATGGTTGACGGGCGTTGCTGTTATGGAGTAGCCGCCTACATGGAAAGGCTCTCCATTCTTGATCTCCTGGTAGCGCAGCACAGGTGTTGCGCTGCTGGGAAGAAGGGTGAAGTCCGGCCAGATGCGGTCGTTGAAAATGTTGCATCGGAGGTCGTGCAACACTTCGATGCCACTCACAACGGTCAGTTGATACTCCGGGCGAGTGGACACCATGTTGTCCACGAGGAAGGGGATAGCCTTGATATGGTCCAGGTGCGCATGGGTGAGGAAGATATGGGTGATCAGCGATTGAGCTTGCGCATCCAGGGCTTCTCCGATTGTCCCGGCATCGAAGAGGAGGGATTGATCCAGAAGAAAGGCAGGAGAACGATGCCCCGGCGTCTCCGACCCTGACGCTCCAAGGACTCTGATCTTCATGAAAAGTACGCTCCATTCTGATAAGTTCGATGGTTCCAGGGCCTCCGTACTGGATTCATTGAATCAACATATCACAATTCGGATTTCAGAATGCACCAAAATAGAACACTGAGAGGTCAATCAAATCCTTCCGTGACCGATGCTCAGGATTGAATGGTGTAGAGACGGGTGCCTGCCTCGGGACTGATCAAATGATTTGACAAGAGGTCATGCCGTATAATAAAGGCCTCCTGGGTTGTTTTCAGTTTTTCTGATGGATGCTGAAGCTGATTTTCGGAGATCAAACGGTTCGAGCTCGCTTGCACAACGCTGTATACGGGACATCGCATTGGCTTCCTCCGCTACCGTCCTGTCGTTATTGGCCTTCTCGGCCTCACCAGGCAATTCGCAGCATCTGTGCCCTCGCGTGCTTCCTGGCCCTGCTTCCGGCCAAGACAAACAGTACCTGTTTCTTTTTGGGGGTAACCCCTTGTGGCTTGTTGGCATGTAGCGGCAAACTCAGCCGTGGCGGCATTCCGTTCCGGCTGATTGAGCCGTTTCCCCCAACCAGGCCCCTGGTCGCGGAGGACCCACATTCGAGCATCATGACCGCAGAAAAGGAGACTTTATGAGAGAGATTCACGTTGGCGAGATCACCAAGGCCGTCAAGGACCTTGCCATCCGTTCCAACATGGAGCTCGGTGAGGACGTCCTGAAGGCATTCGAGCAAGGACTCGAGCAGGAGGAATCTCCCACCGGCCGCGACATTCTCAAACATTTGATCGAGAATGCTCGCATCGCCAGGGAAGAGAGGATCCCCATGTGTCAGGACACCGGTCTCGCCGTAGTGTTTGTAGAAATCGGCCAGGAGGTGCATCTGGTGGGAGGCTCCCTGAGGGAGGCCATCGAAGAGGGTGTGCGGCAGGGTTACGAGGAGGGATATCTCCGAAAGAGCGTTTGCCACCCCTTCACCCGGCAGAACACGGGGGACAATACACCGGCCATCATCCACGTGGATCTCGTCCCGGGAGACCGACTCAAGCTGATTTTTGCCCCCAAAGGGGGCGGCAGCGAGAACATGAGCCGCGTGACCATGCTGACTCCTGCCGTGGGGATCCAGGGTGTGAAGGAATTCGTGATCCAGCGGGTGAAGGAGATGGGCCCCAACCCTTGTCCCCCGACGATCATCGGAGTCGGCATCGGCGGCACCTTCGAGGTTGCTGCGCTCCTGGCCAAAAAAGCATTGCTGCGGCCCCTCGGGAGCGTGAACCCGGATGCCGAGCTGGCCCCTCTCGAGAAAGGCTGGCTCGAGGAGATCAATCGCCTCGGAATCGGTCCGCAGGGTTTGGGGGGGCGCATCACGTCCCTCGCGGTCCATATCAACATGATGCCCTGTCATATCGCCAGCCTTCCGGTCGCTGTGAACATCCAGTGCCATGCGGCGAGGCACAAGGAAACGGAACTGTAAGGAGAGGGAGATCAAACATGCAAGAGGCAATCAGACTGACGACGCCGCTCAAGAGTGAAGATGTGGACAAACTGCGCATCGGAGACCGTGTCCTTCTGAACGGAATCGTGTATACCGCGCGCGATGCAGCGCACAAGCGACTGATCCAGCTGATCGAGGCCGGAGAACCGCTGCCGTTCGACGTGGAGGGGCAGGTGATCTACTACGTGGGACCTTCACCGGCCAAGCCCGGTCAGGCCGTTGGTGCCGCAGGGCCCACCACCAGCTATCGCATGGATGCCTACGCCCCGACCCTGATCGAACGGGGCCTCAAAGGCATGATCGGCAAGGGTAAGCGCAACGACGCCGTCAAGGACGCCATGCAGAGCCACAAGGCCGTCTATTTCGCAGCCATTGGCGGTGCAGGAGCACTCATGGCCAAGAGCATCCTTTCGGCCGAGGTCATCGCATATCCCGAGCTGGGCCCTGAAGCCATCCGAAAGTTGGAGGTCACGAATTTTCCGGTCATCGTCGCCAACGATGCCCATGGCGGGGATCTTTACGAAGAAGGCGCCAAGGCATACGCCCGTTGACATGCCGAGCTGCAGAGGATCGCGACTGAAGGTGGTTCGAAGAGTTTGCAGGCGGCAGTTCGTGAAGACGATTCAGGGGTTGATAGATGGATCCGGCGGGAATATGATTCCCCCTGGGAATTCGCCCAAAAGTATTTTCCTATCAACCACATAGCGTGAAAAGAGGAAATCCATGCCGATCGAGATTTCTGAGAAGACGGTCAAAGGGGAATTCATCGAAAAGGTGATGAAGCTGAGCGGCCAGAACATCTACAAGTGCTT
>JBFYYO010000361.1:0-2881 GCA_041310025.1 Syntrophobacterales bacterium
GGACCGCTTCGCCCTGTGTACGGCGCTCCAGGGCCTTCCCGAAGAATCGCGCGGGAGCATCCTGGTGATGACGAAATACCGCGATCGCGAGGCCATCGCTCGTGCCTTTGAAGCCGGAGCCGACGGTTTCATCCCGAGTCCCATCGACTGGGCGACCCTGGATCATCATCTCAACTTCCTGTGGCGGCAGTTGCGCTCCCGCAAGGCGATAAAGGCCGGTGAACAGAGGATTCTCCGATTCCTCAACGCCATACCGGACACTCTGCTGCGATTGGGGCCCGGCGGTCGCATCCTGGATGTCCATGGATCAGAAGATTCGGAAGTGGCAAGGTTCCTCAAGGCTTCCGTCGATCGAAGCCTCATGGAGGTCCTCTGCCCCGATCGCAGCTGCCCCAACGCCAAAGCCTTCGAGAATGCCCTGAAAGCCGGCTCCAGGCAGTTCAT
Organism: Syntrophobacterales bacterium; assembly: GCA_041310025.1. Lineage (GTDB taxonomy): Bacteria > Desulfobacterota > Syntrophobacteria > Syntrophobacterales > Syntrophobacteraceae > JALOOX01. The sequence goes on from JBFYYO010000361.1 coordinate 445, forward strand.
TGCCCACGACCTGCACCTGGACCAACAGACCCTGTCCTGCGAGACACTCCTGGTCCCCGGTGAGCCGGGGGAGATGATGGCCATCGTCCGGGACGTGAGCGAACAAAGGAAGCACGCGGAGAAAATCCTCCAGTCCGCCTCGCAGGATGCCCTGACAGGTTTCCAGGGGCTGCCCGCCTTCAGGGAGCTGCTTGCCGGCACCATGGCCCAGGCAGTGCGTGACGGACGGTCGTTCGCGCTCCTGCTCCTGGACCTGAACCGATTCCAGCGGATCAATGAAACCTTCGGCACCGGCGCGGGGGACCTGGTTCTGCGGACCTTTGCCGAGCGCATCGTACACTGCACGCGCAAGGGCGACCGAAGGGCGGGATTCCATCACGACGACATCCCCCAATCCCTGGCCCGCATCGGTGGGGACCAGTTCGCCATCCTGCTGGAGCATATCCGGGAAGCCAGAGACAGCTCCAAGGTGGCCCAGCGCATCCTCGATTCCATGGCCCACCCGTTCATGGTGGGGGAGAACGAGATCTTCATCACCGCCAATATCGGGATTGCCGTCTTTCCCGGCGATGGCAGGGACGCCGACAGTCTGCTGGTAAGCGCCCACAAGGCCATGCAGGACGCCCGGGAAAGGGGAGAGAACACCTTCGGCTTCTTTGCACCGTCCGAGAATGCGGAGGCGCTCAGGGAGCTGAACATCGAAAGCTCCCTGCGAAAGGCGCTGGGTGCCGGGGAGCTGTTTCTCGTCTACCAGCCTCAGGTGGATTTCCGAACTGGACGCATCATCGGGGTCGAAGCGCTTCTGCGCTGGGAGCACCCGGAATGGGGTGTCATTTCGCCCGCCCAGTTCATTCCCATCGCCGAGCGGACCGGCCTCATCGTCCCCATCGGAGAATGGGTGCTCGGCGTTGCATGCCTGCAGAACAAGATCTGGCAGAAGGCAGGGCTGCATTCCATACGGATGGCCGTGAATCTCTCGGCCCGCCAGTTCCGTCAGAAGAATCTGGCCGAAATGGTTCGGAAGTCTCTGGTCAAATCGTCGCTGGATCCCTCTTTTCTCGAGCTGGAGATCACCGAAGGCACCGCCATGCAGAAGGCTGAATCCACCATTCGCATCCTCAATGAGCTCAAGGAAATCGGCGTGACGATTTCCATCGACGACTTTGGAACCGGATATTCTTCCCTGAGTTATCTCAAACGTTTTCCGCTCGATGTGCTCAAGATAGACAGAGCCTTCATCAAAGACGTCCACCTGCACCCCGACAGCCAGGCCATCGCGAAGGCCATCCTGAGCATGGCCAGAAGCCTCAAGCTCTCCGTGGTCGCCGAGGGCGTGGAGGCCCACGAGGAAGTCCAATTCCTCAAGGCCAACGGCTGTGACGCTCTGCAGGGATACTACTTCAGTCCCCCCATACCCGCCCTGGACATGACAAGGCTCCTGGAAGAGTCCAAACAGCTGGTCTGCTGAGCACACATCCCGGCGGAAGAGTGACCGAGCCGATCAAAGACCGCACTCGACCGTCTTTCGCGCAAGCCCTTCCTGCGAAAATCCATCCATCATGCCGGCGGAAGCCGGCATCCAGTCGCCTTGCTGGATTCCGCCTGAAGTCATGCCGAAATGACGGTGGCTTGCTCTGGATGACTTGCGTTGTTCTTCGTATTTGCGGTATCAGCCGCCTCGACGCATGGTGATGTCGTGGATCCGTGCCTGGGTGATCTTCTCCTCATGGGAGGCCTTCTTGGATTTGGCCTCCTGCACCTTGGCCAGCAAAACCTCGATGTCACAGGGCTTCATGAGGTAGTCGAAGGCGCCCAGCTTCATCCCCTCGATTCCCGTCTCGATGGTGGCATGACCCGTCAGCATGATGACTTCCACCAGGGGGTGGTCCTTCTTGATCTCTCGCAGGGTCTCGATGCCGTCCATGCCGGGCATTTTGACATCGAGGATCACCACATCCACCTGCTTTTCCTTGAGAACATCCAGCGCCTCGGGGCCGCTGTGGGCCGCCAGGACCGTCAGATTCCTTTTGCTCAACCGTTTGGTCATGGTGTCCACGAAAGGCACTTCATCATCCACCAGGAGCACGTATGTCGACAACATTGGCTTTTCTCTCCTCTCTCAGCGGATCACGGTCACTTCAGTGCCCGTCTGCTGCTTCAATTCCGCGACATGGTCTTCCACACTGCCCTTAAAGAGCGCTTTGTCGAAAAAAGTCCTTTCCTCATGCCCCAAAACCAGCAGATCCGCCTTCTCTTCCAGCAGGACTTCCTTCAGCACCTGCAGGACCGGGCCTCGCCGGACGATCTTCTTCGGAGTCACCCCCTGGGACTGGGCGATCTCCTCGGCAAATTCCAGGATATGCGAGCCGAGGTGGTCCAGCCCGTTTTCCGCCAGGCTCACCGACAGTCCCCCGACCCCGGTCTTCAGGAACCCGAC
>JBFYYO010000362.1:0-2802 GCA_041310025.1 Syntrophobacterales bacterium
AAGGTGAAGCTCATGGATGCCGAGTGGCAGGGGCTTCTCGGGGGGCTCAAGAAAGGGGACTACAACATCCTCATCACCTGTATGTCCAAGTCCGAGGCCCGCGAGGAGGCCGTCAACTTCAGCGATATCTACTACAAGCTGCCCGACGTGATCGTGGTTCGGAAGGACGACACAGCCATCACGGGTAAGGACGACCTCAAGGGGAAGGTTGTCGGGGTTCAGCTCGGATCGGGGAGCGAGCAGCTGGCTGACCAGATGAAGGAGATGTTCAAGGAGATCAAGCGCTACAATTACAATCCCGAGGCTTTCACGGACCTCAAGTTCAAGCGAATCGACGCCATCATCGTGGGCTACGCCTATGCCGTGAACCAGATCAAGACCGATCCCTCCTACAAGGTCGTCGGTCAGCCCCTGGCCGAATCCGAGATTGTGATGGTGATGCCCCAGGGATCAGACGAGCTGACGCAGAAGGTCAATGCCGCGCTGGCCGCCCTCAAGGCGGATGGGACCTACCAGAAGATCCACGACAAGTGGCTGAAGGTCGATTAGGAAACCATTGCCGGGCATGGACGGGCTGCGACTCGATATTCTCGTCAACGCAGCACCTCTTCTTCTGGAGGGGCTGTGGGTGACCTTCAAGGTCTCGCTGCTTTCGTTCATGCTCGCCCTGCTCATCGGACTGGTTGTTGGAGTCTTCCGTTCCAAATCCGAATTCCACCGAAAGCTGCTGGCCCCGTACGTGGAAGTCTTCAGGGGCACGCCGCTCCTGATCCAGCTCTTTTTCATCTATTACGGCCTGCCGAGCGTCGGCTTCACCTTGAACAACTATACCGCCGGGGTGATCGGGCTGGCCCTGAACGGGGGCGCCTACATCTCGGAGATCATCCGGGGTGCCCTCGTCTCCGTGTGCCGGGGGCAGCAGGATGCCGCCTTTGCCCTCGGGTTTTCCTGGGGCAGGAGCATGATTCACGTGATTCTGCCCCAGGCCATTTCCGTCGCCATACCGCCTCTCGTCAACTCCTTTTCGGCTTTGCTCAAGGAGTCCTCCCTCGTTTCGGTCCTGGCCATCACGGAGCTCACCCGCGTCAGCCAGCTGGTCTACACGCGAACGTTCCGAGCCTTTGAGGTTTACCTGGCCGTGGGAGCGCTTTACCTCATCATGACCTACACGGCGTCATATTTTTCGTCAATTCTGGAGCGCAGGTTCCGGGTCAGCGGCCGCCTCCATTGATCAATTCTGACGATTGCTTGGTCGTGTTCCCATCGAAACTTCCAATTGGAAAATCAGGAACCGCTGACCTAGAGATTAAAGGCTATTCCATAAAAAAAGGAGACTGAATCATGTCAACACCCTACGACGAAATGTGGGAAAAGCTCAACCTGGATCTGGACGCTCACGCCGGGCTGCTCCAGGTTCTCGGCAAGTTTTACGGGGATATCTACATGAGCCAGCAGGGAAGGCTCAGGGGCATGGAGTACCTGGATTTCGTCCTGACGGAAGTGCACGGGCTCCGGATCAAGGAGCTCCAGGACGCCAAGGCTCAGGGGAAGAAGGTGATCGGTACGTTCTGCGTGTTTGTTCCGGAGGAGATCGTCCTGGCGGCCGATGGGGTCCAGGTGGGGCTGTGCGCCGGGGCGGAGGCCGGGACGGATGCGGCGGAGAAGATCCTTCCCCGGAGCACATGCGCCCTCATCAAGTCCTTTGTGGGCTTCAAGCTCTCGAGGCTCTGCCCCTACATCGAGTCCTGCGACCTGGTGGTGGGGGAGACGACCTGTGACGGCAAGAAGAAGGCTTACGAGATCTTCGCCGATTATGCTCCCGTCTATGTGATGGAAATCCCCCAGATGAAGAATGCCTGCGACCATGATCTCTGGCGGGTCGAGGTGCTGCGTTTCAAGGATCGCATCGAGGAGTTGACGGGAAAGAGCATCACGGCGCCGAAGCTCCGTGAGGCGATCCGACTGGTGAATGACCGGCGCCGGGTGCTTCAGCGGCTGAACGAGCTGAGGGCCGCCAGCCCCGCCCCGATCTCAGGCCGGGATGCCCTGCTCGTGAATCAAATCAGTTTCTACGACGATCCCGTGCGGTTCACGGAAAAGATCGGCCAGCTTTGCGATGAATTGGAAGAACAGGTGAAGGCCGGAAAGGGGGTTGCCCCCAGGGATGTGCCGCGGCTCATGCTGTCCGGGTGTCCCATGGCGGTTCCCAACTGGAAGCTGCCCTACATCATCGAATCCTCGGGAGCGGTCATCGTCGGAGAGGAGTCCTGCATCGGGACGAGGAATACCCGGGACCTCGTGGACGAGAGCGGGCAGAGCATGGACGAGCTCCTGAACGCCCTTGTGGAACGCTACATGCGAATCGACTGCGCCTGTTTCACGCCCAACACCGAGCGCATGGACAATATCGTCGGGATGGCGAGGGGGCTCAAGGCCGACGGGGTGGTTCACTACGGGCTTTCCTTCTGTACACCGTATGCCATGGAAGCCTTCAAGGTCGAAAAGGCCCTCAAGAGCGCGGGCATTCCCATGCTGTCCATTGAGACCGATTACAGCATGGAGGATGTGGAGCAGCTCAAGACAAGGGTCGAGGCCTTCGTCGAGATGATCTGCTGAAGCGTCCGGGCGGAAATGCCTGATCGGTTCTTGAAGTCCCCCCTTCAGGGGGGCAAGGGGGGTGTGTCCTCGGGCTTTTCAGAACCACACCCCCCCATGCCCCCCTCGAGGGGGGAATGGAGACTTTCGTCCGACTGTATTGGAGTCATTCTGGATGGTTCTTTTCATTCTCACGCAGAGGCGCAG
>JBFYYO010000363.1:0-2842 GCA_041310025.1 Syntrophobacterales bacterium
GATCTTCGCTGCGGTCGCTATGCAGGTATTCGACGGTTGGCGTCAGCGTCCACGTCCATCCACCCTTGCTGTCCGGGTTCAATGGGATCGAAACGATGCCGCGAACGCCATAGGTACGCCCCTCTGGTAATTCCACCTCATCGATGATGCCGGGCGAAGAGACTTCCTGCGTTCCGGACAGTCCCCAAACCCCAGTCAGTTCCAGGCTGATCTGGCGGTCGAAGGTGAGGACGTCTTGCTCCAGACCAATCAGCAAGCGATTCGACTGGGATTCTTCGTTCAGTCCGGCGATGTTGTCCACCCCCTTGATGTCCCGCTCCAGCCACTCCACTTCGACTTCTACCTTAAGACGCAAGGTTTCCTGCAACGGGTGCGAGTAGCCCAAGGCCACGCGCAACCTTTGATAGTCCGTCTCAGAGTCGACCAAACGACCGGCCTGGCTTTTGCCCTCGTAATCGAGCGTATAGCGACTCAGAAGTATGTTTCCGATCACCGATCCATGCCCAACAGGCCATGCCCCAGCCAATTCGATAGCGGGTTCCAGGCCTGACTCCTCGACCAATGTCGAACCTGATTGCCCAGTTTCTTCGAGATTCTGATAGAGCGCGAGCGCTTTGATTGACCAGCCTCCCGGGAACTGGTCGGCTTGTATCGGCATGGCGAGAGAAAGCCCGAATAACAGAGAAAAGAAGCGTCTCATATGAGAAAAAAGGCACCCGATGGGCGCCTTTGAAGTGTTTCCGGCGGACGATCGGCTATCGATGAAAACCGACTGTCCCATTCAAATCATCACAAGGATGCAGCAATCAATGGATTCAGCTGGTCGATCGGTACGGTCCTCTCAACATCGAAGTCCCCGTCGTTATCAGAATCCAGTTGGAGGAGTACCAGATTGCCGGGCTGGAAAGTCATATCGAGAACACTGCCACTGCCGGTAACCTTGAGCTTTCCTGCCGTGATGCCGGTTGCTCCCAGATTCTCGACCACGGTGGCAAACGTTGAGACAGCGAAGGACCCCTTGAATGTCGGAAAGACCGCAGCCTGGTTTGGGGTGGTGTCCCATTGGGTCTTCTCATCGATCACAAAGTAAACGCCAGTAGTGGTCCAATTCGTCAACCGTGTGTTGTACTCGGCGCTGCCGATCACGATCTTGTAGGTCAGCTCGGCAGATGAATACGAAAACGTTGTGGTGTCGACGGTCTCGTACGTCTCATTAAGTTGCATGCTGCCATTTGATATCAACACATAGCCAAGTGTCGTCAACTTGAGGTTGGTAAATACCACGGACTCTCCAAGTGAACTAGGCGGGGTTGGGGGCAGCCCGCTAAACGAGGTGATCGTCAATTTCATGCCGCCATCGAGTGTCTCGAGAATCCCGTCGACATATTCGCTGCACTCATTGAAGCTGAAGCTCAGGACGTCACCCACGGATAGGTAGTCAGGCGAAGTGACATTAATTGTCAGCGTAAAGCTGCCACCTTCTAAACACTGGAATGTTTGCGAACCTTCCACACCCGAAACAACATCCTGACTTGCCAGCATGCTTTTCGCGGCCTTGGCTTTGCCGACTGCAAGTTCGACCAGCGTCTGTGTCGGCGATGGGAGAGAGCTGGTTTCCACGCCCGCGACGGTGATATCACCCCCAGCCGGAAGGAAGCCAGCCGCGGTGTCGGCCATGATTACGCTACCAGCGACAGCGTTCATGTTTGCGTCCGTGATGGCCAAGGGAAGGACGTCATCCCAGATGGATGAAGAGTCGCCATCATCACCACCGCATCCGAGCAACGCTACACAAACCAACGATGTCGCTACCAGTGTGCGTACGCCAAATATCTTTCGAGTAAAGAATGTCATGGGAACCCCCTAAACATGAAAATTCGGAAAATTATGGTTCTTTTAATGCTCTCCGCAACAGATCAATCGTATAAGAAAGTCTCTTTATATCAATTGATAATCATCAATTGTGAAAAAAATAGTCGGAGGTAGGAATCTGCTGGATATCCTTCGGTCCAGCGATTCTTACTGGCGATAAGGGCTCGCCAGTTCCTCTTGCACCAAGGCCTGCAACCGCTCGAAGCCGAAGCCCGTCAACGGCTTGCTGTTGGCGAAGGAATCCGGGGTTTCATGACCTTGAGGGTGTCGGCGTGGGCCAGTTCCTGGCTGACCCGCGCGGCGATTTCCGGTGATTTAATGTCGTACTGCAGCCGTCCCAGGTCGAGGCCGAGCCGATCCGAGGCATCAAGGGCGTAGTGTAGGAGCAGGCTCAAAACAGAGCACTGAAAGAATTTGGCCGTGGTAACGGAAATCTAAACTCTGCAAGAAGCACTGACGCGGCTTGTCGGCTTGTGTTCGATTCGTCTTCGGCGCCACCCTTTCACCTCATCCCGTTTCACGGGGCGGCAGCTTGGTATCAGTCGGTGCGGAGCGGAACGACTTCCCTGCGGCGTGAAAATGGCCAAGCCGCCTGCTCAGATGAGCTTGTGTTAGGGTCGCTCACGTCCAGGTCCTGGCCCAACTCCAACTTGCCGTTCGAAACCATCCTCGCCTACATGAAGCAAACGACCTCGAGGGAGATCGACGCGATGCTGTTGGCAGGAACGGGCACCCAGTCTTTGCCGTTGAAGGGAACGTTGAGTGCTTCGCCTGCTGCCATCTGGCTCCTGAATGCCTGAAGGTAGAGCACCCGTAATCTGCCGCCGATGCAGTCGTATTCCGATTGATAGCGCAGGGACCGAACGCCATCGCCGAAAACGTCGGATTTGAAGTCCTGTATCTCCCAGACGCGGCGGAGGTTCCCCTCCTTGCGCAAGGTGTCCAGCGCATGGAACAGCACGGTGTCGTG
>JBFYYO010000364.1:0-2841 GCA_041310025.1 Syntrophobacterales bacterium
GGGAATGGTGGGGATATCGGATCCAAAAAGGATCTGCTGGAGATGGGCATCCCCAAAGATCTCGTCTCCCGACCCGGACAGGGTGATGTTCCCATCCTCAATCAGGAAGGCCAGGTCAGCCACATTCAGGATCCTCCGCACATGCTGGCCGGCAATGAACAGGGCGACCCCCGATTGTCTGATCGCGCGAAACGCCTCACAGAACTTGCGGACGATGATGGGGCTCAGCCCCAGGAACGGGTCGTCCAGGAGGAGCAGACGCGCCCCCGCCATGAGTCCCCGCCCCAGCGTAATCATCCGCTGCTGCCCCCCGCTCAGGGTGGAAGCCTTCTGGGTGAGCTTCTCCTTAAGCTCGGGGAACAAATCGTAGACGAGACGCAGGCGTTCGCCAATGAGCGGTCGATTCAGGTAGGCCCCGACTTCGAGGTTTTCCAGGACGTTCATGTCCCGGAAAATGCTCATGCCCTCCGGGACGTAAACGATCCCTTTCCTGACCAGTTCCCAGACGGGAAGCCCCTGTATGGGCTCGCCTTCCAAAAGGATCTCTCCCTCACGGGGCTGATTCAAGCCGGCAATCGTTTTGAGGAGGGTGCTCTTTCCCGCGCCGTTGGGGCCGACGACCGCAGCGATCTGGTTCGCAGAGAGCGAAAGGGAAACCCGCTGCAGCACAGGGGTCTCACTGTAGCCGACCGAAAGATTCCGCACTTCCAGCAAGGGTACCATGAGCCGCTCAAACTCCTTCTGTTTCGGCCATTCTGGGCTCCGGCGAACGTTCTCCCAAATACGAAGCGATGACTGAAGGCGAATTTAACACTTCTGACGGTTTTCCCTCAACAATGATTTCACCGTTGTCCAGGGCGATGAGCCGATCGGAAACCCGGGCCGTGAGGTTGAGGAAATGATCGATGATGAGGAGCGTCAGCCCATGCTCTCTGAGATTGCGCACCAGTTCGACGGCTTGCCGTATGGCGCTGGGACTGAGACCTGCGGCGATCTCGTCCAGAAGGAGCAACCGGGGCCGGGTTCCGAGGGCCCTGGCCACCTCCAGACGGCGCTGTTCGGAGAGGGTGAGCTCTTTGGCCCGCGTCTGTCCCTTGTGGGTCAATCCTGCAATTTCGAGCAAATCCGCAGCCGTGGGAGGCGCTTCTGAACCTCGGTCTGCGTGAGCTTCCTTCCCAAACCAGATTCCCATCTGCACATTCTCGAGGGCGGTCATTTCCGGAAACGGGCGTGGGATCTGAAAGGTTCGGGAGATGCCGGCGTGGCAGATCTCGTGGGGTTGTTTCCGGGTGATTTCACGGCCTCGATAAAACACCCTCCCGACGGACGGGCGCACGTGGCCGCAGATCACATTGAACAAAGTGGTTTTGCCCGCTCCGTTCGGACCGATGATGCTCACGATGGTCTGCTCTTCTACGGCCAGGTCAATCCCTTTCAGGACCGGCTGCGAGTCAAACATCACGCCGACATTCTCCATTGACAGGACTATGTGAGCTTCTTCTGCAGCCATGTGCCGATCCCGGATGGAAAATGAATGAGGGTCAAGACGATCACCAGCCCGTACAGGGCGGCATGTGCGGACGGAAACCATGCATGGAAAAAAAGCTGATCGAGGGGGTACAAAATCAGAGAACCGAGAACGGGACCGGCGATTTGATATCGCCCGCCGAAAATGCTCAGGACCAGGGGCATGGCGGAAAGGTGGAGGCTGAATACGAGAGAAGGTTCGATGAGCCCCATGAGATGACTGTACACAGCACCGCAGATCCCCGTCAGAGCGGCGCTGAAGGTGACGGCGCAAAACCGGATGCGATGGACCGGCACGCCGATGCTTCCGGCAGCTGTCTCGTCTTCGCGAACAGCCCTCATCGCCCAGCCCCAGCGCGAACGAACGGCCCTGTGGTGAATCAGCAGGTAAGAGGCCATCATGAAGAGAAGCAGATAATACTGGCTCTTCAAGCTCTCTCCCGGCGAGAGGTCCATGCCGCCAGGCTGCACCCCGGGGAAGGCTTCGATTCCCACCAAACCGAGGGATCCGAAGGTGAGCCCCTCCCAGTTGTCCACGATCACCCGGGGGATCTCCACCGAAGCCAGGGTCGCCAGCGCGAATCGAGCTCCACGCAGCGGTTTGAATACGAAGTGCCAGAGGGCTCCGTAAACCATGCCCGAGGCTCCGCCCAGAATCACGCAGATGAAAGGGGAAAGATGAGTGTAGTGGCTCATGAGGGCGGAAGTGTATGCGCCAAGCCCGAAGAAGGCGGTGTGCCCGATCGAAATCGACCCGGTGAGAGCGAGAATATTCCAGGCGAGCGCAAGTGCCGCGAAAAAAAAGGACCATCCCAGAACACGGCAGTACAAATCCCCCCCCGGGACGAAGAGCGGCCAGAGCATGAGAACCACTCCCGTGCCACCAGTGAGCATCTGAGAGCCAGAGAGCTTTCTCACGCTTCTCTCCCCGGCTTGCTCCGCTCCGACCACAAGCCTTCCGGCCTGAGGAGGAGAAGACCGATGAGGATCATTGCACTGACCATCTCACGCCAGCTGCTTCCCAGGAAGAAAACCGTTGCGGACTCGATGGTCCCGAGCAGCCATCCACCCAGGAGCAGTCCCCGTGTGCGTCCAACCCCTGCGAAAATGGATACGATGATGGCGAGAAGCGTCGGCTCCGAGCCGCCGAAGGGATGCAGGTAGGTGGTCTGGGCGTAGAGCGGGCCGGCCAGCCCGATCAGAGCTCCCCCCGTCCCGAAAGCGATGAGGGTCATGTGGTCCACGTGGATCCCGGCGAGGCGGGCCGCCTCGCGATCCTGAATCGTGGCCCTCAGGGCCTTCCCCAGGAAGGTT
>JBFYYO010000365.1:0-2823 GCA_041310025.1 Syntrophobacterales bacterium
TGAAGGAGACGATCCAGGATGCAGAATATCAAGATCATCACTCTGTCGCTGCCTCTGAAGTTTCTTGCCCCCACCCGAACAAGTGCACCCTACTTTTAATATTCTCTAAATTTGCAGCTTAGTCAAGCGCAATATCCTTCTTCCGCAGGGTGTTTTTATTCTATGTAATAAGTCCATTTGTATCAATGAATTACGCGTTGTTCTGGACAATCCTCCCCCAATGTGCTATATAGAATCCGAAGCCACACTACTTTCCCTTGGGAGTAACTGCCTTGAATTTGGGAGAGATTTTTGTCCGACCTGTTCATCCATGCGAAGAGCAACGGCATCATGAACTGATGCAACGGTATCATTATCTGGGTTCTTTGCCTAAGATCGGCGAAACTCTCTGGTACGTTGGGACTTGGCGCGACCAATGGGTAGCTCTTCTAACCTTTTCTGCCTCTGCCTTGAAATGCGCTGCACGGGACCGCTGGATCGGTTGGGACGTGCGCCATCAGTTCGACCGGTTGAAGTTGATCGTCAATAACAGCCGCTTTCTCATCCTGCCCGATTGGCACCTCTCGAATTTAGGCTCACGTATTCTGTCCCTGTGCCAAAGGCGTCTGAATCGAGACTGGCAGAAGGTTTTTGGACACCCCGTGCTCTTGCTGGAGACCTTTGTGGACCCTCAGCGCTTCCGGGGAACCGTTTATAAGGCGTCAAACTGGCTCTGCGTGGGTCAGACCAAAGGCTTCCGTCGGATTCGTTATGGCTACACAGCCACGGCTTCCTCTCCCAAAATGGTCTTCCTCAAACCCTTACATCCTGATGCCCGGGCGCTGTTGTGCGGAGCCATCCTTGAACCGCCTTACCGGACAGGAGGTACGAAGATGAAGCTCAAGGCCAAACAGATGGAATCCCTTCCCTCTTTCTTCGCTCACATTGCCGATCCCCGCCGAGCCCAGGGCCGGCGGCATCGACTCAGTACGGTTCTGGCCATTGCCGCCGGGGCCAGCCTATGCGGGATGCGTGGCTACGAGGCAATCTCCGATTGGGCCAAAAGCCTGGGTCAAGCCGCCCGACAACGCTTCGGCTGTCGCTGGGACAAGAACCGTTACATCGTTCCAAGCATGTCGATCATCCGCGATGTGTTGATCCGTGTCGATCCGGTCGATCTGGACCGAGCCTTGCAGCGTTGGAACCAAACCTACACTCAAGAAGACGAAAGTCTTTCGATCGACGGCAAGACCATGTGTAACGCCATCGATGATCAAGGCTATCAAACCCATATCTTGAGTGTGGTGGGCCACCAAACGAAGACCTGCTACACCCAAAAAAAGTGGGGACCCTCCCCGTAAAAGACAATGAAGAGGTCAAAAGGACCAACGAGATCAAGATGGTCATTCCGCTGCTTAACGCTATCGATATTGAGGGCAAGGACATAACGGGCGATGCTCTATTGACGCAACGCAAGATTGCCGAGTACCTGGTCACGGAGCGTCGTGCCCATTATCATTTCACCGTCAAAGGAAATCAACGGGGCGTTCTCGAAGACGTCGCGTTATGGTTCCAGGACCGCAGGCAACCGGATTTCGTTCAGCATACGCCCCCGGATCATGGACGAATCGAAATCCGAAAGATCTGGACCACGACCGAGCTCAACGACTACCTGAGCTTCCCCCACGTGGGACAGGCGTTTGCCATCGAACGGCAATTCATAAACAAAAAGACTGGCAAATGCTCTTGTGAAGTGGCTTACGGCGTCACCAGTCGAAAGGTCGATGAAGCCAACCCAGAGCGTGTCCTCAACGTGAATCGGGGCCACTGGACGATTGAGAATAGTTGTCATTACATCATCGATTGGAACTACGATGAAGACCGGAGTCGAATCCGCACCGGCAACGGGCCCGAAAACATCACTCGACTTCGACGATTTGCCATTAGCGTCATCAAATCCAAAGGGGTACGGAGCGTCGCACAGAAAATGCGAGAACTTATGCGCAATGTCCGTTTGGTTTTCGACTACCTAAGGATGACAGAAAATTCCTGCGCCGCTGCTCGGGCTTGAAACCCAGCAGAGAGAAGAAGGCACCAAATCGGCTCTTTGAAATTGCAGAGGGATGGAACTCTGCCCAGAGATGCTTCTAATGCTTCGGAACGCGGCTCCTTACCATGTTTATTGGCTAACGGCCACCTCGATTCGGGAGACCCTTCCAGGTAATATCTGGCCGCCAGTGGCCTACCGTTGAACAATTCCGCTCCGAAGCCTTTTCTTCGCTGGAGAAATCCGCGTGTCAAATAGAACAATTTCACCGTGCCCGGATGTGAAGTTTGCATTGATTTAAGACAGGAACTTCGCATATAATAATATCAAACCACTGGAAATCATTTGCGGCAGTGGATTGCGAAGCAACTCAAGACATCGGTACGGGAATCGATCAGGTGCTCAGCACGAACACGATCGAGCAACGCGCGATCGACGCGGTGAAAGCCGGCGTGGTCGGCGACTTCCGCGACGGCGTCTTCGGCGGTGGCCTCAACTCATATGCCCTGACACTGACGCAAGGCGATCTTCGCCTGGCGCCGGCGAGCCTGGTCGCGGCGGATGTCGCGGCTACTGGCCGTCGTACTCAAGGCAAGTTCAGGAAGACAAACATCGACCTGCGGCGCCTCCAGAAGGTCACGGAGAACGTCAACCTGCTGGTCGCGTTCTCCGGACAGGAAGCGTCGAAGAACCTTGCCTCCGCGGAGAAGATCTCGCTCGGCGGCCCCAACGCCGTGCGCGCCTATCCCGTAGGGGAGGCAACCGGCGACACCGGGATGGTTCTTCAGACCGAGCTT
>JBFYYO010000366.1:0-2816 GCA_041310025.1 Syntrophobacterales bacterium
ACCCCCCGGCTAATGGCTTGTATCCCTCCGGGATGATGAAACCGCGCTCCCGATGGGATTCCAGCAGATGCTCCTCGCGTGGAAATCCACATTGGTCCACGATTCGCAGCCCATTGGGGACGTTGTTCCAAAAGATCTGCACCCATCGCATTCTGCATCAAAAACAGTCTTTGCGGACGGGCACTTCTGAAATCCCTCGCTGCAGTTCCGGCTGCTGCCCCTGACTGTCCGAGAATCAGAGGCAATGGCTCAATACGCGTAGGGCTCACCGTTCCGGATTTCGAATATGTAAGGAATGTCGGCACCACCACCAGCAGCACCGCCACTTTTCGATGGAAGACGACGCCGTACATCAGAATCAGCTTGAGATCCACCATGGGGCCGATGACGATGAAGGCGAGCTGCGACGCTGGGGGAAAGGACAGGAAGGATGCAGCCACAAAAGCATCGGCCTCCGAGCAGACCGAAAGCAGGACGGCCAGGATCATCATCCCCGCGATGGCCAGGGGGGTTCGGTCCATGAGGAGGTAAAGGAAGTCATACGGCGGAAGGATATTGAAGAGACCGACTGCACAGGCGCCCAAAAGGAGAAACTTCCCCACTTCCAGAAACTCGGAGGCCGTATGAAGGAACATACCGGTCAGCCGCGAGCCGTGCGGTGTTTCACAGCCGCAGCCGGAGCCGGAGCCATTTGGAAAAAGACCGGGGCCGAGCCCTGCCCATGGACATCAGCCCATCCGGGTGGCTCTTTGCCCAGCAGCCCTTTGTAGATCTTCCCCTCCCGGAGGAGAAGAACGGGATCGACACTGGAGAGACCGATGGCGGAGGCGCACACAGCCACCAAGGCAACCCTGGCAAGGACCATCCAGATGTCTCCCCGGAAAGCGAGGTAAGTGGAGGCGAGGACCAGCGGATTGATGACCGGCGCTGCCAGCATGCAGGTGATCGCCACTTGTGCCGGGACCCCCTTTCTCAGGAGACGCCGCACGATGGAGACCACCCCGCACTCGCAGGTCGGTATCAGCACCCGGTACACAGCCCGAAAAGCACGCCCGCAAAACGTCCTTTGGGAAGGTATCTGGCCAGAATATCCGCGGGCACATAGATCTCAAAAACGGCCGACAGGATTGAGCCCCGCATCAGAAATGGCGAGGCTTCCAAGAATGTCGCGATGACCGTGGAGGTGAAAATCTGTAATTCCTGGTACATGCAGGTCCTTGGAGACGTTTCAGTCCACCGTGCTCCGCCTTCTCAGGAGCCGCCAGAAGATTCCTCGGCGAGGGGCCATGAGATAGGCGAGAATGAAGAAGCACGTAGCCGTCATCACCACCGCGGCTCCCGAGGCGATATTGACATGGTAGCTCAGAAAGAGGCCGATGACGGCAGAGAGGCCTCCCACGGCAGCTGATATCGCCATCATGGAGAGCAAGCGACGCGTCAGGAGGGAAGCCGTCGCCGCCGGGGTCACCAGCATGGCGGTGACCAGCCCCACCCCGACGGTCTGGAGCGAGACAACGATGGTGAGGGCGATGAGGACCAGCATGAGGGTGCGAAGAAGCTCCGCGGGGAGCCTGAGTGTCGCCGCCAGGACCGGGTCGAAGGAGATGACCAGGAATTCTTTATAAAAGAGGACAATCGCGGCCAACACGAGGAGACCCACACCGGCGGTGAGCCAGAGGTCGCCGGAGCTCACCCCCAGCACGTTCCCGAACAGGATGTGGGTCAGGTCCATGGCGTAGGTCTTGGCCGTGCTGATGAGGGCTATGCCCAGGGAGAGGGCGGCGGCAAACAGAATCCCGATGGCCGTGTCCTCCTTGATGCTGCCCTGGCGCGAGAGAAGGCCTATGCTGAGGGCGACGAGGAGGGCGGCGGCCAGGGCCCCCACGAACAGACTGCCTTTCAGGAGATACGCCACGGCCACACCGGGCAGAATGGCGTGAGCCAGGGCATCCCCCAGAAAGGCCATGGAGCGCAACACCACATAGCAGCCGATGACCGCACAAAGGATGCCCACCATGAGCGAGGCCACAAGGCCGCGCTGCATGAAGCCGAAAGTGAAGGGCTCAAAGAGCCAGTCCATCAAGGTCCTACTCCGCGTAAGGCTTTCTCACATGGGCGGCCCTGTCCACCACCACCGCCCCGTCGATGAACAGAACCTGGCCACCGAATGCCTCGGCCAGGGTTTGAGACGTGAGCGCTTCCCGCGCCGGGCCGAAGGATATCAGACGACGGTTCAGCAGCAGCACCTGGTCGAACCGGGTCGCGCTCAGCTTCAGGTCATGCGTGGATATCAGAACGGTGACCTGTTGCTCCCGAAGGGTGTCAAAAAGCTCCAGGGTTGCCTCCTGGGTTGAAACATCCACTCCCGTGAACGGCTCATCCATTAGCAGGATATGCGGCTCCTGCACCAGGGCCCTCGCCAAGAAGACTCTCTGCTGCTGACCGCCGGACAGGTCACCAATGGGCTTCGAGGCCAGGTCGCTGATCCCCATACGTTCGAGACTCTCGGCCACAGCCGCCCGGTCCTGCCTTCCGGGCCGCCTGAACCAGCCAAGCCGACCGTAGCGACCCATCATGACCACGTCCGCAACGGTCACGGGGAAGCGCCAGTCCAGTTCTTCACGCTGGGGCAGATAGGCCACGCAATCCCGGTGATGACCCAGCGGCAGGCCGTGGATCATGATGCGTCCTCTGTCCAGAGGAAGCAGGCCGACCAGGGCTTTGAAAAGCGTCGACTTGCCGGCCCCGTTGGGTCCGATCACCGCAACCCGTGTCCCCACGGGAACGCAGAAGGTCACTTCCTGGAGGGCCGGCCT
>JBFYYO010000367.1:0-2812 GCA_041310025.1 Syntrophobacterales bacterium
GTCCATGCCTTCGTGACCGGCATGGGAGCAAGCAACAACCATCTGGGCATGGTGGAGTCCGCCAGTGTCGCCCAAGAGATTGCCATCCGCTCCTCCTTCCGAGGGATACCCTATGAGCCCGATGTAGTGGACCTGGTGGAATGCCATGCCACGAGTACCCGGCAAGGGGACGTGGAGGAGGTCCGTGCCCTGAAGGCGTTCTTTAATTCATCCAATCGCACTGTGATCACCTCCTTCAAATCCCAGATCGGACACACGCTGGGCGCCTCGGGCATTAACAGTCTTATTCGGGGAGTCATGGCCATGAAGGCTGGGGTTTTTCCTCCCACTATAAATTATAAGCATAAGGACCCGGAAATCAACCTGGAAGGATCGGGTCTCGTCATCGCACCGGAGCCGCATGATTGGAAGTGCAGGAACAGCCGGCCAAGAAGGCTTCAGGTCAATGCCTTCGGGTTCGGAGGTTCCAACTACGTGGTCCAGGTGGAGCAGGCCCTGGATGGTGAGGATACGATCCTGGTCTCCACGGGCCGAGAGACGCGTCTCGCCGCAGAGACGGCCGATGGCCCTGCGGCGGTCCAGGGCGTCTCTTTCTTCCGGACTGAGATGGGCGGCCGCAACTGTCGGGTGGCCGTTGCGTCACAATCCGAAGAGGAGGCGTTCAAGGTCATCGAGCGCTCCGCCTCCCTGGCCGAAGCCGCGGCCGCTTCACCCAAGGCGGCGCGTTCCCTGGCGCAGCAGAGCCTCTTCATCAGCCCCGAGGATCTGCCCGTGCCGCCGCTCGCTCTGGTCTTTCCCGGACAGGGGGCCCACTATGCCGGCATGGGCCAGGCGCTCTACGAGTCCTTTCCCGTCATCAAGGAGTGGATGGATCGGGCTGCAGCTGCAGCGGACTTCGACCTCCTTCACTTATTGTTTCACGATCGAGAGGAGGACCTTCAGAAGACCCGGTGGCAACAACCTGCCCTGTTCACCGTGGAACACGCCATGGCTCAATACCTCATCACTCTTGGTATCCACCCTGTGGCTATGGCCGGCCACAGTTTGGGCGAACTGACCGCCCTATGCCTGGCCGGTGTCTATTCCCTGGAGGACGGGTTTCGAATCGTGAACAAGAGGGCCCTCTGCATGGACAAGGCCGCGGCCATGCACGTGGACCCCGGCGTCATGGCGGCCACGGACGCCCCCCTGGAGGTGTTGAAAGGGATGATCCAGGGACGGGACGATGTCCATATCAGCAACATCAATTCACCGAAACAGGTCGTCCTCAGTGGCAACACCGAGGCGGTCAAAAACCTTGGTAACAAACTGAAGGGGAAGGGATACCGGTCCACCCTCTTGCGGGTCAGCATGGCCTTCCACTCTCCTATCATGAGGGTTATCCATGATGAGCTCGAGGCGTACGTTGCCTCCATCCCCTTTCATTCCCCGCAGACCCCCGTCATCTCCAATGCAACCATGGCACCGTATCCCTCAGATCCCGGTGAGATCAGGCGCATCCTAATGGCCCACCTGGAATCCACCGTCCATTGGATGAATAATGTCCAGACCCTATGGAATGACTACGGCATTCGGCTCTTCGTGGAGGTGGGCCCCGGCGACATATTGAGCAATCTCATCGCCGACACACTCCCTGAACCGTTATGCCTCCAGACCTGCCTGCCCACTGCGGAGAGCCACACGTACCGGACCGCCCTGGCGCAGCTCTTCGTTCACGGGCATCTACAGGTTCGGGGAGAACCGCGGTTCGTCTCCCTCCCAACATCCCGAAAGGCTCCCGCGTCTGGCCGCGACGCCCCAGCCGGAGAACGGTCCGCCCGCTCTCTCGATCGCCCCCTGGCCACCTCGGACGGACAGGCCGCCCCGGCCCTTGCCGAAGTGCCTGAGCGTCAGGACCACCTGGAGACGATTATTCGCATCATCATGGATGCCACCGGATTCAACCGGGACGAAATCCAACCCGATATGGATCTCAGAAGGGACCTCTCTGTCCGCTCGAGCCGTCTGCCGATCATCATGGACGCCGCGGAACGCCACTTTGGGATCACCATCGAATTGGAGGACTTTATCCATGTCCGCACCGTAAGAGATATCGCCCAGCGGATCTCCGCGATCGTTGCCCGGCAGGAAGGCGCCGGCGAGCGGCCCGCCGCCAAGGCGGCTGACCCCGGCGCTACGCCGGCCGGAACCCCAGAGCCGTCAGTGGATGAGACGCGTCTGAGGCGGCTCGTTTTCAAACTCGCCCCGGTGGAGCCGACAGCTTCCATACCTGTCGAATTGAGCCCAGGCGAGGCCGTCCTCCTCCTCTCGCCGGACCAGGATAACGCACTGGCCAAGAGTGCGGGAGACATGCTCCGCCAGGATTACGGTGTTGATACGTTTCCCCTGCCATTTATGCCAGAGCACTTGGGGCTTGGCGAAGAGAGCCACGACATTCTGACCGCCGCGGGAGTCACCAGGACCTTAGAGAGAATCTCGGGCCTCGCCTCCCTCGCAGGGCTGGTCATCACCTTGCCTCAAGACGGGTCACAGCGGTTGGCCGGCATGGCGGATGTTTCGCGGCTGGTCACCGGGCTCTCTCAGCTCCTGAAGGTTTTTCTCCAATCACGCACCAGGAAATGCGTCGTCATGATTCATGTCCGGGAGGATGCCGACACTCTTGGTCGGCTGCTGACGGAGGGGCTGCTCGGGCTGTTCCTGAGCGCCGCCCAGGAATACCCCGCGGTCCTGTTTCGCACGCTGGAAATCGACCGCGACACTGACCTGCCCCGAGCCCTGCGCGCCGCTCTGGACAAGGGCTGCACCGCGGTGG
>JBFYYO010000368.1:0-2806 GCA_041310025.1 Syntrophobacterales bacterium
CGAGCTGGCGGGTGAGTGTCAGCACCTGTTCGGCCGTTCGCGGGTCCAGGGCTGCCGTGTGCTCGTCGAGGAGCAGCAGCTGCGGACGCCGGAGTGTGGAAACCTTCACGACGGCCTCAAATGCTGAAACAACCGTGTTGTCCGTGGGGATATGGATGGCGTCGACCTTTCCGACGAGGCTCCTGGCCGCCATGAGCACACCGCTGGAGTTGCTGACGGTCGCCTCCACCACCTCGATTCCGTGTTTTGCGGCCTCGGCCTGCAGCTGCTTCAGGGAGGATACGGAGTTGTCCTCACCAGCATTGTACATGAACCCCAGCTTCCTGATTGGGGGCTGAATCTCGCGCATGAGCTCCACCTGGCGATCCACGGGACTCCGGTCCGTGGTCCCCGTCACATTCCCGCCGGGTTGTTCCAGGCTTTTGACGAGACCCGCTCCCACGGGGTCGGTGACCGAAGAAATGACAATGGGGATCTTCTGCGTGGCGTTGACACAGGCCTGGGAGGTGGGGGTGGCGATGCTGTGAATGAGATCGACGTTCTTGCCCACGAAGGCCTTGGCGATGCTGTTGGCCGTAGCCATGTTGCCCTGGGCGATCTGGACGTCGAAGGTCAGGTTTTCGTCCTCGACATACCCTCCGTCCCTGAGAGCATCGATGAATCCCCGCCGCGCGGCGTCGAGGGCGGGATGCTCAACGATCTGGGAAATGCCGATGGAGATCTTCTTCTGGTCGGCGGCCCATCCCGCAGTGATGTACCCCGCAACAATCCCTAAACACAACAAGGCCCTGGCTGCTTTCATGGCTTCCTCCCCGTCTGGTTGGTGTCTGAAATTTCAGCGTCTGATCGAGATGCTCGCATCCGCGTCCCATGAGCCGGCCCATCCCGACATGTCCGGCCGGGCACGCGAATCAGTTCCCCACACCCATCCCGAGCCCCCATCTCGGGGCTGTTCCCGGCCTATGAACAAGAGGGAGTCACTTTCGCAATAACAACTTGTTCCGCTTTTCCCTTCAACCAGGCCTGGTGTCTGACAATAGTGAGGCCTCGCCCCGGGGAGGCGATGGCAAGTCCGTGAAGACCCGTTTTTCACCACCGAAGTCGCGCTTTTTACTGAAGCGAACAGCCCTTTTCATCCGACTTCATTTACAGGCGATGGACACAGGGAGGTCGAACGTCGCCGCATCAGCTGCGAGGATTTTGTAATGGTCTGACTATTGCAAAATAAATTTATGAAAGTTGGAGCGGGCAGAGCATCCCCTGTCGCTGGCCGCTTTCATGAGTGGCATGGAGATCAACTGGCAGAGAGGCGTCTCCCCAGTGAAATTTGTATGGGGACGCTTCAAAGCCAGACCACAGTGGGTCGTTTCCGAGCGCCGCGTAAGCTCACTCCCGGTCGACCCAAACGATGACAACCACAGAGCCTGTCTTCCGGGCCCATGCGTCTTCAATGTCTGCGGAGCACAGTGTCGAGGAGGAAATTCCATGAATCCGACGATGTCCCCACAAGTCAACGGCTTGGCAGCGCTATCCCGAAACGTTCTGTGCCAGCACTATTCTCATTGTCTGGACCTGGCGATTCGGAAAGGCTGGCCGGGATTCTCGTGTGACCAATGCCAGCACTATGAGCTGGAACCGTCCAACGACACGGATCATTGGAGAGAGCAGGCGGGACGATGTCGGCTGCTTCTGGCGAAACTCTTCGCCCCCAAGCCTCCACGCAGGCGCAATTCCGTTGTCCCCACCCGAAACCGCAATGACTTCCCGATGTCTGAAAAAGACCTTCGCTGCCATGAGAGGGACCGCAAGGTGCAGGACTGCATGGAACGCAGGACCGTCCAGCTGCCGGAAGCTTTTCTGGCCCACCTGATGCTCCTCTATGAAAACAGGCCTCGGGAATGAATCGGCGCGGCTGAGAGAGCGTTCAAGGTGACGGATTCCCTCACAAGGTGAACATCGACCCGTCACCTCGGAGGTGGTTCACACATCCGCGCCCTGCTTCGGGGAAAATGGTCTGGATTGACCGCAACCGAAGCAAGCGGCATTTATGGATTCATAACCCCAGCATTTCCCTCTTCAGGCTCTCCTGGGCTGGTCTTTCACAAAGCCAGATCCCGAACAGGGCCTTCTTGAAATCCAGCTTCTCGATCACCTTGGAAACCTTGCCGTTCTTGAAGACCTCCGTCCCCTTTCCCGGACTGTAAACGAACGCATAGACGTCGCCCTTCTCAATCTTCTCCCTGAAAACCCCGATGAAATCCTCGATGGACTGCCTCAGGGGAGCCGTTTCTCCGTTCAGGGAGTTTTCGAAACCTTCCCGGGTGGCGCTTTCCATCTTCTCGCTGGTGACCATTCCGGAAGTGATACGGAGCTGGATGGCCATGGGCTCGTCAGCCGCCAGGATCGCTCGTGGGTCGTTGCTCCGAGATGGGAGATAGAGGGCCCCTACATAAACCGTCATTCCAAATTTGGTCCGCCTGCCGCCCCCATTGAACAGTAGATCTGAGTTTCCAGCCTTGAGGGAATCGGGCATTTCCACACCCGCGATTTCCCTGGCAGCGGTTGCACCGGTCAGAAGTGTCACCGTCAGAAACAAACTGAAAAGCACCCGTTTCATATTCCCCTCCCCTTGTCCCCTGTTTCCCTCGACTCTGAAGACGGCCCATTGCCGCAATCAGGTCTCGGACACCCTCCTCTCCACCACCCCGCCGCGATGCTCGTGTCTTCCCGTGCATTCAAGCTTACCGCCGTATCGAAACGAGCGTCAAGGGCATCGACAGCCGCTTCAAATCCACGGACGTTCACC
>JBFYYO010000369.1:0-2804 GCA_041310025.1 Syntrophobacterales bacterium
GGAAGACCTGTTGCAGGCCCCGGCCTTTGTGCAAGCGCGATCACGATCGGGGTCTCGGTCATGCCGGCAAGGGACAAGCCCTCTACCATCAGGGAAAATCCACCGCCGGAACTTGCGGTCATAGACCTCACGCCCCCAAAGGAGGCACCGATAGCCATATTAATGGCTGCAATCTCATCCTCTGCTTGCTCCACCACGATTCCACGCTCAAGGGACTTGCCTGCTATGAAATTAAAAATTCCCGTCGAAGGGGTCATGGGATAGGCTGAGTAAAACCTACAGCCAGATAACACAGCACCGAGCCCTATGGCATCATTCCCGGTAATAAGCAGTTTCTTCTTCCCGAGGGGCGCCAGAGTGAACGAACAACGGATGCACTCCCGCACCGCAAACTCATGGCCCGCCCTGACCGCATCAAGGTTCGCGTTGATAACCTGTTCATCTTTCTTTTTCAGTTCTTCCTTAATCACTTCATAAGAAAGGCCGAGGTCCATGCCCAGCATGCCCAGCACCGCCCCTGTAGCAACCGTGTTTGACATGATTTTGCTGCCGCCCTGCTTGATGGCCGTCTCTGTGAAGGGCACGTCGAGGAAGGCAGGTCTGTTAAACTTTTCTTTGATAGCGGCTGCATCATAGACGATGACACCTTTTTCAGAAAGCTCTCTCTCATGTAATTCGATGCTCTGCCTGTCAAGCGCGACCAGGATATCTATCGCATCACGGGATGCCCCGACTGGTTCATCCGAAAGGCGTATCTGGAAAAAATTGTGTCCGCCTCTGATGCGTGACTCGTAGTCCCGATGGCTGAACACAAAGTAGCCAGCCCTGGTGAAAATCCGCGAGAGAATGGCGCCGATCGTGTCGATGCCCTGCCCTGCCTCACCGCCTATCTTTAGCGTGTAATCCAACAGATCCTCCAGGAGTAGGGCGGAATACACACGTCCTTAGACCCCTAGCCATAAGGGGATACCGGAAAGTGTAAATCTCGCACCGGCACCTTGTCAAGCACGGCCGGGAAACACAGTACGTAGGAGATAGGGTTCAACCCACTGTCAAACATCACATTAGTTTGTAGCCAATGTCCGCGGAACGGCAGCTTTTCTCTCCGGCCTTCCATAAATGCCCGTCAATTTGAAGAGTTCGTCGGCGACCCAGATGAAACTGGAAACGAGGACGATCCAAAGCCAGTCCACTGCAGAGAGCCCGACAGTCCCGAAGAGCAGCTGTCCAACAGGCGTTTGGACGGCTCCGATTTGCAGGAGGATTGCGATCCCAACGCCCAGCAGAACCCAGCGATTGCTGAACGGACCGATAGAGAATACGGACTGGCGGGCGGAGCGTGCGTTGAAGGCCTGGAACCATTGAAAGGCCACCAACGTGGTAAAGGCTATGGTCCGGGCATAGTCCAGCCCGCCGCTTTCCTTAGAATACCAGAAAAGCCCCAAGGTGCCTGCGGCCATGATGGGCGTAAGCAGGGCCATGCGCAGGGCCACAACCCGGTCTATGATGAATTCCTTGGGGTTCCTGGGCGGCCGTTTGAGGACGTCGGCGTGTCCCGGCTCCATGCCCAGAGGCACAGTACAGGCACCGTCCGTTACCAGATTGACCCAGAGGACCATCACCGCCGTGAGAGGCAGATCCAGCCCAATGATCAGGGCCGCCATCAGGGTGAGGATCTCGCCGAGGTTGGTGGCAAGCAGAAAGAAGACCACGCGTCGGAGATTGTTGTAAATGACGCGGCCCTCTTCAACCGCATGCACGATGGTTGCGAAGTTGTCGTCCGTCAGGATCATATCGGCCGCCTCCTTGGCCACTTCGGTGCCGGCCATGCCCATGGCCACACCGATATCTGCGGCCTTGAGGGCAGGGGCGTCGTTAACCCCATCGCCCGTCATGGCTACCACATGCCCCGCTTCCTTGAGGGCCTCCATGATCTTGAGTTTGTGGGCAGGCGTAACGCGCGCAAAGACGCCGTTTTCCAGGGCTGCCTTTGCCAGAGCAGACTTCTCCATGGCATCAATGTCCTTTCCGGCCACGGTCTCGCCGTTCTCGGCAATCCCGACGGCCCGGGCTATGGCCAGGGCCGTCACGGCGTGGTCGCCGGTGATCATGACAGGCCGGATGCCCGCACCCTTGGCGTCTCTTACTGCCGTGACGCTTTCCTCCCGGGGGGGATCTATCATGCCCCAAAGGCCGGCCAGGATGAGGCCGCCCTCAATGTCAGATCTTTCCAGTTTCTCCCGGCCCCGCGGGATCTCTCGATAGGCCCCTGCCATTACCCTCAGAGCCTCAGACCCGAACTGCTCGCTTTGATCAACAATCTCCTTACGCTGATGATCGTCCATATCCACGGGTTCCCCTTCCTTGAGAACGTGGGAACAGAACTCCATGATCCGCTCGGGGGCACCTTTGGCATAGGCGATATGTTTCTTGCCGTCGTTTGCCTTATGGAGTGTGGCCATGTACTTTGTGTCGCTGGAGAAGGGGATTTCGGCCAGTCGTTTGCCTTCCTCTTCCTGGGAGTTTTTTTTCATCGCCGCTTTTATCGCAGCGACAATCAGCGCACCTTCGCTTGGGTTTCCCTCAACGACCCACTGGCCATCTTTTTGCTTGAGGGTCGCATTGTTGCAAAGAAGGCCGATTTTAAGAAGTCTTTTTAGGTCCGCGGGGAGTTCTTTTGCCGCATCCCCGCTCTCGGGCTTAATCTCGCCCTCAGGCTCATATCCCTCGCCGCTCACATCAAAGATATGGCCTCCACTCCAGATCTTGCGGACGGTCATCTGATTCTTGGTGATCGTTCCTGT
>JBFYYO010000370.1:0-2798 GCA_041310025.1 Syntrophobacterales bacterium
GCCCCGGGTCCTCTTTTCCGAAGACATCTACGGGGGAAACGCCGCCAGAAAAGCGCGGCTCCATAGGATCATCATGGGCTACCTGCAGGAGGTGGCCGGCATCATCCGAGACGGTCAGGAGTCTGGCGCCGTGCGGGCTGAGCTCGATCCGGAGACGCTTTCGGTCATGTTTCTCGGCCTCCTGCAGCCAACGGCCATCCTGTGGCACCTGAGCGACGGGGCTTTCGACGCCACCGCCCAGGTGGAGCGGGCCTGGCCCGTTTTTCTCGATGCGATCCGTGCTCAATGTTTGAAACGCGAGACATGAGCGAAAGACTCCCCAGGGACACAACGAGGCTTCATTCCGGACTGTCCATCAGAGGAGTGCGAGAGACCTCCAGATTGGCAGGAGGAATGCCGGGATCCCCTGCTGCGCCGGGCATCACAACGACACTGCCCCATGATAGCCCCATGGTGTATGGGTGCGGGGAATCGCGACCCTGAGGCTGATCGGCTTGTGGGATCGGGTCATCGCGGCGGGTTTTGTACCAGGCCGGACTCGCCCATGGAAGAGGTGGGGCTGGTGTTTAAATTCATCTGTTTGACTTGTGTCAAGGACCGCTTCCCTCGTCGTGCTATCGTTAATCTCAATCATGTTTGATGGACTGGACCGGCTGTTTCTCCTGCGGGACGGTCGCATCGATGCGCAGGAGAACTGACAACCTCAGGAAAGGAGACGCATGGACAAGTATGTGTGCACCATCTGCGACTATGTGTACGATCCAGCGGTGGGTGACCCCGACAACGGCATCGCACCGGGGACGCGCTTCGAGGATTTGCCCGACGACTGGGTCTGTCCCCCTTGCGGCGCCCCCAAGAGCGAGTTCGTGAAGCAGCAATAGCAATTCTGACATTAAAACCATGGAGGAAAAACGATGTTTTGCTACCAGTGTGAACAGACGGCAAAAGGTGAAGGCTGCGAGAAGATGGGTGTGTGCGGCAAGCAACCGGACGTTGCGGCCCTTCAGGATCTCCTGACCCATGCCATGAAGGGGCTGGCCCTCTTCGCGGTGGAGGGGCGCAAGGTCGGCGTGAATGATCGTGAGACCAACGTGTTCACCTGCGAGGCCATGTTCTCGACCCTCACCAACGTGAACTTCGACCCCAAGGACATCGCGGTGTTCATCAAGCGCGCCGTGGAGCTGCGGGACGGTTTGAAGGCCAAAGTGAAGGCTGCCGGGGGCAAGACGGATTTTGCCGAGGACGCCGCGACATTCATCCCGGCTTCGACTCTCGAAGGTATGATCGCTCAAGGGGAA
Organism: Syntrophobacterales bacterium; assembly: GCA_041310025.1. GTDB lineage: Bacteria > Desulfobacterota > Syntrophobacteria > Syntrophobacterales > Syntrophobacteraceae > JALOOX01. The sequence continues at coordinate 1,299 of JBFYYO010000370.1, forward strand.
CAGCACGGCCTGAAGTCCGATCCTTCCATCGATCCGGACATTCTCTCCCTGCAGCACACGGTGCTCTTCGGCCTGCGGGGTGTCAGCGCCTACGCCGACCACGCCCAGATCCTGGGGCAGGAGGACGACAGCGTCTACGCTTACATCCATGAAGCCCTCGTCGCCATGATGAACAAAAACCTCGGGCTCAACGACTGGGTGGGGCTGACGCTCAAGTGCGGCGAAGTGAACCTCAAGGCCATGGAGCTCCTGGATGCCGGCAACACGGGCACCTACGGGCACCCGGTCCCGACGAAAGTCCCGCTCGGTCACCGCAAAGGCAAGGCCATCCTGGTCTCGGGCCACGACCTCAAGGACCTGGATGAGCTCCTCAAGCAGACCGCCGGCAAGGGCATCGACATCTACACCCACGGCGAGATGCTCCCGACCCACGGCTACCCGAAGCTCAAGGCATATCCCCATTTCTACGGCCATTTCGGAACGGCCTGGCAGAATCAGGCCAAGGAATTCAGCCAGTTTCCGGGCGCCATTCTCATGACCACCAACTGCATCCAGAGGCCCCAGAGCGCTTATGCCGAGAACATCTTCACGTCGGGCATCGTGGGCTGGCCGGGCGTCCCGCACATCGGAAACCGGGATTTCAGCCCGGTCATCCAGAGGACCCTGAGCCTCCCCGGGTTCACCGAAGATTCCAACGGCAAGGAGGTCATGGTCGGTTTTGCCAGGAACGCGGTCCTGGGGGTTGCCGACAAGGTGATCGAGGCCGTGAAGGGCAAGGCCATCCGCCATTTCTTCCTGGTGGCCGGCTGCGATGGTGCCAAGCCCGGCCGCAACTACTACACGGAATTCGTGGAAAAAGTCCCCAAGGATTGCGTGGTGCTGACCCTCGCCTGCGGGAAGTTCCGGTTCTTCGACAAGGACCTCGGGACCATCGGCGGGCTTCCTCGGCTCATGGACATCGGACAGTGCAACGACGCTTACTCGGCCATCCAGATCGCCGTGGCCCTCGCCGGGGCGTTCAACGTGGGCGTGAACGATCTTCCCCTCTCGATGATCCTGTCCTGGTACGAGCAGAAAGCCGTGGCCATTCTCCTCACCCTCTTCCATCTCGGCATCAAGAACATCCGCCTCGGGCCGTCGCTTCCGGCTTTCGTGACCCCCAATGTGCTCGATGTCCTCGTCAAGAACTTCAACATCATGCCCATCAGCACGCCCGACGAGGACCTGAAAGCCATCCTCGGCTGATGCACCAGCGAAGGGGGAGTCTCACCAACTCCCCCTTCGTGCGACTTCCGTGAAGCTGGGCGCAAATCCGTTTGCCGTTGTGGTGGGCACAAAACGACGTGCCCACCGGAGCGGGTCATCAACTCGCGCCCTCCGGTACCAGGAGGTTGTCCGAAAAGCCCCTTTGTCATTTCGAACGGAGCGCAGAGAATTCCTGCCGGGTTGTCGGGGTGCGGTGAGCTATACTCGTTAAGGATCAGAAGTTTCGTTTCCCGT
>JBFYYO010000371.1:0-2794 GCA_041310025.1 Syntrophobacterales bacterium
GCGCCGCTGGTGATGGCGGACGGCCTCGACGGGCGCGATGAAGTGGCCGTGCCCGTCGATCTGAAAAACTGCGACGTCACTTACGTGGCTTCGGCTATCGCTCGGGCCGATGCCCTGGTCTCCGTGGCTCACTTCAAGCTGCATGAAGCGGCGGGCTTCGGTGGGGCCATCAAGAACGTCGGGATGGGCTCCGCATCACGCAAAGGCAAGATGGCCCAGCATTCGGAAGTCGCTCCGGAAGTCATCGCCAAGGATTGTATTGGCTGTGGGGTTTGCCGCGACCAGTGTGCCCATGGGGCCATCCAGCTCGTCGAGCGTCCTGCGGATGCACCGCGTCCCCACGAGAAGGCCGTTCAAGTGGCCGAGATCGACCAGGAAAAGTGCGTGGGGTGCGCCATGTGCATCCACGCCTGTCCCCAGGGAGCTATCGGCATCAACTGGGAGCGGGACCTGCCCCGATTCATGGAACGAATGGTGGAGTACACGGTGGGAACGCTCAAGGGCAAGGAGGAGCGGTCGCTTTTCGTGAACTTCCTGACCCAGATTTCCCCCGCCTGCGACTGCTACCCGCACTCGGATGCTCCCATTGTGGCGGACATCGGCGTTCTGGCCTCACGGGACCCCGTGGCCATCGACCAGGCTTCGGTGGACCTCGTGAATGCCCAGCCGGTGCTTCAATCCTCTTGTCTCGCCGATCACCCCGAAGCCGCCCGGGACAAGGTCCGCGCCGTCTACCCCAAGATCGACTGGCAGCACCAGCTGGAGTACGGACAGGCCCTCGGCCTCGGCAGTCGTGCCTACGACCTGGTCAAACTCTAGGAAAGCCGGGCCAAATCTGTGAGCCGCTTGCTTTTTCCCAGGCCCCAGCTTGCGAAACCGTTGATCCGGGCAGTCATCTGGGCCCGATTGCACGACTGCTGCAGCAAGAAATGATGCCCCATGGCATGGCTGGGTGGTGATCTCGTCCGTCCAAACCCTGAAACGGCATCTCTCGGTGGGCAACGCTATCGCCTTTGCCCACCAGACAAGATTCGCTGCAGTACCAGGGTCGGAACTCACCTCAGGGTGGGTCGGAGTCTCTTTCTTACTCTCCTGGAGATGTCCCACCCCCCCCGGAATAACTGACGAGCACGAGGCAAATGGCTTGTCATGACACGGAAGTGAGGCGTTTCCGTGTGACGCCGATGGCACATGCGGGAATGACGTCACCACGCTTTCATGGTTTGTTTTGCCGCCCCGCGGTCAGGGCGGTTCGCCAGTGAGAGAAATTCGGAGCTTGCGGCAGCGATGGAGAAGGGCAAGTCGCATGTGTTGATTGTGTGGGTCCTGGTGCTGGTCATCACGGTACTCCTCTATGTGACGCAAATAGACCGCGAAGCCGTGTTCTTCTATCACCTCGACATCGTCTTCTTCGAGCTCCTGCTCATCCCCATCGTCCTTGCCTGCTTGTGGAAGGGCCTGGTGGCCGGCCTGGCAACATCCCTCGGCGTGTCGCTCCTGCTTCTGCCCTATCTTGTCATGCATTGGGAGGGACTTTCCGCTGCCGACCTCAACCGGATGCTGCGAATCCTGGTCTACTTCCTGGCGTCGCTCATCCTGGGAAGGGTGGTCCTGGCCCAGAGACAGGAGCAAAAACGCGCCAGGGAGGCCGAGAACCTTGCCACCATCGGGAAATCCATGGCCATCGTCGCCCACGACATGAAGACGCCGCTCATCTCCATCGGGGGTTTCAGCAGCCTCGTTCTGAAGAAGCTCGATGAAGATTTCCCGCATCGAGACAAGCTTGAAATCGTGGTCCAGGAGACACGGCGTCTCGAGAGCATGGTCCGAAACATGCTCGAATATTCAAAACCCATGAAATTGAACCTTGCCAGGGAGGACATCGGTGAACTGTTGAAGGAGACCCTTGCGTTGGCCCAAACCGTCGCGTCAAACTGGGGAGTGACAGTGCGATGTGAGCTTTCCAAAAATCTCCAGCCGGTTTCTTTAGATCGCATGAGGATGAAGCAGGTTCTGATCAATCTCGTGACCAATGCCATCGAAGCCTCGCCCGAAGGAGAGACGGTCACGGTCAAGGCTTTTCTCAGACGCAAGAACCTGCACATCGAGGTGATGGATTGCGGGTGTGGAATCCCCATTAATCAGCGCCAGGACGTCTTCCTGCCATTCTTCACGACCAAGAAGGAGGGAACGGGACTGGGGCTCGACATCTCCAAGAAGATTGTTGAATCGCACGGAGGACACATAGAGATTGTGGACAACATTGGAAAGGGCATTATTGTTAAAGTATTTATCCCCCAGTTGGGGAAATAGAGCTCAGAAGTGTCCGGACAGCATGGATTACGAACCGACGAGCCAAAGGTCTGAAACATATCTGCTGGCTGTAGGAGGTGCATGCAGCTGACAATGTGACCAAGAGGGCTCTGTCGTTCTCTTGTCCCGGACGATTTCACGCCTTGCGACCGGCGGGGCTCGGGGGTCCGGCCGGCTCCTCGAACTTAGCAAACTGAAGCGCCTTAACGCCCATTGACACATATATGCTGGTGAACGCCTCAACTCCGAAGTGTGCCGGTTAGACCCACTCTTCCGGGACGAAGAGCAATCCTCCCCCAAAAGGCACGGGGGGACGTGAGAGCCCTCTCACGTCGAGGAAGCGGATTTTAGCCCTTCTTGCGGCATCTGCCGCGGTCTTCTCCGTTGGGTGCAGATCTTTTGGAACAACGTCCCCAATGGGCTGCGAATCATGGACCAATGTGGATTTCCACGCGAGGAGCATCTGCTGGAATCCCATCGG
>JBFYYO010000372.1:0-2784 GCA_041310025.1 Syntrophobacterales bacterium
AGCTCCCCGATGATCTCCACCCCCTTTTCCGCGGCGGCTTTGAGGGGTCCGAGATCCAAAGGCACCCCGGGACTCACCACGATCTGATCCGCTTGAATGAAATCATCCAGAAGATGTGTCCCCAGGCGTAGGACACACCCCCTGGATTCCAGCGCGTCGAGCGCGGTCCCGAACCGTTCCCGGGAGCCGAGATCCGTGGCCACCACCTGCGCTCCCCGGTTGAGGAGTACTTCACAGACGGCCCGGCCCGAAACTCCCATTCCGACCACCAGGACCTTCTTCTGTTCGGTAGAATCCGACACCACGCTTCCTTCCCTCACCACTGCCACCGTCAGGCGTTTCCGGGCGGAGCGTTCACGAAATCCAGGATTCCGGCCACGACCTTCTCCATGGTCATGCCCCTGGACCCTTTCACAACGATCCACGCCCCTTCCACCATGCTCTCACACACTCTCTGTACAGCTTCCTCATGACTCGAAACATGCCAGCACGCCGATCCTCCCATGCCCGCCTTCCGGGCACCGGCCTGGATCCCCGTGCTGAGCTCTCCCAGGGTGATGAGCCGATCCAGTCCCATCGCACCAATGCGCGCCCCCACGTCCTCATGCAAAGCAGCGCTCTCGGGTCCGAGCTCGCGCATGTCGCCCAGGACCGCAATCAGCCGGGCGCCGGGGGGCGCAGCCTCACGAGCTGCATGAATCGCGGAAACCATGGACCGGGGATTGGCATTGTACGTATCATCAATGAGCACCATGCCGCGACCCAGGCAATGCGTCTCCATGCGCTGCCGCACCGGCCGGTGGCTCGCCAGCCCGCGGGCAACGATCTCGGGCGACTCACCCAGTCCGTGCGCGACAGCCGCCGCGGCGAGGGCATTCTGCACCTGGTGCATCCCCAGGACCGGCAATCGAATGGACACCATGTTCGACCCCATGCTGACCTCAAAGCAGCTCAGACCATCCTCGAGAGTGACTCGACCGCTGAGGCTCACCTCAACAGGCTCGGGACCGGCTCCAAAACGGATCATTCGGCACCCGAGTCGTGCCGAAAGGGCTCGAAGCTTTTGGTCATCCCAGTTGACGACGGCGAGAGCCTCCCTTCCCAGCGACAAGAGTAGCTTGCCCTTTTCGTCGAGCACCTCATCCAGCGACCCCAGGCCTTCCAGGTGCGCCGGGTGGATGTTGGTCAGGAGCCCCACCGTGGGCTGGACGATTTCCGAAAGACGCTCCATCTCCCCCGGCACGTTGATGCCCATCTCGATGACCGCCGCCTCGTGGTCCTCCGTGAGATCGAGCAGGGTCAACGGCACGCCGATGAGGTTGTTCAGGTTGCCCGGGTTCTTGTGGACCGTGTGCGTGCAGCTCAATATGGCGGAAACCATCTCCTTGGTACTGGTCTTGCCGTTGCTCCCCCCAATGCCGACAACGGGGATGGAGAACCTGCGGCGATGGAATCGCGCCAGATCCCCCAAAGCGTGGAGGGTGTCGGCCACCTCGATGACGGCCGGCGGCTCGCCCCCTCCCGTCAACCACTCCGGCCGGGTCGAGGACACCACCACGGCAGCTGCGCCACCGGCCAGGGTCTGGCCCACGAAATCATGGGCGTCAAACCTTTCCCCCCGCAGGGCCACAAAGCAGTCCCCCTGCCCGATCTTCCGGCTGTCGGTGGTGATGGACCGCACCGCTCCGGACGGGTCACCCTGGATGAGATTCCCGCCCGTGGCACCCACGAGCTGCGCTACCTTCCATGCCATGCGGGTCTCCGGTTTCGAGTTTCGAGTTTCGAGTTTCCAGTTTCCAGTTTCCGACCTCCGACTTCCGACCTCCGACTTCCGACTTCCGTTCACACACGAAAGAAATCCCTCACCACCTGGCGGTCGTCGAATGGAAGCACCTCCGAGCCAACGATCTGGTACGTTTCGTGTCCTTTGCCCCCGATGAAGATCACGTCGCCCGGCTGCGCCCAGTCCAGGGCTTTCCGGATCGCCTCTTTCCGATCCGCCACAACCGTGTATCCCTTCTTCCTGCCGGGCAATCGGGAGGGCTCCACGTAGGGAATTCTGGCTGCTCGCACACCATTGACGATTTCCTCGATGATCCGTTCCGGCACTTCGCTCCGTGGATTGTCACTGGTCACGATGACCACATCCCCCAACCTGGCCGCAGCCTCGCCCATAAGCGGGCGCTTGGTCCGATCCCGATCCCCGCCGCATCCGAAAACCACCAGCAACCGGTTCCGCGTCATCTCACGGAGGCAGGTGAGGGCCTTCACCATGGCGTCCGGGGTATGCGCGTAGTCCACCACGACCTCATATCCAACACCCGGAGGAAGGGCCACCCGTTCAAGCCGCCCGTCCACGCTGCTCACTGCCGCCAGGCCATCCACTATCGAATGCCGCTCCACCCCAAGGGCCAGGGCTGTTGCGGCGGCGCACACCAGATTGTAGAGGTTCAGTCGTCCGATGAGAGGCGAGTGAACGGGCAGAGGTCCTTCGGGGGTATATAGTTCAGCAGATATGCCTCCGGGTGTCAATTCAGCAGATTTCACCCACACCCTCGCATCTTTCCGCAGTGCCGAGTAACTCCAGATTTCAGAGGCCGTTTCCTCGATCAGACGGAAACCATAGGGGTCATCCCGATTGATGACAGCGACTCCTTGTTTGTGTCCTGTTCCCAGATGGTCGCGAAAGAGGGCGGCCTTGGCCTGGTAATAGGATTCCATGTCCTGATGGAAGTCCAGGTGATCCTGCGACAGGTTTGTGAACACACCGGCCGCGAAGCTGCA
>JBFYYO010000373.1:0-2760 GCA_041310025.1 Syntrophobacterales bacterium
TTCCCGCCGAGATCGGCGCATCCATGAAGGCCAGGCTTCAGCGGCTCTATGATTTTCTCAGCAGTGGCCTTCTCAAGGTGAAAGTTCTCCCCGACGAGGCCTTCGGCCTGATCCACGGCAAGGCCGACGTGATCACCCGGACGGACGGATCGCAGGTCTGCTTTATCGGCAGCGCCAACGAGTCCCGGACGGCCTGGGTCAGCAACTATGAGCTGGTCTGGCTGGACGAAAGCGAAGAGGGCGTCCGTTGGGTGCAGGAGGAATTCGACGCCCTGTGGTCCTCCCCCCTGACGATGGACCTGGCGGAGGCGGTCATCCAGGACGTGGCCCGGCTGATCCACCGGGTCGTCGTCCCGGATATCGACGCCTGGAAGAAGGAAGAGGCCAAGCCGGCCGAACCGATTGTGGAGCTGCCCATCTACCGCCGGGAAAATGGCCTCTGGGCGCACCAGAAATCCTTCATCAAGCTGGCCTTCGACGCCCATAAGAAAGGCGGAGCCCGGTATCTCTTGGCCGACCAGGTGGGTCTGGGGAAGACCGTCCAACTAGCTCTCGCAGCCAAACTGATGGCCCTCTATGGCAACAAGCCCGTCCTCATACTCGTGCCCAAGCCGTTGATGACCCAGTGGCAGGACGAGCTCTGGAATCTCCTAGAGATGCCCTCGGCGCGGTGGAACGGCCGGCAGTGGATCGACGAGCAAGGGGTGGCCTATCCCGAATTCGGCCCCCAGGGGATGAGGAAATGCCCCCGCCGGATCGGTATCATGTCCACGGGCTGATCATCCGGGGATCGGAAACCGTCGATCTGATCAAGGATTTCGACTACGAATGCGTGATTCTCGACGAGGCCCACCGGGCCAGGCGATCCAATCTCGGCCCCACGCACCGGGAAGAGAAGGCCGAGCCCAACAACCTGCTGCGCTTTTTGATGGATATCGCCCCGAGAACCCGGAGCCTGCTGCTGGCCACGGCAACGCCGGTGCAACTCGACCCGATCGAGGCGTGGGATCTCCTGAACGCCCTGAACGAGGGGCAAAACGGGGTACTGGGTTCCCTGTACAGCCGCTGGCGGACCCGACCGCGGGAGGGGATCGACCTGGTCCTTGAACAGACCCGGCCCGTCGAGGAGACGACGGATCTATGGGAGTGGATGCGCGACCCCCTGCCGCCCCCGGAGGAGGGCATGGATCTTCAGTTGCTCCGCCGGAGCCTGAAGATCGATCCGTCCGAGCACTGGGTTTCACCGGAGGCTTTCTACAAACTGTCGAGGTCGGATCGCCAGCGGATCAAGCACCTGTCTCGCGACTTCTTCCCGAAGCACAACCCCTTCATTCGTCGCATCGTGCGGCGGACCCGCGATTATCTGGAAAATACCATCGATCCCCAAACCAATGAGCCCTATCTCCAGCGGATCGAGGTGCGCCTCTTCGGGGAGAGCGACGCAGAGGCCATCGCGCTGCCCGCTTTTCTCGGAGACGCTTATAACGCCGCCGAGGAATTCTGCAACATTTTGGCCCGCAGGCCCGGTCTCAATTCGGGCTTCATGAAGACGATCCTACTGCGCCGGGTCGGCAGCACCATCGAGGCGGGACGCCTGACTGCGATGAAAATACTTGGGAATCAACATCAAGGTGATCAGGCGGATGAGGAAGGGGAAAACGAGGAGGAAGAGAAACTATCCTCCATCTATCCGCTATCCCATGAGGAACGGGAGGTGTTGGGTCGCTTCCTCAGAATCCTGGAGGAGAACCGCGACGAGGACCCGAAACTCCGCCAGGTGGAGCGGATTCTCACAACGAACGATACCGTCGCCGGTGGCTGGCTATCCCTGGGCTGCATCATTTTCAGCCAGTTCTACGACTCGGTCCTCTGGCTTGGCCGCCAGCTATCCGGACGGATGCCGGATGAAAGAATCGCCGTCTATGCCGGCGCCGCAAAATCGGGGATCATCGAGAAGGACGAATTCCGCCGCTTGAACCGCGATGAAATTAAAAGAAGAATCACCACCGGGGAGTTGCGACTGGTGATTGGAACGGAAGCAGCGTCGGAAGGGCTCAACCTCCAGCGTCTGGGGTCCCTCATCAATCTGGACCTTCCCTGGAATCCGACCAGGCTGGAACAGCGCAAAGGGCGAATTCAGCGAATCGGGCAGTTGCGATCCGAGGTCCTGATCTACAACATGCGCTACAGGGGTTCCGTGGAGGACCGAGTCCATCAGCTCCTCTCCGAACGCCTGGCAAATATACGGGACATGTTCGGCCAGATCCCCGACACTCTGGAAGATGTTTGGGTCGCCGCCGCCCTGCGGGACGAAGAGGAGGCCAACCGGGTCATCGATGCCGTGCCAAAACGTCACCCCTTCGAAATGCGTTACGACCGGATTGAAAAAGTAGACTGGGAGTCATGCAGCCGGGTTCTGGATTCCGCCAGCCAGTTGGAGGCGCTGCGGAAGGGGTGGTGAGACTTCCCACGAGCATAGATCAGGATGCGAAAAGGGTTGGAATTGTGTCAGGGATAGGTTGGCGAAAACTGCCTGCCTCACTTGACACCTCCCCTGTGCTGAAAAAGAAGGAGGGCGACTACCGGGATGTCACTACGCTTCTAAAATCGATAGGCTGGCGGGGTCACATCTTGAATTGTGAATTAATCTATCGTAGAGAGGTGATGGGAATTCAGGAGGCTAATAACGTTGGCTAGACCGTGGCGGATACAGTATGGAGGGGCTTACTATCATGTCCTGTCCAGGGGCAATGAAGGAAG
>JBFYYO010000374.1:0-2745 GCA_041310025.1 Syntrophobacterales bacterium
TATTGGACCAAAGTCCAACTTGCGCTTCCCCGGGAATCCTGCTTAATTGCCTCATAGCGCAGTACAGTGATGGGGCGAAAGGAACAGGAGTGGATCCAGCGAGTGCGGCTTCCGTTTGATCTCCAGCGGGGTCCCAATGCACCTTACATGATTGTGCTGAGCCTTATTCAATCAATTCCAGAAATCAGGTCCCGCCCGGCTGCGATAACAATGAACGTTTATTCCAAAGATTGAGGATCAATGAATCCTGTCAATGGCCATCTACAGAGGGGGAAAGACGTGAAAGTTAAATGGGTTTCATTGTTTGTATGCGCTGCCCTCGCCGCTTTTCAGACCGGATGGGCGCAGGAGAAGCCGGGCACAACCCCGCCGCCGCCCGAAGTGGAAGTCATGACCGTCCTCCAGAAGGACCTTCCCGTGTTCAAGGAGTGGGTGGCTTCCACGGACGGACTGGTGAACGCCACCATCCAGGCTCAGGTCCAGGGGTATCTCATCAAGCAGAACTACCGGGACGGCGATTTCGTCCACAAGGGGGACTTGCTTTTCGAGATCGACCCGCGGCCTTTCCAGGCCGCCCTGGATGAAGCCAAGGCTGTTCTGGCCAAATACGAAGCCATACTCAAGACCAGTGAGGCTACCTTGAAGCGCATCCTGCCCCTCGCCAAGGCCAACGCCGTGAGCCAGAAGGACAAGGACGACGCCGTCGGAGCCGTCCAGGCGGCCGAAGCTCAGGTGCTTCAGGCCAAGGCATCCTACAAGAAGGCGGCGCTCGAAGTGGAATTCACCAAGATCAAATCCCCCATCGACGGCATCGCGGGGCTCGCCAACGCCCAGATCGGCGACCTGGTGGGAACGCCACAGGGCAAACCACTGACCACCATCTCCACCGTGGACCCCATCAAGGTGCACGTTTCGCTGAGCGAGACGGAATACCTGCAGCTGGCCGGGGAAGGAAGGGGGCGGTCATCCTCGAGCGAGGCCCGCATGCCCCTCGAGCTCATCCTGGCCGACGGGAGCACCTGGAAGCACCCGGGGCGCTTCGCCTATGCGGACCGCCAGGTGGATCCCCAGACGGGCACCTTGAAGGTGGCGACCACCTTTCCCAACCCGGACAACTTCCTGCGCCCCGGGCAGTACGCCAAGATCCGGGCTGTCATCAAACAGGAGGCGGGGGCGCTTCTGGTTCCGCAGCGTGCGGTCTCCGAGCTCCAGGGGCGCTACCAGGTGGCGGTGGTGGATGCCGACAACGTGGTGCGATTGAAGACCGTCAAGGTGGGCGAGCGCTCGGACAATCTCTGGATCGTGACCGAGGGGCTGAAGCCCGGTGATCGCATCGTCTCCGAAGGCCTCCAGAAGGTCAAGGACGGCATGAAGGTGGTGCCGAAAGTGAAATGAGCTTAAAGCTCTCCCCAACCGAAAGGCGGTCCTTCCATGGCTAAGTTCTTCATCAACCGGCCCATCGTGGCCATCGTCATCGCCATCATCATGGTCATCGTGGGTTTGGTGTCCATTCTGGGGCTTCCCATCGCCCAGTACCCGGACATCGTGCCGCCCGAGATCGTCATCAACACGTTCTACACGGGAGCCGACGCCCAGACGGTTGAGCAGTCCGTTGCCACCCCCATCGAGCAGGAGATGAGCGGGGTCGACAACATGAACTACATGTATTCGCTCAACGCCAACAACGGCGAGCTCAAGCTCTACGTGAACTTCGACGTCTCGATGGACCCGAGCATCGCCCAGGTGCTGGCCCAGATGCGCAAGAGCCAGGCGGATTCGAAGATGCCTTCAGAGGTGCGCGATTACGGCATCACGGTCAAGAAATCCACGTCGTCGCCCCTCATGCTGGTTTCGCTATTCTCTCCCAACGAGTCCTACGACGCCACGTTTCTCGCCAATTACGCCTACATCAACCTGAACGACCAGATCACCCGCGTGCCCGGCATCGCCAGCGTTACGGTTTTTGGGGCCGGCCAGTACGCCATGCGGATGTGGGTGAAGCCCGACGTTCTGGCCAAGCTCAGCGTCACGATCCCCGAGATCGTGGATGCTGTGAAAAAGCAGAATGCGGTGAACCCGGCAGGCCAGGTGGGCGGGGAGCCTGCGCCTCCGGGCCAGGAATACACCTACGCCATTCGTGCTCAGGGGCGTTTGGAAACCCCTGAGGAGTTTGGCCGGATCGTGGTGCGGGCCAACCCGGACGGGTCTCTCGTGCGATTGAGCGATGTGGCGAGATTCGAGCTCGGCTCCCAGACTTATGCCATGAACGGACGGCTCAACGGGAAAGCGTCCGCCGTCCTGGCCCTCTACCAGCTTCCGGGGACCAACGCCATCCAGGCCGTGGACGGCGTGAAAAAGCTCATGGAAGAGGTGAAGCAGGCGTCTTTTCCGGCGGATCTGGACTACGTCGTCTCGCTCGACACCACCCAGTCCGTTCGGGAGGGCATCAAGGAGATCCTCCACACCCTCGTGGAAGCCCTGGTGCTCGTCATCATCGTGGTCTTCATATTCCTCCAGGGCTGGCGGGCGACACTCATTCCTGCCCTGGCTGTTCCGGTCTCCCTCGTCGGGACCTTCATGTTCTTCCCGATGATCGGCTTTTCGGTGAACACCATCGCCCTCATGGGGCTGGTCCTCGCCATCGGCCTCGTGGTGGACGACGCCATCGTGGTGGTGGAGGCGGTGGAGCACCACATCGAGCACGGGCTCACGCCCAAGGAGGCGACGTTCAAGGCCATGGAGGAG
>JBFYYO010000375.1:0-2739 GCA_041310025.1 Syntrophobacterales bacterium
GGTTTCGAGTCCAGGATCTCGGGTTGCTCGATGGCGAAGCTCTGAAGATATTTCAACCTGCATCCTCCGACCTCTGACCTCCGACCTCTGACCTCCGACCTCTGATTTCCGACCTCTGATTTCCGACCTCCGTCTAGAACGTCATGGTCTGATAGTCCGTCATCAGGTCGATGAGAAACGGTGCCCCTTCGATGCGTACCCCCGGAACCATTTCATCGGGGGATAAATACCGATGGTCCACTCAGGCCTTGCAGGCGATCAGCTCCGCCCCGTTACCCATCAGGTAGTCGAGGAAAGGCTTCATCTCCTCTCCCGTGGAGGCCCGCACGCCCTCGGCCATGCCGAGCTGCGCCCAGTGGATGGCGTCGTCGATCAGGAAGACCTTGACGCCGTGGCCTTTTTCGCAGGCCACCTTGGCAAACTGGAAGGCGCGCGTGGCCCGCCCCGCCTTCTCGAACCCATTGGAAATGATGAAAAGCATCTTGCCCATGTTGTCACCTCCTTCACTTTGGGATTTGATTTCTTCCTTACTGACACTTCAGATCTTGATGTAATGAAATCCGGCATCCTGGAGCGCCACGATTTCCATGAGGCTCGCCGGCACCCGCTCGATGAATTCGGGAAGATTTTCCGGGCGCATGTTCAGGTTTCGCAGCGATTCCTCGCACGCGAGAATCCGGTGCCCGGCCGCGCAGAACGCCTCCATCTCGGTCCGAAGCTTGCGGTCACAGGCCAGACAGACCGCACCCGCAAAGACATCCGCCACGATGACCACCTCCAGTCCTCCCGATGTGCCGGAAGCTGCTGACGCCGAAGCCATCTTCACGGCGGCGGCCCATTTGTCTCGGTCGGAAATATGGATCAAGATCTTATGAGGAGCCATTCTTCAGCAATCCTCCTCTGTGGGGGGGGGCTCGTGCCGGGCCTCCGGAACCTTGCGCACCCGGAGCAGGAAATCCTTCTTCGTTCTCCTGCTGCTCAAAACCGTCTCCCCGGTGCGCTCGAGGATGGTCAGCAGGTCGCTGTACGTTTCGGGGTCCCGAACCCTGATTTCCAGAATGGAGCCCGGTTTCATGGACGCCAGGACCGACTTGCACTGGAGGAGGCAGTAGGGTTTGATGAACCCGCAAAGATCCAGTTTTTCGTCGGACCGCATGATCAACTCCTGAATGACGCCGCCGCAATACACGTTCGACAAAAGCATAGGGCAATAACGATGCCAGCCGACAAGCGAGGGGGGTATTGAAAGAAAGCAAATGATTTTAATAGATTACTAAAATGGGCGCTCAGGGGTGTTGTCTTCCGGGGAGTGTTGGTCTATTTAAACGTTTAAACACATGTTCAACACTTGCTCTATCCGGAGAGCTCCAGCCATGAACGAAGTGGACATGAACCGCTATCTGAAGGAAATCATCAACACCATGAACGACGGTGTGCTGCTGGTTTCCCCCGACGGCACCATCCTCATGGTCAACCACGCCCTGGAGGAGATCTCCGGCTATTCCCGGGAGGAGCTCATCGGGCGGTCCTGCGCCATGTTTCACTGTGATGCCTGCGAGCGGGTCCGAAGTGGAGGCATGGGGCACTGGTGCCAGCTTTTCAGGGGTGAGGAGAGCAACCGCAAGTCCTGCTTTTTCGTGCGCAAGGACGGCTCCTGCGTCCATGTGCTCAAGAACGCGTCCCTCCTTCGGGACTCCGAGGGACAATTGCTGGGGGCGGTGGAGACCGTTACGGACATCACGGAGATCGACCGGAGGGACCAGAAGATCGTCGAGCTTTCCAGGCTTCTCGAGGAGCAGCCCAATTTCTTTGGCATGGTCGGCGCCTCCAAGGTCATGCAGAAGGTCTACGACCTCATCGAGAAGGCTGCCCAGAGCGAGGCCCCGCTCATCATCTTCGGAGAGACGGGGACGGGAAAGGAGCTGGTTGCCCATGCCATTCACACCCTGGGAAAGCGGTGTGACGGCCCCTTCATCCAGCTGAACTGCGCAGCGCTGAATGAAGCGCTTCTCGAAAGCGAGCTCTTCGGGCATGTCAAGGGCTCCTTCACCGGGGCCTACAGCCACCGCCAGGGTCGTTTCGAGGCGGCAGACGGCGGGGACATCTTTCTGGATGAAATCGGGGACCTGCCCCTCTCCATTCAGGTGAAGCTGCTCCGGACCCTGGAGACCAAGCGGGTGGAGCGGGTGGGGGACCATCGTCCCATCGCGGTCGACGTGCGGATCATCACGGCCACCAACCGGAACCTGGAGCAGCTCGTGGCCGAAGGCAAATTCCGGGAGGATTTCTTCTTCCGGATCAACGTGATCCCCATCCATCTGCCGCCCCTGCGGGAGAGGCTGGAGGACATTCCGGCCCTGGCCGACCACTTCATCCGCCACCTGCGGGGAAAGAGCGGCAAGGAGATCACGGGGCTCAGCTCAGACGCCCTGGAGCTTTTCATGCGGCATGCCTGGCCGGGGAATGTGAGGGAGCTCAAGGGCGTCCTGGAATATGCGTTCGTGGTTGCTGAAGCCGGCCTCATCCGTGCCGAGCACCTGCCGGTGAAAATGAAGTCCCCGGTCATGAGCCCGGAACCCTTGGCTCAGCCCATCCCGCAGCAGGAAGCCTCGGCCGAAAAGGACGCCCTCCTGAAGGCGCTCATCCGATGCAAGGGCAATCAGACCCAGACGGCGAAGCTCCTGGGGGTCAACCGCGTTACGGTGTGGCACCGCATCAAGAAGCACGGCATCGACCTGA
>JBFYYO010000376.1:0-2734 GCA_041310025.1 Syntrophobacterales bacterium
ACCGGAATACTACGCGGCAAGCGCCGCGATCAATCAGTGAGAAGGCCCAACCATGACATCTAATTCCGGGTGACCGCCTCTGGTTTCGTCGAACGCCAGTGGGCGGGCATGGCTGCGTTCCGCGTTCTATTCAAAAAAGAAGATCGCGCAGCTCTGCGAGTGGCGGTATCGTTTGCCCATGACAACGGAAGAAGTCAAAGCTCTGCCGATCGGCACGAAGATTCAGATCATGGAGGCGATCTGGGAAGATATGCGGACCCGGTTTGAAGGCTCGGATATCCCTCAGTGGCAGAAGGATCTCCTCGATCAGCGCCGAGCAAGGGTGCGAGATGGCACGGCCAGGATTCTGGAGTGGGATTCAGTGAAGGCCACCATTGGCAGAGCATGATGAGGCTTCGGATTTCCGAGGACGCGCTTCAGGATCTGAATGAGGGGTTTCTTTTTTATGAGGCACAGGAGCTGGGGCTCGGTGACTATTTCACCGCCTGCCTGCGTGCGGACATCGAAGGGCTGCGAGTATCCGCCGGCATCCACCAAGTTCACTACCAGGACTACCACCGCCTCCTGAGCAAGGTCTTTCCCTATGGGATTTTTTACACGGTGGATCGCGAGGTTGCAGTCGTGTGGGCGGTTATCGATCTCCGGGAGGACCCGGCATGGATAGAGCAGAAGCTCAGAGAGTAGCATCGAATCGGGTAGCCGGGAGGATTGACCTCCCGGCCCCCACACCACCTGACATGCGGGTCCGCATCAGGCGGTTCCGGTCAGATTCACGGAGGCAGGGTCCCAGTTGGGATTCTGCTTTCCGTAATGCATTTCGATCCACTGTGCCTTCAAGTCCGGTACGCCTTGCTCCCGCAGCCACGCGTTGTTCAACGCGCGCTGCACGATTCCGTTGCCACTCATCCACCAGTAGCCGCGACGGCAGCGACTGGCCTTCATCACCTCGTCCGGGTGAATGCCCAGGGAGATGAGATGCCGCCGCCGGGTGCGGGGTCGTTGCCACTGTTTCCAGTAACAGAGCCGCACCCGCCGCCGCAGCCATTGGTCCAGTTCCAGCACCTGACGATAGGTGTGGCTGATACCGAAGTAATTCAGCCAACCCACCGCGTAGCGCCGTAACTCTTCCAGCCGTCGGGACATCGAAACGCCCCAACTGCGGCTGGTGATTTCCTTGATCCGTTCCTTGAACCGCCGATACGCCTTGTCCGTCCACACCACCTGGCCCCGCCGCAGGGCGAAACCCAGAAAGGTGCATCGGGCCAGAGGCGCGGCCTGACTCTTCTGGCGGTTGACCACCAGTCCGAGCCGGCCCTCCACATACGCGATGACGCTCTGCATGACCCGTCGGGCGGCACGGGCGCTTCGAACCAGGATCAGGAAGTCATCGGCATACCGTGCAAAACGGTGACCGCGTTTCTCCAGTTCCTGGTCCAGCGGATCCAACATGATGTTGGCCAGCAACGGCGAAAGCGGCCCACCTTGCGGTACGCCTCGAGTCGTCGCTTCCCGTTGTCCATCCGGCAGCATCACTCCGGCTCGCAGGTAACGTCCAATGAGATGGAGCACCCGCGGGTCGGCGATGCGTCGGGCCAGCAGATTCATCAACCGCTCGTGGTTGACGGTGTCGAAGAAGGATTTCAGGTCACAATCCACCGCGTGGACATATCCCGCCTGGTTCGCCGCCTCCACCGCCCGCACCGCTTCATGCGCCCGCTTACCGTAGCGGAACCCGTAGCTGTGCGAACTGAAGTGCGGATCGAACCGGGGCGTGAGCACCTGCGCGATGGCCTGCTGAATGACACGGTCCAGGACCGTCGGAATGCCCAGGGGGCGCAAGTCCCCGTTGGGCTTGGGTATCATCACCCGGCGGACCGCCGCCGGATGATACGTGCCTGCCATGAGGCTCGAACGGATCCGCTCCCAGTGTTGACGGGCAAAGACGGGGAAGGCCGCGATGGTCATCCCATCGATGCCTGGTGCCCCGCCATTGGCCTTCACCCGTTTCCATGCGCGAAGCATGTTCTCCCGGGACAGGACCTGTTCCAATAGATCGTCTGAAGCGTTTCCATGCTTCCCATCCGTCATCCCTGTTTCCGCTGGGCCGGTCGGCCTTGACGCGGATGCCAGTAATGCCGGGGTCGATTCGCTTCCGACCAGTTTGGGCCTTCGCTCCGAAGGTTCGGAACTACTATGCCCTCGGCTGACTTCTGTGCCCTCACGACGGACCTCTCGATCCGCCGCGCCCGGCGTTGCCGCCGTGCCCGGAGCACAGATCTCCCTGAGTAAGGACGTGAACTCTCCCTGAGCAACCGGATCATTTACCTCCGGAACTGAACTCGGGGTTTCGCTGTGTGGTGCCAGCTTGCCCGTTCCGTCGGCCTTATATGACCTTTCTGTTCGTCGGCTCATCAGGTTTGACTGAGGCTTCCTTCCCACGGGACCTCACGATCCCGCAGTTGCTTCTGTCTAGTGCTTGCGTCATCCTCCCAGCCATGAAGGCCGGGTGGACAACCGTGTTCCCGCACAGGGGACTCTCACCCCATCAGTTCACGCCCATGTCAGGCGCACACCATGTGCCGCGACGCGGCCGAGGCGCGTCGAAGGCCGAGGCTCGCCACGCCCGCGAACGCCAGGATGACAAAGCTCTTCAGGGCAGCGTCGAGAAACCATGCGGCGGCACCGGAGTTTCCAACGCCCGGCAAGAGGAAGTCGATCAACGTGTTCATGTCGG
>JBFYYO010000377.1:0-2671 GCA_041310025.1 Syntrophobacterales bacterium
AACCTCCAAAACCAGGCTGGCGAGGAGTTTCAGCCTGCCGCCATACTTGCGCACCTGATCGCTCTTGAACATGATCAGGAGAATGCTGAACAGCTTGGGCATGAAGAGAATGATGGCCGTGGTCCCGAGAAGCGTGAGAGCCCACTGGGGATGCCACACGGGCCAGTCCGGAAAGAGGGTGCGACCCTCAGGGAAATAGACCGGAGTGCGAAACGCCTCGGTAATCGCCGCGGTTGTGCTGAGGGTGATGAACACAAACCAGAGCAGGGAGGATCCATAAGACATGGCGCCGTGCAGGAACAGGGCGCGGTGGGCGGAAAGCAATCCCTTGGCAAAGGCGATGCGGATGTGCTGGAGATTTCCCTGGCACCACCGTCGATCCCGCTTCAGCTCTTCGAGCAGGGTAGGGGGAACCTCTTCATAACTGCCGCCCAGGTCATAGGCGAGCCACACTTCCCATCCACCCCTTCGCATGAAGGCCGCCTCGACAAAGTCATGGCTCATGATGAACCCGCCCCGCGGAGGCTTGCCCGGCAGCTCCGGGAGCCCGCAGTGCTGCATGAAGGGCTCCACTCGAATAATCGCGTTGTGCCCCCAGAAGTGCGAATCGCCGAGCTGAATGAAGTGAAGTCCCGCTGCAAACATGGAGCTGTACACGTGGTTGGCAAACTGCTGGGTGCGGGCAATCAACGTCTCCCGGTTCACGGCAAGAGGGGCGGTCTGGAGGATGCCCACTTTCGGATGCCGCTCCATGGCCTGAACCATCCGAACCAGGCTTTCCCCGGCCATCACGCTGTCCGCATCGAACACGATCATGTAGCGGTAGTTCTTGCCCCACCGCCTGCAGAAGTCGGCGATGTTGCCGCTCTTGCGCTTGAGGTTCACCCGCCTTCTTCGATAGAAGATCCGGTTGAAAGCCCGAAGGGAGCGGCAGGTCTCGGCCCACGCGATCTCCTCTTCGACCCACCGGTCAGGGTCGCTCGAGTCACTGAGGACAAAGAAGTCGAAATGCCGGATCTGGCCGGTGTCCTCCAAAGACTGGTAGGTCGCCTTAATGCCGGCAAACACCCGGTCCGGTTGCTCATTGGCCACGGGAATGAGAATCGCCGTCCGAGCCCCGGTCCCTTCCAGCGTCAGATCCCCTTCAATGCCCAGGGTGATGGAGAACCGATCCACGCGCCGGGCCAGCGTAAAGAGTCCTGCCATGGCTTCCCAGAAGCCGATGGAGATCCAGGCAAAGAGTGTGGCAAAGACGATGACAATGACAAACTCCAAGCGGGTAGCGCCCCGGTGGGGTAGGATGTCGGCCATGTGGCCGCTTGCAATCACCGAGGTGGTGATGATGAGCGCCAGGAGCAGAAGCCTCCTGAGCCGTGCAGCCTTCTCCCACGGTTTGTCGAAAGAGGTCAGATTCATGGCCCATGGCCCGAGGTCATCATTTGAGATTTTTCTTCTCCAAGAACCAACCGTGAACTCCTGTCCTGAACGATCCGGATCATCTTAATTTGCCGGGCACCATGGATCCCCGATTCAACGCGGGCATGGACTGGATCTGCCCGCAAAGGCCGTGGATTCCGGTCAATGGAGGGAGCTTGCCTTCCGGAGAGACAAGGTCTTGCGTGGCAGGGGAGGCTCTCTCAGCGAGGATCGCCTGCAGGGCCCGCCACGATTCCGTGATAGGGTGGGACTCCGGAGAATCTTCCAGCCGGGATCTGGCTTGATTCAACGCTTGCAGGGCCAGCTCGAGGGTTTCCACCGAAGACAGGTTCAAAAATTGAAGATACGCGAGGACGCGCTGCTGTGCCCTCCTCCAATTCTTATCATGAAGTGGTTGGCCACGGCTCATCGGCATTCCTCACGGTTGATAAGCGTAGCTCCAGGTTTCCGTCAGGGCATTGTCTCCCAGTTTGAGAAAAGCCCGCAGTTCCACGACAGGCTTTCGGATAGCGGGCAGGACTTTTTCCAGGGAACTGGGATCATCAAAGCTGACCTGAAAGACGAGCCTCCAGCCGCCGGTCACACTGTTCTTGTAGAGCTGTTGCTCGATGAGCTTTCCCCGGGGCTCCACACTGATGACCGCGGTGAGAGGTTTGTCCGCCGGGAGCGCATCCAGCCGTTCTCCTGCGAAATCGATCACGAACACCTTTGTCTTGTCATTTCTTCCCTTGGCAATTCGGGTGGCCGTCACACGGCCTGAAGGCGGCCGGCTGGGGCCGGGGTAATGCCAGAGCATCCGGTAGGAAAACCAGATCGGCTGCCCTTTTTCCGGAAGGCGATCGGGTACCCAGAAAGCGATGATGTTGTCATTGATCTCCTTGTCTGTGGGAATCTGGATGAGCTCGACCCGGCCGTTGCCCCATTTTCCTACCGGGCTGATCCAAATGCTCGGCCGCGTTTCGTAGCGCACCTCCAGATCCTGGTAATGATCAAAATCCAAATCCCGCTGGATAAGGCCGAAACCGACAGGATCGGGTGCATGAAAGGAGGTCATGAGAAGGGTACGGGGATTGTACAAGGGTCTCCAGATCCATTCGCCTGAACGGGTTGCGATGGAGAGCCCGTCCGAGTCGTGGATTTCCGGTCTAAAGTCATCAATGGGGCGCTGGCTCACGTTTTCCCCGTAAAAGAACATGCTCGTCAGAGGCGCGATCCCGATTTTATCCACCTTTTT
>JBFYYO010000378.1:0-2650 GCA_041310025.1 Syntrophobacterales bacterium
ATCTACGACGCGCAGGAGGTCGGCGAGAATCTGCGCTCTCAGCTGGCGTACCCCTTATACGTCCGGGACTGGATGCAGATGAACCACAGCCTTTTTTCCGCCCTGAAGCTCGAAAAAGTGGTGATGTTCATCATCCTGACATTGATCATTCTGGTGGCAGCGTTTAACATCGTGAGCTCGTTGATCATGATGGTCATGGAGAAGACGCGGGACATTGCGATTCTCAAGGCCATGGGGGCCACCACGGCAAGGATTCGTAAGATTTTCGTCATGGAAGGCCTGATGATCGGGGTTTCGGGAACGATCCTTGGCCTTTTCGGAGGTTTTTCCCTGTGCGCCCTGTTGAAAAGGTACAAGTTTATCGAATTGCCCCCGGAAATTTATTACATTCCCACGCTGCCCGTTCAGGTGAATGCGTTGGATGTCTGGCTGATTGCGCTCGCCGCCATCCTGATCAGCCTCATGGCAACCATCTACCCTTCGCGGCAGGCGGCGAAGCTGGATCCTGCGGAAGCGCTGCGGTATGAATAACCGGAACCATCGGGTCGAAGTGCAGACCCTGGGTTTGGCAAAAATCTTCGGGAGCGGCCCGCAATCTATCGAGCTCTTCAAGGATCTGGACCTGCTGATCCGTGGCGGGGAGCGTGTGGCTATTGTGGGAGCATCAGGGGCCGGCAAGACCACGTTGTTGAATATCCTGGGGACGCTGGAGCGCCCGACCGCGGGCAAAGTCCTCTACGAAAGCCGCGATGTTTTCCTCTGGGAGGAGAAGGAGCTTGCCAACTTCAGGAATCGGCGCATCGGCTTCGTGTTTCAGTTCCATTACCTGCTCCCGGAGTTCGATGCCCTGGAGAACGTGATGATGCCGGGTCTCATTGCGGGGCTGCCCCTTAAGGACGTGAGAGGAGAGGCCTTAAACCTCCTCGAGCGGCTGGGATTGACCGACCGGGTTCATCATCGCATCGGAGAGCTTTCGGGTGGAGAGCAGCAGAGGGTGGCCGTAGCCAGAGCGCTGTCTCTGCGGCCGAGTCTCTTCCTGGCGGACGAGCCCAGCGGTAATCTGGACAGTCGAACCGGAAGAAAGCTCCATGAGCTCCTGGTGGGTTTAAACGAGGAGCTGGATCTGACCATGGTGATCGTGACCCATAACCACGAGCTCGCCTCGATGATGCACCGGACCCTGCGGCTGGTGGACGGGCAGTTGCGTGAGGAGTCGCATGAAGACTCAGGTGCCTTCCCGAGCAAGGAGTCAGCCCCACTGGCATGAGAGACTCCTGCCGGCAGGTGGGGCGGGAAGTGCGACCAACTGGATCAGGTGATGAGTGAAGGGCAGAATCAACTGCAGACTGGCAGCGAGTGAGGGGGGAGTGTGTTCATGCGTAAGTGGGCTTGGATGCTTTGCTTTGTGATGGTCTCCGGGGCGTGGGCCCAGGATCAGTCCCCAAAAATAGCCGTCCTGCCGTTTTTGATCAACACTCCGGAGAACCAGGCCAACATCCAGACCTCCATCCAGAGCCTGTTGACCACTCAGATGAACGAAGAAGGCATGCGGACGGTGGATTCCGCGTCCATCGACCGGGGGCTGCGCACCTCGCCCGTGCAATCCGAAGGCCAGGCGAGATCCATTGCGGCCAGGTTGAACGCCCAATATGCCGTTTTTGGGAGCTTCAACCAGATCGGAAACAGCATCAGTCTGGACGCCAAGGTCGTGGATGTGCTCGGTACCAAGCAGACTCAAAACCTGTTCATCGAGCAGACGGGAGCTGAGAATCTGGCTTCGGCCACCAAGGCCCTGGTTCAGCAGATGTCCTCCCACGTGGCGGCCAAAGGCGTCATTGGCGAGATCCAGGTCCGCGGCAACGACCGCATTGAAGCCGAAGCCATCAAGCTCAACATCAAGAGCAAACAGGGCGACGTTGTGCGACCGGACGTGGTGAGCGACGACATCAAGAGCATCTACAAAATGGGGTATTTTGAAAAGGTGGATGCGGAGATGAGCGATGGCCCGGCAGGCAGGATCCTGACCTTCGTGGTCCAGGAGAACCCAACGGTTGCCGAGGTCAAGGTGAGCGGGAACAAAAAGATCAAAGACAAGGATATCTTGGCGGCCCTGTCCACCAAGGCCTTTGCGCTCCTCTCCCGCAGCCAGGTCAACGACGACGTCCAAAAGATTCTCAAACTGTACCAGCAGAAAGGCTACTTCGCAGCCGATGTGAAAAGTAGCATCACCTTTCCCAAGGACCCGCGGAAGGCTCTGGTATCCTTCGACATCGACGAGAACAAGAAGGTTTACGTCAAGGAAATCAGCTTCAACGGCAACAAGAGTTTTTCGGATCGGAAGCTCCGGGGAGTCATGCAAACCAAGAAAAAGGACTGGCTCCTCTCCACGTTCACGGATCGAGGGATTCTCCAGCGGGACATCCTCGATAGCGATGTGGACCGGCTGACCGTCTACTACCACGACAAGGGGTTCATGGACGCGAAGATCGGCACACCGGAAGTGACCCGCCGGGAGGACGGCTTCTTCATTGAGGTGCCTGTTCAGGAAGGGGAGCGCTACAAGGTCTCCGGCGTCAAGATCACCGGCGATGCCTACGACGGCAAAGAGGATCTGAGCGACAAGCTCCAGCTTGAGCCTTCAGGCTACTTC
>JBFYYO010000379.1:0-2891 GCA_041310025.1 Syntrophobacterales bacterium
TCACCCCGCAGTGGGAGAGCGCAACCGCCTCATGCAGCGCTACCGCAACAGCCTGAGACGGCCCCGTGGCGAGATTGCAAAAATGGACGCGTTCCAGCCCGCGCCATACGGGCATCCAGCCATCTATTACCTGCTCCCCCTGATTGCAAAAATGGACGCGTCAGCACATAAAGTCCTCATCATTCCAACCTCTTAGCCCTATCGGGATGCGATTGCAAAAGAGGACTCGATAGCTCCGGCCCCAAGGGACGTGTTAGCGTTCTGCCCGAAAGGAGAAAAGCCATGATTCAAAAAAAGCTGCTGCTCCCCGAGAGGGTTCGAAGGATCGAAGGAAGCTTTGCCTTTATCTCGGTTTCTGCGTGCCGGATTCTGGAGGAACCTCCATCCCCAGGAGCGGCTCCTTTACGTGCTTCTGGTGCTCGCTTCAGACCGGCATGGGCTCTCCTACTACAGCTACGACAAGCTTTGCTCGCTTCTGGACATCACCGCCGACGACTACATTGAGGCCCGAGACGGACTGATCGACCAGGATCTGCTGGCTTTCGACGGCACTCTCTTCCAGGTACTCTCGCTCCCGAATGAGCCCATAATAGGCCGTGCTGTGGTGGCTCAGGGATCCCATCGGGGCTCATGGAGGTGACCATGATTGAACGCCGAGTCATCTTCGAGATCCACCGCATGGCAGATAGCGGCCTCTCGATTCGAAGGATCGCAAAAGCCCTCCATCTGGATCGAGAGACCGTGAGCAAGTACCTGGCAGATCCCAACCCGGCGAGGGCCACCGTGGTCAAGCCCAGCAAACTCGACGCCTTCAAGGACCAGATCCACGAGCTCCTGGAAAAAGACCGCGAGGTTTCGGCAACCGTCATCCACCAGCGTCTCAAGGTCCAGGGTTTTGACGGTGAAATCAGTATCCTGAGAGACTATCTGCGCAAGGTCCGCCCCAAACCCAAAGAAGCCTTCATCCGGTTTGAATCCCAGCCAGGAGTTCAGGTCCAGCTCGACTGGGGCCATTTCGGATCTCTGAGCTATGGCACAACGTTGCGCAAACTCTACGTTCTGGCCGTGATCGAGTGCCACAGCCGGATGCTCTATCTCGAGTTCACCCATTCCCAAAGGCAGGAGACCCTCCACCGGGCTCTGCTCAATGCCTTCCGGTTCTTTGGGGGAACACCTGCGGAGCTCGTTCACGACAATATGCTGACCGCGGTCACCGAGCGTGACGGCCCCCTCGTCCGATTCAACGATGCCTTTCTGGACTTCCTGCGCCCGTTTCATGTGGTGCCCATCCCATGCAACGTGGGCCAGGCCCATGAAAAAGGAAAGGTGGAGAAAGGCGCCATCCACTACATCCGTCACAATTTCTGGCCCGTGCGGTGCTTCAAGGATCTCCATGATGTACAAGCCCAGGCCGAAGGCTGGCGCGATGAGGTGGCCAACCGAAGGGTCCACGCCACCACCGGCGAGCGTCCCGTGGATCGGTTTAAACCCGAAGCCATGAGGCCTCTACCGGATATCCTACCCGACTGCAGGGATGCCGCGCCAGCCAAGGTCCACTCGGATTTTTCCATCACTTTCGACGCCAACACCTACTCGGTTCCCCCATGGCTCGTCGGAAGATCCGTCATGGCCAGGGCGGACAACAAAACCCTCACCGTCTACTTCAAGGAAAAAGCCGTGGCCACCCACCAGCGCTCGTGGG
This sequence comes from Syntrophobacterales bacterium, assembly GCA_041310025.1. Taxonomy (GTDB): domain Bacteria; phylum Desulfobacterota; class Syntrophobacteria; order Syntrophobacterales; family Syntrophobacteraceae; genus JALOOX01. The sequence continues at coordinate 1,703 of JBFYYO010000379.1, forward strand.
GGCGCAAGGAGCGCATCGAGTCCCCCCATCACGTGGATGCCGCGCGTCGGAGCCGAAACCTCAAATGGCTCTCCGAAGATACCGCGACTCTCATGAGTCTTGGAGAGGAGGCCAAGGTCTATATCGAGCACATGGCTGCAACCAGAGCACCCCTCAAGAAGAATGTCCAAAAACTCCTGGCCTTGAAAGATGAGTACGGCTCATCCGCCCTCCTGGATGCCATGAGACGAGCCCTCACACACAGAGCCTATGGCGCCGACTACATCGAAAACATCCTCTACCAGGACATGACCCCTAAAAGGATTCATCCCCCGGTCAAAATCCAAAACCGGGAGGCCTTGAACCGCATTCGCCTCCAGGAGCCAAACCTCGCCGACTACGATGCCACCGCTCTCAAAAGGAGAAATCACCATGACTGAGCTCGATCACCTCAAGGACAAACTCGCCAGGCTGCAGCTCAGAGCCATGGTGCAAAACCTGGAACCGGCCGTGCGGGATGCCGCAGAACAAAATCTTGGAGTCCTCACCACCCTCAACCGCCTGGCCGACCTCGAGCTCGAGCGTCGCTGGCTCAATGCCGTCAAGCTCAGATGGGAGCAGGCAAGGCTCACTGAAAAACGCACCATCGACCAGTTCGACTTCGACCACCACAAGTCACGAAAGGAGCAAAAGACCCGTATCCTCAATCTCTTGAGCCTCGAGTTCGTTAAAGAACGCATGGACGTGATCCTGATTGGAAATCCCGGCACCGGAAAGACCTTTCTGGCCCAATGCATCGCCGCCCAGGCCTGCAATGCCAACATCAAGGTCCTTTTCACCTCCGCCGTCGATATGATCAATCATCTGATCGCCGCCGAAGCCGACCATTCGCTCCTTAAAAAACTCGAATATTATCAGTCACCGGCACTCCTGGTTTGTGACGAGATAGGGTTCCTTCCGCTCGGACAGCAGGGCTCAAATCTCTTCTTCCAGGTCATCAGCGCACGGCACCAGAAAAGGTCGACAATTCTGACGACCAATCTACCGTTCGCCGAATGGGGGAAGATCTTTGACTCCACCACTGTGGCCACAGCGATAGCCGACCGTCTCGTACACCGCTCGGAGGTCCTCATCCTGGAGGGAACCAGTTATCGAAGAAAAGAACACTGACGAATCACATCCAAAAAACTGATCCCAGGCGTACCCGCTG
>JBFYYO010000380.1:0-2613 GCA_041310025.1 Syntrophobacterales bacterium
TGGTCCTGCCCATGGTCATCGTGGGCGGCTTCCTTGCCGGCGGGCTCTGGGCGTTTATCCCGGCCATTCTCAAGACCAAGCTGAAAGTGGATGACGTGGTCTCCAGCCTCCTGCTGAACTACGTCATGATTCACATCATGGGGGCGCTGCTTTTCGGCCCTCTCCAGCAGCCCGGGTCCAGCTGGCCCAGATCTTCGGAAATCCTCGCAGCCGCCAAGTACCCCATTCTGATGCCCCGTTCCCGGTTTCACCTGGGCATTCTGATCGCGCTGCTCGCGGTGCTGGTGATCTGGTTCATCAACAACAAGACCACCTTCGGGTACCAGAACAAGGCGGTGGGGATTAACCTCCGGGCCGCCCGGTTTGGCGGCATCCGCACGAACGCCGTGATCCTCTGGACGGCCTTGGTCTCCGGCGGGCTTGCCGGCCTTGCGGGCGTGGGGGAACTCTGCGCTCTCCAGTATCGCCTCATCATGGATATCTCGCCGGGATACGGCTATTCAGGCATTGTCATTGCCATGCTGGGCAACCTGCACCCCGTGGGCGTGCTCTTCTCTTCCTTGTTTTTCAGCATCATCATTGTGGGCGCGCAAACCATGAGCCGCATGACCGGCGTGCCCGTTTACATTGCCGAGGTGATCCAGGGCATGGCCCTCATGATCATGCTCATTTTTCTCCTTTTCACAGAGTACCGGGTGAGGGTGGTGCGGAAATGATGGACCAGATTCTCGAAGCGGCCTTTATCTCAGGACTGATCGGAGCCATGATGAGAATGGCAACCCCCATCATCTTTGCCACTCTGGGCGAGATTCTTGCCGAACGCTCCGGCGTGCTCAATCTGGGCATTGAGGGGATCATGCTCATGGGCGCTATGACCGGGTTCCTGGTCTCCATCTCCACGGGTTCGCTCTGGCTCGGCGTGTTCATGGCGGCGCTTGTGGGCATGGCCCTGGGGCTCCTGATGGCGTTTCTCTCGGTTCACCTGGGGTTGAGCCAGCATGTCTCGGGACTCGGGATCACCCTGTTTGCGGCAGGGCTCGCCATGTTCATCTACCGGCTTCATTTCGGGTCTCCCACGGTCCCTCCGACGGTCAAGCCTTTCCAGCAGATCGCCCTTCCCTGGCTGTCGGAGATCCCGGTCATCGGGCCGGGGCTTTTCAAACAGTACAGCCTCACCTACATCGCCTGGCTCCTGGTCCCGGCCCTTTCCATTCTGCTCTACAAGACCAACGTGGGGCTCAAGATTCGGACCGTGGGTGAAAATCCCATCGTGGCGGACACCGTGGGCGTCAACGTCGCCTTGACCCGCACGCTTTGCCTGGTGGCCGGCGGGGCGCTCATGGGCGTGGGCGGGGCTTTCCTCACCCTGGCCCATCAGAACATGTTCCTCATCGACGTGATCGGCGGGAGAGGCTGGGTGGCCATCGCCATGGTGATTTTCGGAAACTGGGATCCCGTAAAGGGCACGCTGGGCGCTCTGATCTTCGGGTGCCTGGACGGGCTTCAACTCAGGCTTCAGGGCCTGGGGTTCAAGCTCTCTTTCCACGTGTTCCTCATGATCCCCTATCTTCTCACCATTGTGGCTCTGGTGAGCGTGTCCAGAAAAGCCTCTGTGCCGGCGGGACTGCTTAAAGCCTACCGAAGAGAGGAAAAAGGATCTTAGAAGAAAGGACTGAGGGAAGAGGGATGGCCTTTCGCTACATAGGGAAAAGCTTTGAGCGGACGGACGGGTATGCGAAGGTGACGGGCGCGGCCCAGTATGTGGCCGACCTGAAACTGCCCAGGATGCTTCATGCCCAGATCCTCAGACCGGAGTTTGCCCACGCCCGGATTCAATCCATAGACACCTCTGAAGCGGAAAGAAGCGAAGGGGTGGTCAGAGTCGTCACAGGCAAGGACTATCCCCTTTTCTTTTCAGCGGCCGGGTTCTACGACCAGCGGCCTCTGGCTGTGGATAAGGTGAGACACGGCGGCGAACCGGTGGCAGCGGTGATTGCAGACACTCTCGATCACGCGAAAAAGGCGTTGCCAAAGATCAAGGTGGTGGTTGAACCGCTTCCTGTTCTTCTGGACCCCGCGGAAGCGGCGCGCAACAGAACTGTCCTGATTCATGAGCGGCTCGGCGAGTATCGCCACCTCGGATCCTATTTCCCGGAGCCGGGGACAAACATCTTCCACCACTACAGGCTGAGGAAGGGCGACATTGACGCTGGCTTCAAGGAGGCCGAGGTCTCCGTAGAGGGAGAGTTCGAGTTTTCACTGAGCGCCCACTCTGCCATGGAGCCCCATGGCGCCATTTGCCGGTGGGAAGGAAAGGATCGGGTGGAGATCTGGGCCAGCACCCAGGCTCCCTTCGCGGTTCAGCAAACCGTGGCCGAGATGTTCGCGCTTCCCCACGCGCATGTTCGTGTGCATGTCCTGTACCTGGGTGGAGGCTTTGGAGGGAAATCAGATGTCACGATAGAGCCCCTGGTGGCCTGCGTGGCAAGAGCTGTGCCCGGCGTTGCGGTCCGTTACATTTGCAGCCGCAAAGAGGTCATGACGAGCACGGTCCTCGGCCGCGGGATGAAAGCGCGCGCCAGGCTCGGAGCCAGGAAGGACGGCACGTTCACG
>JBFYYO010000381.1:0-2605 GCA_041310025.1 Syntrophobacterales bacterium
ATGCTGCCGGGCCTGGTGTCGACGGCAACAGCGATTTTCGTCGGTTTGCTGGTTGCAAAAATCATCTTCTAAGAAACAAGGGATTCCGTTTTCATATTTTAATCAAGGAGAAAGCCCATGAAATCGATGAAAAGGAAGACGCCCAAGCCTGCCCTGAATGAGATGATCGAGGTGGGCGCGGCCCATATCGGCGTGCGGCCCCAGGATCTCCGAGGCATTGCGAAGAAGGGCCAACTGAAGACCTACGCTGCGGGGGCATGGCTCTTTCATGAGTCGAGCCCGCGGCTCTGGATCGGGTTTGTGGTGGAAGGTCAGGTGGACATCGTCAGGGGCCTGCATGGGAACCAGGTGCAGTTGGCTTCTTTGGGACGCGGTGCACTGATAGGGGAAGCCGCCCTGCTCGACGACTCCGCCCACTCCACCGGCGCCTTTGCGCCGAAAGGTGCTGTGGTGTATGAGATTCCCAGGCGCGAGCTGGAGGCCGTGCGCCAGAGCAAGCCGGAGGTCTTTTACCGGATGGTCGCCCAGGTGGCGCGCCGCATCAGTGAACGCCTCCGCTACACCTCGGAGAAACTTCTGGGCGAAAGCGCGCCGGAATACTCGCTCCAGAACGTCCGTTGGGAGCACGATCTCCTGGGCGAACGGGAGGTGCCTAATCATGCCTATTACGGGGTTCAGACGATTCGCGCTCTCGAGAATTTCCCCATCTCCGGCACCCCGCTCAAGAACTTCAGGCACTTCGTCAATGCCCTCGCCTACGTGAAAAAGGCCGCAGCCATGGCAAACAGCGAACTGGGCGTGCTGGCCAAAGAGAAGATGAAGGTTATCGCTGCCGCATGCGATGAAATCCTGAAAGGAGCGCTCCACGAGCACTTCGTGGTGGACATGATCCAGGGCGGTGCCGGGACTTCGACCAACATGAACGCCAATGAAGTCATTGCCAACCGCGCACTGGAGATCATGGGGCACAATAAAGGCGAGTACAAAATCCTCCACCCGAACGACGATGTGAACTGCTCCCAGTCGACCAACGACGCTTACCCCACGGCGATCAAACTGGCAGTGGTCTTCTCGGCCAAGGATACGGTGGGTGCCATGGCTGAACTGCAGGCGGCGCTGGAGGCAAAGGCGAGTGAGTTTGCCGATGTCCTCAAAATGGGGCGAACCGAAAATCAGGACGCCGTACCCATGACGCTCGGACAGGAGTTCAGCGCCTATGCGGTGATGATTGGGGACGCCATGAGGGCGATCAACGATGCGGCTGAGGAATTCCACGAGATCAACATGGGGGCGACGGCCATAGGGACGGGTCTCAACAGCCCGCCGGGCTATGCCGAGTTGGTGACACGAAAGCTCGCCAAGTTGACCGGTTTGCCGCTGCAGAAGGCGGAAAACCTGGTGGAAGCAACTCAGGAAGGCGGGTCCTTCGCGCAAATGTCCGGGAACCTGAAGCGCGCCGCAGTGCAGATCTCCAAGATCTGCAACGACCTTCGTTGGCTCTCTTCCGGACCACGGTGCGGCCTCTACGAGATCACCTTGCCGGCCATGCAGCCCGGCTCCTCCATCATGCCCGGGAAGGTGAACCCGGTGATTCCTGAAATGGTGAGCCAGGTCTGCTACCAGATCATGGGCTACGATATGACCATCTCCATGGCGGCCGAGGCCAGTGAGCTCGAACTCAACATGGCGGAACCGATCATTGCCTATGATCTGCTGCACGGCCTGATGATTCTCAAGAATGCGTGCATCGTGCTCACCAGCCGCTGCATCGTGGGGATCAAGGCCAACCGGGATCGGTGCCGGCAGTATGTGGAGAACAGCATCGGCCTGGTCACGGCCCTCAATCCGGTGCTCGGGTATGAGAAATCCGTGGCCATTGCCAAAGAGGCTCTCGAGACGGGCCGTAGCGTGTACGAGCTTGTTCTGGAAAAGAAGTGGCTCTCCAAGAAAGCGCTTGATGACGTTCTCAAGCCGGAAAACATGACCAACCCGCGCCAGATTCCGCGCTAATGGTCCAGTAAGAAGTAGGAAGTAAGGAGTATGCAGTAAACCAGAAGAGCCTTGTTTCCGTTGATGTTGCTGCCTACTGCATACTGCTTACTCATGGGGTGCAGGCAGAGGCCAGCAAGAGGAAAAGGGGTTCTATGATCGAAAGACTCAGCGTTGAAAGGATGAAAGATCTCGCGGCTGTTGCGCTCGGCGAGAAGAAGGCGGATCTGGTCGTCAGAGGGGTTGACCTTGTAAACGTTTACACCCGCGAGGTCCTCAATGGATACTCCGTAGCGGTAAAGGGGAAATGGATCGCCTATGTAGGGCCCGATGCGAGTCACGCCATCGGGCCAGGAACAAAAGTGATCGATGGAGCGGGCCGTGCGCTCATTCCCGGCTTTGTGGACGGCCACACGCACATGCTCTACTATGCATCTCCTCAGGAATTTCTCCGTTATGTTATGCGTGGGGGCACCACCACGATCATCACGGAGATCATGGAGCTCACCTTTCCGCTAGGCTACAAAGGGCTTATCGAGTACCTCGACACTCTGAAAGACCAGCCCATCAAGATCTTCTCAACGGTTCCGCCTTCCGTCACCTTCAGCAAGGATGC
>JBFYYO010000382.1:0-2579 GCA_041310025.1 Syntrophobacterales bacterium
CGAACAGGGCCAGGTCGAGGATGGTCACGCTCTCGTCAACGACCGGGATGCCCAACACCAGGACCTTCACGAAAAGCTCCAGCCCGAACCGCAGGTCCCCTCCCAGGTTCAAGATGGCGCCCGGGTCCACCAGGTTGACCAGGTCCTGCTCCCCAAGCCGGACCAGGCCGTCGTACTGGAACGCCGCGGGGTCAAAGGGGTACTGGTGCCGCACGCTCCAGGCCGCCTCCGGCTCGCGCCACTGGTCCTCAGGCAGCCGGGCCGGGAGGTCGTTGAGGTCGGCCCAGAGGTCCGCCTGCAGGTAGCCCCGGGCCCCGGCCTTGGCCGCGAAAAAGCCGATGTCCGGGCCAAAGGATGCGCCCACGCCCAGCTTGGCGAAGAGCACGAATTCCGGAGCCTCCCCATTGGTAAGAGGGAGCCCGAAAAGCTCGGATGGGATCGAGACCTCTCCGTCCGCGTACAGGTCCGGGTTGTGGTCATCCAGGACAAAGCCGTCCCGCAGCAGGGCCGCATTCACCAGGCTGGTCTGCAAGCCGCTTAGCCCGCCGCTGTAGTCGAGGGCCCGGCTGAGCCGGTCGAGCCCCAGCGCGTCATAAGAGAAGTCGAGGTCCAGCGACGAGCCGATCATCAGGGAAAGCTCGGCGTTCAGAATGCCTTTGTAGATCGGTAGCGTGAGCGTGAACTCCAGGTCGAGATCAAACTCGGTCCCAAACCGGAACATCTCCACCCCGGCGCTCTTGCCTATCAGCAGATCGAAGAGCATGGTCGTGTTCTCCAGCACAGGGAATCGCAGCGCCTGCCCGAAGGAGGTGAAGAAGTCCTTGACCGCCAAAGGCGCGTGGGTTCGGAAGCGGTCCAGGAATCCGGGCAGCGGATCGCTGTCCACGACGCGCACGCTGTCCCCGACCTCGACCTCGAAGGAGCCCACACTCTCCCAGTGCCCCATCAGGTCGCTGCTCGTGGGAACGGTCTGGCTCGCTACCTGGTACGCCCGGGAAATGCTCTCCGCCGCAGTGTCGAAGCCGTGCGACGTGATCCTGAACTGGAGCCCGGCCCGCGAATACTTGACGAACTGCTCCAGCGCTTTCTGCGCCCCAAAGCCGGTGCCCACCGTGGTCAGGTTGATGAGGCGGAACTCGCGCCCTGTCACCAACTCGAACATGTCACTGACCACCGGCAGCGGCTCTGTCAGGACGCTCAGCGGCTCCATGATGGGCTCCAATACCGGCTTCATCACACCGAAGGTCGGCCCGATGAAGCCCTGGAAGAACTCCCCCATGTCCAGCCTGACATCGTCGAAGCGGACCCGAGGAAGGGCGCCGGAGCTTGTCGCGGCCGCCGAGGGGCTGAAGGTCTTCCGCAGGTCGTGGGTGATTGTGACATCCGCCTGGATCGCCACGTTGAACAGACGAGACCGCTCCGCCTCCGGAACCCCCGGGAACTCGCCGTTGGACCACTCGTCGAGATCGGGAATGAAGGCCGCATCCATGTCGAAGTGGACTTCCCCGCGGCCCGTTACGGTCCCGGCCAGCCCCAGGGATCCATACTCGGCAGGGGTGAGCCGGTTGTCCGGGTCCCGGAGATCGAGCGAGTAGCCGGCGGTGAGGAGGGACGGGAGCGCGGGTTGTGAATCACTCCCCTGATCCGCCTGGAAGAGGGCCGAGAAGAGCCCGACCCTGCCGACAGCCATGAAATCCTCCTTCAGCCGGCCGCTGACGCTGATGCCCAGTTCATCGGCTGCCGAGGTGTTCACGAAGAATTCCGAAACGCCGGCCGACTCCTGAACCCCGAAGGTGAGACGGAACTCCCAGTCCGCCGTCACAGCCACGGCATCCTGAATGCCGATGAGGGGCTGGAGGAAGGGGTTTTCCCCGAGGGCCAGGTCCAGGTCCAGGACGTCCGTGACCGTCCCTGCGAGAGTGAGCTGGAATTCGGTGAGAGCTCCGTCTGCGCTCGAGAAGGTGCTGATGCCCGTTCCAGCCTTGAGCCGGCTACCCAGTGCGTCAGTCAGGGCCGCCTTGACGTCGGCGACCGACGCGCCTGGAGAGACTGTAAAGCCTTCCAGGGCTGCGCCGATCTCGTCAGCGAACTGGCCCGGCACTTCAGAGGAAAGCTGATCTCCAAGCAGAGGGATGGCTTCATCAAAAACAGAGCTGTTCAATACTTCCTGAAGCTCTTCAAAAAAACTGCCCCGCAACCCGTCCTCAACCTGGTTCAGGTCAGCCGAAAGAAGGAGGCGCGGCTCCAAGGCTTCAATCAGAGCCTTGCGTCTTTTCTTGGACCCAGTCGCCTTCCTGGTCTTTTTCAGTCTCCTAATCTGTCTGGCAAGTCCCATGGTCAAACTCCTTTCTCCTCGACGAGGGTCGAAGAGAGCTTAAAGGAAACGGGTACAGGCAGGGAAACGTTCCGCCCGTTCTTACGATTCAATGAATGGCTCAAAAAAAGCGCCCCTGACAGAACCGCGGTCGTTCTAGCAGGAGCGTGTTTAAATAGCTTTCCCAGGACTTCTCATTTCTCGCATCCTGAACAAGGTTGACAGGAGAAGGCGTAGTTATAGGTTTACACAGAAACCTCTTCAG
>JBFYYO010000383.1:0-2571 GCA_041310025.1 Syntrophobacterales bacterium
CGGACGACTCCACAGCCCCTGCTCGGCCATGCGTGGTCCGCCCTTGATGGGGTGAGGACGGTTCCCCATGATCGCATTGACCTGCGCCGTGGCTTCTCCGCAGATATATCTGCCGCCGCTTCGGTGAACCACGAGGTCAAAGGAGAAATCGCTCCCTAGAATATTCTTTCCAAGGTACCCTGCTGCTCTTGCCACCTGCAGTTCTCTTTCCAGGAGTCTTGCGTCCATCTCATAGGAAGGCCGAATGAAAAAAACGCCTTTTTGAGCCGAAACGGCGAAGGCTGCGAGGATGGTGCCTTCGATGACCATGTGCGGGTCCGTGCCCACCAAGACCCGGTCCTTGAAGGTTCCCGGCTCCATCTCGTCCGTGTTGGCCACCACGTATCGCGGAAAAGGCGCCCCTTCAGGAATACCCCCCCATTTCAAGGCTGCAGGAAAGCCGGCGCCGCCCCGGCCTCGCAATCCGGAGTCATTGACCTGGCGGATCACATCCCTCGGTGCCATGGTTTTGACCGCCTCCCTGAGCGCCTGATACCCGCCGCTTCGGCAATACTCTTCGAACGTGGCAGGCCGATCGGGCCGAGCATTCTTAAGGAGCACCTTCACACTCATTGACATCACCGATCCACGACCAGAGGGGACGGGACCCTCCTGAGTTCTTCCATCATGGCGTCGATCCTTTCGGGATTTAAAGACCCGTAGAACCGGCCGTTGACCAGGACGGCCGGTGCATGATCGCAACAGCCGATGCAGACCGTGGGAAGCACCGTGAACAAACCGTCCGCCGTGGTTTCTCCCACCGCGACCCCTAATTTCCGGCAGAGGTACTCGAGCACCGACTCCTCCCCCAACATCCAGCACACCACACCATCACAAGCATGAATCACATATTTCCCGACAGGTTCGCGGTAAATGAAGTCATAGAAGGTCGCAAGCTCATCCACCTCCAGCGGCGTCATGCCGAGAAGAGAGGCGACCTCCAGAACCGCATCGTCGCTCAGGTAACCGTAATGCTTCTGAAGGGCGTACATCACATCCACCACGCACTCCCGCGGATGATCCGCCTCTTTGATCTGAGCTTCCAGCTCTCTTCGCAATCCTTCCGGCATCATACGCTGATTACCCCGATGCAGGCCTTTTGCCGCAATCCAGTCATTTATCATTGACCATTTGACGTTTACCCACAGTCATTGACTCAAAACCAATAGAGGTTTCTTCCATGTTCAACGCTCAATGTTCAATGCCTCGTTACCGGTCCGTATCCGGCATGATGTAATCGATGGACCCCAAGACGGCGATAAAATCTGCGATCGATTCTCCCACAGCGATCAATGGCATGGCCTGGAGATGAGCGAAATCAGGGGCCCGGATCCGCATGCGGTACGCCGCGCCTAGTCCATCGCTCACGATGTAATAGCCCTGCTCGCCCCTGGCGCTTTCTGTGCACATGTAGGCCTCACCCCTCGGGATCTTAGGTCCCCGGGTCACGTTGATGAAGTGGTGGATCAGGCTCTCGATATCTTTGAGCGTATCGTCCCTTCGCGGAATCGCGTAGCGGTAATCATCCGTGATGTACCGGCCCCCCGGCATCTTGTCTGCAGCCTGTTCGATGATCCTGAGGCTCTGCCTCATTTCCTCCACTCTGACAAGGTACCGGCTGTAGCAATCCCCATCGCTCCAGGCGGGAATCTCGAAATCAAAGGCTTCATAGCCGGAGTAAGGGATTTTCTTTCTCGCGTCCCATTCGAGCCCGCAGGCCCTCAGATTGGGCCCTGTGATCCCCCATTCGATCGCATCTTCAAGCGAGAGCCGTCCGATGCCGCAGGTTCGTCCTCTGAAAATGGGATTTTTCGTGAGCAACGCTTCGTAGGCCTTGAGGCGGGGCGGAAAGTGTTTTACAAACTCATCCACCCTCTCCTTCCATCCCTCAGGGAGATCGGCCGCCACTCCCCCGATTCGAAACCACGAGGGGTGGAGGCGTCCGCCCGTGATTTCCTCCACGATGTCCATGATCTTCTCGCGATCGCTGATCGTGTAAAACGCAGGGGTCATTGCACCTGTGTCATGGGCGAGCGTCCCCAGCCATACCAGGTGGTTACACAGCCGAAAGAACTCGGTGAGCATGACCCGAATGAACTGGCTGCGCTCCGGCACCCTGATCCCCGTGAGCATCTCTAAAGAGCAGAGATAGGAGAGATTGTTGGCGACCCCGCTCAAGTAGTCCACACGATCCGTGTACGGAATGAACTGATGCCACGACTGGCGCTCCCCGATCTTCTCAACCCCGCGGTGGTGGTAGCCGATGTCCATGTCCAGGCCCTCAATCCTCTCCCCGCGGAGGGACACGATGAAGCGCATCAGCCCGTGGGTGCTGATGTGGTGGGGACCGATGTTGAGCAGGAATTGCTCTTCGTCCACTTCAGGGAAGTAGGCGCTCGCATCCAGAGACTGGTGCTCCTGCGCATCGTCGAGGGTGTAAGGGGGCATTTCCGTGGCCCGGCTCGGGTGAGTTTTTCGAAGCGGGTGCCCGTTCCAGTCGTGGGGCATAATGAGGCGGCGCAGGTTGGGATG
>JBFYYO010000384.1:0-2568 GCA_041310025.1 Syntrophobacterales bacterium
ATGGCCAAAATCGAGAAAGGAGAGATCGATGGAGATTATCGATAGATACCGGCGCTCGTTGAAGAGAAAAAACTATGCTGCGCACACCGTGAAGGCCTATATGAACGTCCTTGCCCAGTTCACCCGCTGGCTTGAGGCCCCGCTTGAACGTGTGACCCGCAGCAAGATGGGAGCCTACGTGGATCACCTCTTTCAAAAAAGGCTGAGTCCGAAAACGGTCACGTGCCATTTGCAAATCATCAGAGCTTTCTATGAATATCTGATCAATGAAGAAGGTATGGTGCTCACGAACCCTGTCAGCAAAATCTCCATCCGCCTGCCCAAACCGTTGCCCCGCCACCTAAAGGACGATCAGGTTGCAAATCTGTTCTCTGTCATCACGAAAGCGCGTGACCGGGCGATGTTCATGCTGATGCTGCGCTCGGGCTTGAGGGTGGAAGAGGTTGCCCACCTCACCGTGGATGCGGTAGAGTACCAAAGGAGAGAGCTCTTTGTCTCAAGCGGCAAAGGCGCCAAGGACCGTATGGTCTACCTGAGTGATGACGCCTGCGTTGCCCTTGCCGCCTACCTTGAACAACGATCATCGAAGGCGAAACAGCTCTTCCTTGTCGAGAAGGGGCCGATGAAGGGGAAACCGATCTCCGTCCGCGGCATCCAGAAAAGGATTGAGTACTATGCACGAAAAAGCGGATTGAACGTGTCGTGTCATTGTCTCCGTCATACCCTCGCAACACAGCTCCTCAACGCCGATGCCGATCTCTCTTCCATTCGGGATCTGCTGGGGCATACCCATATCACCACGACCCAACGCTACTGCCGGGTCGCAAACCTCAAGGTCCGACGGGACTACTATAAAGCCATGGAAGTGGTCCTACAACGGATGCAGGCGCTGGAGGAGGACGACGAGGATCCACGAAGCCACTCTCGTGAACCCAGAGGGTACAGAGAACGGATGGCGAGAGATCACAGAACCCGTGGCGAAGAAACGATATCGCCGATCCTCGTGATGAAAAAGGGAAAAGAAGCGGATGACGTCGGAGAACGACAAGAAAGGGTTGCTCCATGAAAAGCAAAAAAAACAATGGGGAACTGGATGCATTGATTGATGAGATCATCGTCGACGCTTACGGCGATGACGAACAGCTCTGGGCCTTCCGGCAGGGACTGGAAGACGAACTGGGGCTTCCCAAAGAGGCCTTTGTCATTGGAGAGGCGGTAACCGTACTTACCATTGACTACGATGGTAACGAGCGGCGCGGATTGACCGCGCGCTGCCGGCGTGAGGACGGCACTGAATATCAGGTAGCCGCGTGTGATTTGTTCTTCCCGAGAGGCACGATGGCCGCCCGCTATATAGCTGCCTACCGTACGTGGCTCGGGATCGAACCGTATGCTCAAGGCAAGGTCCCTGCTAAGCGCAAACCCAAAAAAGCAACGGAGGATGATCTCGACCTGACCCACGATATTGAATTGATCGCTCTGGCCGTGAAGGGAAATGCTATCTCCTGCCGCATCCCGGGGAAGGGACACGTCACACTCCGGTCCACGTGCTCCTGGGATGTCGTGCCGGGTGAGCTCATCACGGTCACGCCGCGAAAGAAGTGGCGCTACGCAGGACATCCCTATCTCTCCGGAGAAATCAAGGCCTGGCACCTCGATGTCGCTGCCCTCGGTCTCACACCTCTCAAGCTTGAAGACGAGGGTATGTGGCTTCCGCATGAGCACTACTGGGGAGAACCTGATGCACCGATCGAAGACTGGGCGAAACCGATCATCGAGCGAGGCCCGCGACCTGCATATGAGATGGAACAGGTGATCCCCGGCGAGGACCTCCACGATCCTGCTACGGATCCCATACTCGAGTCGGTTGAGTTGAAAGAAGCCGGTGACTACGGTGAGGCACACCGCACGCTCATGAACCTTCTCATTGCAGATCTCCGTTGTCTCGATGCGCACGCGCACCTCGGCAATCTTGTCTTCGATCACGAACCGGAGAAAGCCATCCGTCACTACGAAGTCGGGGTGCGGATCGGAGAGCTCTCCCTTGGAGAGAACTTCGAGGGGCTTCTTCCCTGGGGGCACATCAACAACCGCCCGTTCCTTAGGTGCCTAAATGGCTATGGTCTCTGTCTGTGGCGGCTCGGCCGGTTCAAAGAAGCCGATGACGTTTTTACCCGCATGCTCTGGCTCAACCCGACAGACAACCAGGGTGTGCGCTTCCTCATCCATGACGTGCGCAACGGTGAGGCGTGGCATGAATAATGGTTGATCCTTAGAAAAACGGGGCAAGAGAAAACAGCGGGCTTCCGAGCCCCACGCGCACAACGGCAGAACCAGAACCACTGTGAAACTATGGAAAGCTGTCTTACCTTCCCACAGTTCCTCAGTACGCAAGACAAAGCAAAGAATTCTCTTGACAGCGAAACACAGAATAGAGATAATGGAAAACGCTATGTAACTAACTAATATAACAAGAGAAAGCAGGTTTTGTTACGTATAGCTTCCTGATATCGTGATTTTTCATTTACACTCTTTCATGCAATAGTTCGACCAGTAATCGATGATTTC
>JBFYYO010000385.1:0-2555 GCA_041310025.1 Syntrophobacterales bacterium
TCCGCCAGGCGGCAGCTTCGGTCATCCGGGCAGGTTGTGCTTTCGGGGCATTCTACCGCCGCCTTCGCCGCGAACAACGGCTTGAGGGTCGTCGAGACTTATCACGTCGCCATCGGTCGCGGCGACCGCCTTGCCTGCTACGCGAATCGCCTGCTGCAGCGTGAGGCGGGGAACAAATCCACCAAACCACACGACAGCGCAGATGACTGCCATGTAGATCGCAGCTCCTGCCAGCACGGCACGCAGACCAACCCACGCCTTGCGACGATAGCACGATATGCCTGCGACAAGCGCAACGAAGTTGAGGGCCCCGATCAACTTGACAGGCCAAGGCTTATGCTGCGGCAGGAGCATGAACTGCACAAAGAAGACCGTTGCAGCGACTCCAGCTACGAACAGGCCGCCCGCGGTCACGCGGGGTATCAGGGTATACCCTCGCTGCAACCCATCGGTGCCCCAGAGGAGTCCGACGAGCATGCGGTCCAGGCTCGCGACCGGCTCGATTCCAGTGTGTGCCATGTTCAGTCGTATCCCGTCGAACGCCGCGGTTGAGCGGCACCAAACCACGCGGCCAAGGAACGTGAAAGGGCGCCCAGAAATTTGCACCGCGAGGTTTGGTGTCCGCCTCGAACCGCTTGTTATGAGCTGGACTATGTTGTACAATAAGTGGTACAAATCACTCTTTCAGGAGGACCAGTGATGAACGCCGTAACCTACTCACAAGCTCGAGGTAACCTTGCCAAAACCATGGACAAGGTCTGTGACGACCACTCTCCGATCATCATTACACGAAAAAGCCAGCGTTCAGTCGTGATGATCTCCCTTGAGGATTACCAAGCTCTCGAAGAGACGACTTACCTTCTAAGAAGCCCCAAAAACGCCCGAAGGCTCCTTGAATCCATTGCTGAGCTTGAATCCACAGGTGGCACCGAGCGGGAGTTGATCGAGTGAAGATCATTTTCTCCGATCATGCCTGGGATGATTACCTCTACTGGCAACAGACCGACCGAAAGCTCCTTGAGCGCATCAACAAACTGATCAAGGAAATACAACGATCTCCCTATGAGGGTACTGGTAAGCCCGAGCCCCTGAGGCATGGTCTATCCGGATATTGGTCCCGTCGCATAAGCGATGAACACCGTATCGTGTATAAAGTTGAGAATGACGCCCTCCATCTTGCTCAGCTTAGATACCACTACTGACGGTGGCTTCCTGCTCATAACGCCAAGCCTGAGCCGCGCCCGCCAAGGAACCACGGGAAATACTGCCACGCTTTCCCGGGCGTCGGCTCGAGGCTTTGGTTCGGCCATCTCGACCGCTTCATGCATACATGAGACGACGCCCTTTAGGCTCTGGAACGGGGTCGCCAAATTCGCGTGCTGTGTCGATCCATAACTGGATGGCCTCTTTTATGTTTTGGAGAGCAGACTCCTCAGGAGCGTTAACAGGGTCACACCTACACATTTCACATTGTCAAGTGTGTAGGTGTGACCCCATTCCTCTGAAGACCGGACCTGGCATCCTTCGCGGATCGACTTCTTTGTTCCGGTCGAGGCGCTCTCCATCATCTTCAGAGCCAAGTTCCGAGATGAGATGAAGGCTGGCGGGATCTTGCACGAGGTTCCTGAGTCAGCCTGGAAGATCGCATGGAACGTCAACTGCCAGGCGGTTGGTGAAAGCTCAGCCAGCCTCAAATACCTGGCCCCCTACGTTTTCAAAGTGGCCATCTCGAACGGTCGTATCCTGAAACTGGAGGGCCGAACCGTCACGTTTCGCTACAAGAAGACCAAAAGCAATCGGTGGCGAACCATGGCGCTTGAGGTGATCGAATTCATGCGGCGCTTCCTCCAGCACGTCCTCCCGAACGGGTTCATGAAAATCCGCTATTTCGGCTTCATGAATCCCAGGTGCAAGGTGGACATCGAAACCATCAGGGGGTTGATCGAGCTTTCCTATGGATTCTTTCTCACCCAGCCAGAAATTGAGATCGAGCCCTGGGAGCCCCCCATGTGTCCGCACTGCGGCGGCTCGCTCAAACTGCGCTGCATCCGTTTGCCCAGCGGGACGTTGATCAGACCCGGTTAAGACCGGCCGTCCCGTTGAAAAGTCAGTCCCGGATTGAGTTGACATTCCTCCCGAGACCCAGCACTCGAGGGGCGCTCTATCGGTGCGCCCAGATGCAGGGCTCCCGTGGGAAACCCATGGCTCCGGCGTGCCCCTGATTGCTCTCCCGATCCTGCTTCGCCGCAGTAACTGAGTCTCTTCCCCCATTTCCATTGATGTGGCTGGAGCTGAGGCCGGCTTCCAGCCACATCTTCCCGAGACCCCACCGAAGCAATGCCCTATATGCATGGAGTGCCGCTCCGGGCTTCTTGAACAATAGATTGAGACGAGACGGAGGGGCCTGGACAAAACCGTTCCAGGCCCCTCCGTCTCGTCTCAATCCTTGTAGGTTAGCCCGCGATTTGAGTCGATTGCTACTTCTTAATCGGCGTAACGTCCTCGATGTCTTGGGCTTTCATTTTTTCGAGCGGAATTAGAACCTGCTCGCGCAA
>JBFYYO010000386.1:0-2551 GCA_041310025.1 Syntrophobacterales bacterium
AGAAGTTCCCTGCCAAACTCCGATTGGAGGGAGCGGACTTCCGAACGACCTTTGTCATGGGATCCCCATCCGAGTCGAGGGATCGTTGACGCCCGCAGTCCTGCGGACCAGCACTCCCCTGCCCTGGCGGGAGGCACAGGGGCACCGTTGTTGAATTGAGCTCATCGCAGCTTCTGCAATCAGTTGCCATGGGCTAAGTACAGCGTCATGCCGGCGGTCTTTTGGCCGGCATCCAAGTTTTTCTGTGGATTCCGGCTTGAAAACTGCCGGAATGACGACACAAATGTTGGACACTTTATTGTGCTCGTATTCCTCTTACGTCATCCCCGCGTGCTTTTGGCGGGGATCCAGCCCTGTGAAAGCCTCTGGATTTCCGCCAGGAACATGCGGGAATGACGTCTAATACGGTCACACATTTGTGTCGAGTTGCAGTTAGTGATCATAAATCATCGTCGACACCCGATGAATGGAGCTTCATGATGCCCCTGAAATGGCTTGCGTCGCTTGGCCTTATCCTGGCGCTCTGCGGAACGGGATACGCTCAGGAGACCCCGGAGGCACCCCCCGCTTCGCTGACTCCACCTCCCCAGCGGATTCCACTGGTCCTGTCGGACAAGACGGATGAGGCTGTTCAGATCTCCGTCACGCAGCACTCCATCCTGAGCGACACGGTGATGCCTTACACGGCCAGGGCCGGCTGCCTGCCGCTCAAGGACGAGTCAGGCCAGCAGACTGCCGAGATCTTCTTCGTCGCTTACGAGAGGGACGACCTCGGTGGAGAGGTGGAGCGGCCTATCGGTTTCGTGTTCAACGGAGGGCCCGGAGCGTCGTCCCTCTGGCTCCATTTCGGCGCCATCGGCCCCAAACGCATGGCCCTCGACCCGAGGAAAGCCGAATCGCCCGGAACGGAACCCCGCCTGGTCGACAACGATCTTTCCTGGCTCCCTTTCATGGACCTGGTCTTCGTGGACCCCGTCGGCACGGGCTACAGCCGCTCCGCCTCCGGCCAGGATGCCGGGCAGTTCTTTTCCACACGCGCAGACATCCAAGCCATGTCCGACTTCATTCGCCGTTTTGTCACGCGCTTCAATCGATGGCCGTCCCCCAAGCTCATCGTCGGGGAAAGCTACGGAACCATCCGGGCCGCCGGACTCGTGCAGGACCTCTTCGAAAACTATGGCATGGGTATCGACGGGCTGGTTCTGATCTCACCGGCCCTCAGCCTTCCGGCCATCACTTTCGGAGCCGGCAACGATCTCCCTCACGCCCTCTTTGTTCCCTCCTTTACGGCGGTTGCCTGGCATCACAAGAAGCTTCCCCAGGACCTGCAGAAGAACCTGGCCGATGCGCTCAAAAAATCCGAGCAGTGGGTCCAGCAGGAATACTGGAGCGCCCTCGCGAAGGGCAACGCTCTCCAGGAGTCTGAGCGAAACAGGGTCATCGAGGGCCTGGTGCGTTTCACGGGCCTGCCCGCATCCCTGGTGGAAAGGCGCCGCCTCCGCGTGGAAAGGTCGGATTTCGTTTCCGAACTGCTGCGAGACCAGAGGCTTCACATGAGCCTGTTCGACGGGAGAGCCACCACCAACCGAGAGCCGTCCGGCATCTACGAAGACCCCGGCTTTGAACCGACCATCAGCCCACTGGTGACTGCGCTCCTTCATCATCTGAAGGATGAGCTGCGCTACGACACGGATCGCCCCTACAAATTCTTCTCGAGCGGGGTGAATGCCCATTGGGATTGGGACACATCACTGGAAGGCTCCAACACGGGGCTGGCCATGCTCGAGAAAGGGATGAACCGGAACAGAAACCTGAAGGTCTTTGTGGCGGCGGGGATCTACGACCTCGACACTCCCTACGCGGCCACCCAGTATTCCCTCAATCACCTGTCCATCGATCCGGCTCTGCAGAAGAACATCACCCTGAAGACCTACGAAGGGGGCCACATGCCTTACACCGACACAGGCGTTCTGAAACTGATGACGGGAGATGTTTCGGAATTCGTGAAAAACGCGCTTCACCATTGAGGTGCGGAAATCACATTTGACGTGTCCTGCGGATAGGTGTTTATCTTAGGTGCAAGGCAAGAATCAAACATCCTCAGGAACACTCCGGGTTCGTCATCCCCGCATGTCCCTGGCGGGGATCCAGGCTTTTGAAAGACGCTGGATTCCCGCCAGAAGCTTGAGGGAATGACGTTTGACGTCCCCTGCTGTTGGATGATTGTTTCATGCCCGCTGCCTCGGACTGAGATGGAAGAGGCGGTCGAAGGAGAGCCGGGATTCGAGAGCACGGGAGAACCTGCGATGGTTAAATTATTGGCGGTTTATGGCAGTCCGCGGCGCAAAGGCAACACGGCCCTGCTTCTCAGGGAGGCTGTTCGGGGTGCCCGAGAAGAAGGTGCGGAAGTGGACGAGGTGATCCTCCGGGACCTGAAGATTTCACCGTGCCTCGAGATCTACGGCTGCAAGAAGGCGGGGCGATGCGCCATCCAGGATGACTTCCAGCCCCTCTACGACCAGCTCCTGGCCTGCCAGGGGCTCATGCTCGC
>JBFYYO010000387.1:0-3055 GCA_041310025.1 Syntrophobacterales bacterium
ATCACTCCCGAAGTGAACGCACTGGGGGTCAAGGAGATCACCCTGGCCGAGCTCGAAATCGTCATCGAGGATTCACCGGCACTGGCCGCATGAGAGAGCTTGTCTCGATTCAGGAATGACTGAAGGAACGCATCATCCAGGGGGGCCGGCGCCTGCAGCCTGCTGAGATTCAGGACGAGGGGGCCGCCCGGGCTGTTCATGGAAATGCTGGCCATCGATATGATTTGCGGAAGAGCGCTTTTCGGGGAGCAGCGGCCAGTATCGGCGGGGCAGCTTTTGCAGGTGGAGATGATTGTTCGCACGCTCCGGGATTCCCAGGGCATCGTAATACTTTTTCCAAAGGTATTGCAGGTTCAGCTCTTCAGCCGCTCCTCTGTGGGCGGCACGGAAGGACTCCCAGTCAATACGAATCATGTGGGATTCCACCCCGTCATAATAGAGGCCGTGGTCTCGGCAAATATCGTAAATCATCCATTGCCGCCCTGCATAGCGCTGTTCGAAATGATCCTGGATGAGAGGAATGACATCATAGCGGGGATTGATGCTTGCAGCCAGGAAGCCCTTTGAAACCTCCTCAAACCGGAGCAAGCCACGCATCCGATGGGCTTCCCTGCCGACTCTCGAGCTCAGCGATTCAAGCTGTCGAAAATAGTCCGAAGAGGATGAAGACGTTGCAGACTGCATGCCGCGGATGGTCTCGGCAACGGCACCATAGACGAGGTGGCCGACGACTCCCTCCCCTGACAAATGGGCCCGGTATATCGTCTTTCGGCCAGCCTCGCCGAAGATCTCCCCAAACCTGTGCCAGACCCTGGCCGCTTTTCCCGCATCCGGATTTAAACTGACGACCTTTTCATTCAAGCTCATTTGAACCGGGGAGCCCCTCGGCAAGACCCTGTCAGGCTTCCACTGGTGGGAAAAGATGTCGAAAATCGCACTGAGCAGCCCCGCAAAGCCACCCCCATAGATGACCGTTGGGCAATTCTCCGGTGGCGCCTTGCAATGTGACCGGGGAACTGTCGTCGATCGTCTGCTGGACCTCGTTTTCGAAGCTCCAAGAGAAGTCGAGCTCGGCGTGGCGGACATGCCGGGACATACAATGAAAGGCAAAGCCCTTTTCACCACGATGCCGGTCTCACGGAGATGCTCGATGTGCAGGCAACGCTGCCGCCGAAGCTCGAGGATCCTCCCCGCTCCGCGGAGGCCGATTCCCGGAACGCGCAAGAGCATTTCACGCTCCGCCCGGTTGATATCCACCGGGAATAACTCAGAATGCCCAAGGGCATAGGCCAGCTTGGGATCTGCGTCGAGGGCGAGGTGCGGCTGTGACGGGGTCAGAAGATCCTCCAGCTCGAACCCATAGAGCCGGAGCAGCCAGTCGGCCTGATACAGCCGGTTTTCGCGGCGCAGAGGAGGCTCGTGGCAGGCCGGCAAGCGCGAATCCATCGGGTTCACGGAAACGTAGGCGGAGTAATAAACGCGGCGAAGCCCCTCAAGGCGGTAGAGCCGATCCGCCAGGCGAAGGATTTCGTAGTCCGACTCGGGCGTCGCTCCGATCACCAGCTGAGTGCTCTGTCCGGCCGGTGAATAGATTGGAGCGGATGCAAATCGCCGACGCTCGTCTCGACTCTCAAGGATGGAGTCCCGATTCACTCCCATGGGCTTCAGAATGCCGTCGTGGCTCTTCCTGGCCGTGAGGCGCCTGAGGTTCTCGTCCGTCGGAATCTCAATGTTGACGCTCAATCGGTCTGCGTACACTCCAGCCTGCCGAAGAAGGTCCTCGCTGGCGCCGGGGATGCACTTCAGGTGAATGTACCCACAGAAGCGATGTTTCTCCCTGAGCTCACGCGCAACCCGGACCAGGCGCTCCATGGTGGCATCCGGACTCTGAAAGATGCCGGAGCTCAAAAAGAGCCCTTCGATGTAATTCCGTTGATAGAAATGGAGGGTAAGGTCCACCAGCTCTCTCGTGGTCAACGCAGTCCTGCGGATGTCGTTGCTCTCGCGGTTGATGCAGTAGGCACAGTCGTAAACGCAGTGATTGGTTAGCAGGATTTTGAAGAGCGAGACACAACGGCCGTCTTCCGTATAGCTGTGACAAATTCCACACGCAGCGGCGATCCCGATGCCTCCCGGCTCCCGGCGGCGTATGCTTCCACTGGAAGCGCAAGACGCGTCGTACCGGGCCGAACCAGCTAAAAGACTCAGTCTCTCCGAAAGCTCCATCCCTGTCACACTCTCCAACGCACTGGAAAGCCCTGGTGCTTGCCTGCAGACGATTCAAGTGTAATCCAAAGACCTCCATCGCGGCACCCTCTATCTTACACTACCTCCGCCCAATAGTGTCGATGCTCACTGTTGCCTGTCTTTCAGGGATTTCTGAATAAAAGGCAGCCTGTCAACCCATTCACCGATCGACTCGAAGGGCAATCCTCAAGGAAAGGGGGGAGCCCACGGTCAGGAAGCAAAAAAGCCAGGTCCGCAATAACGGGCCTGGCTTTTTTTATGAAAAGGGGCGGCAGCGACCTACTCTCCCACGAAGTCACCCTCGCTGTGCTCAATCGGTTGCCCTGTTGGAGCATGGTCAAGCCGCACGGCCCATTAGGATCGGTTAGCTCAACGCATTGCTGCGCTTACACATCCGACCTATCAACCTCGTGGTCTACGAGGGGCCTTCAGCCGGGATTGCTCCCGAGGGGAACTCTCATCTTGGGGTGGGTTTCCCGCTTAGATGCTTTCAGCGGTTATCCCTTCCGAACGTAGCTACCCAGCGCTGCCGTTGGCACGACAACTGGTACACCAGAGGTTCGTCCATCCCGGTCCTCTCGTACTAGGGACAGATCCCCTCAAAATTCCTGCGCCCACGGTAGATAGGGACCAAACTGTCTCACGACGTTTTAAACCCAGCTCACGTACCGCTTTAATCGGCGAACAGCCGAACCCTTGGGACCTGCTCCAGCCCCAGGATGCGATGAGCCGACATCGAGGTGCCAAACCTCCCCGTCGATGTGAACTCTTGGGGGAGATCAGCCTGTTATCCCCGGCGTACCTTTTA
>JBFYYO010000388.1:0-2539 GCA_041310025.1 Syntrophobacterales bacterium
AGCTCATCCCTGACTGAGCCGTCCGTCATGGCGCTTCAGGCCGTCCTGAGCCATGGAAAGGATCACTGGGGCCGATCTTCAACTAGAAACTAGAAACTAGAAACCAGAAACCAGAAACTAGAAACTAGAAACTAGAAACTAGAAACTAGAAACTAGAAACCTTTCAGCGCACACCATTCGTCACACAAAGGAGCCCACACATGCAATACGACCTGACCGAAGAGCAAATCCTTCTGCAGAACATGGTTCGAAGACTGGCCAAGGACAAAGTCGCTCCGGGGGCCGGCAAGCGCGACGAGGACGGCAAGTTCGACTGGGAGATGGTCGATCTCATGCGAGAGAACGGCCTCTACGGCATCGACTTCCCGGAGGAGTACGGCGGATCCCATGCCGGCATGCTGGCTTTGGCCATCGTGGTCGAGGAGCTGTGCAAGGTGGACGCCTCCTGCGGGCTGCTCATCGCCGATCACGAGCTGGGATCCCTTCCCATCCTCCTCGCGGCCAACGAGGCGCAGCGGGAGAAATATCTGCCCAAGCTGGCTTCGGGCGAGCACCTTGCCGCCTTTGGGCTCACCGAGCCTGCGGCCGGCTCCGACGTGGCCCGCCTGCGCTGCCGCGCCAAAAAGGACGGCGACTCCTACATCCTGAACGGCACCAAGAATTTCATCACCAACGGCGGCGTTGCCGGGGTGGTGACCGTTTACGCGGTGACGGATCCCGAGGCCCCGAGCCACAAGAATGCCGGGGTCTTCATCGTGGAGAAGGGGACTCCCGGCTTCACGGTGGGCAAGAAGGAAAACAAGATGGGGATCCGCTGGTCCGAGACGGTCGAGCTCATCTTCGAGGACTGCCGCATCCCTGCGGAGAACATCCTGGGCAAGGAGGGCGACGGCTTTCACATCATGATGAAAACCCTGGATTTCTCGAGGGCCGGCGTGGCGGCTCAGGCCCTGGGCATCGCGGCAGGCGCCCTGGAGTATGCCACGGCCTACGCCAAGGAGCGCATCGCTTTCGGCAAGCCCATCATCGAGCACCAGGGCATCGGGTTCAAGCTGGCGGACATGGCCATGCGGACCGAGGCCTCCCGGCAGCTGCTCTACAAGACCTGCGCACTCCTCCAGGAGCAGCCCAAGGACATGAGCCGCCTGAGCCCCGAGCTGATCCGCATGAGCTCCATGTCCAAGTGCTACTGCGGGGACGTGGCCATGTGGGTGACGACGGAAGCGGTGCAGGTCCTGGGTGGCTACGGGTACATCAAGGAATACCCGGTGGAGCGGATGATGCGGGATGCCAAGATCACCCAGATCTACGAAGGCAGCAATGAAATCCAGCGCATTGTGATCTCCAAAACGCTGTAGAGAGGAGTGTCCAAGGTGATTCACGACAACGACGTAGTCATTGTCTCGGCGGCCCGGACGGCCATCGGGAGATTCGGCGGATCGCTGAAGGACGTGAAGGCCTCCCGGCTGGGGGCACACGTCATCAAGGAAGTCCTGCGTCGGGCCAACGACCTGGATCCCATGCTCCTGGACGACATCATTCTGGGAGACTGCGTCCAATGCTTCGACGAGGCCAACACGGCGCGCACCGCGGCGCTCATGGCGGGTATTCCCTTTCAGGTGCCGGCCTTCACGGTTCAGCGGCAGTGCTCGTCCTCCATGCAGGCTCTCAGCTCCGGGGTGCAGCAGATCCGTTCGGGAGACTCGGAAATCGTGCTCGTGGGCGGGGTCGAGTCCATGAGCTCGGGGCCGTACTACCTGCCCAACGCCCGGTGGGGGATGCGGCTCCAGAACCATGAAATCGTCGACTCGGTATGGGAGATGCTCCATTCCGGCAGCCGCATCCTCGGGGAGCCCATGATCATGGGGATCACTTCCGAGAACCTCGCCGCCAAATACAACATCTCGCGTGAAGCTCAGGATCAGCTGGCCCTGGAGAGCCACTCCAAGGCCGAGGCCGCCATCAAGGCTGGGCGGTTCAAGGATGAAATCGTTCCCTTTGAGCTCCCGGGAAAGAAGGGGGAAACGCAGGTCTTCGAGCAGGACGAGCATCCCCGGTTCGGACTCAAAATGGAGGATCTCGCCCGGCTGAAGCCTATCTTCAGGCCCGATGGCACGGTCACGGCGGGCAATTCTTCGGGCTTGAACGACGGGGGCTCCGCCGCCATCATCATGACGCGGAAGCGGGCCAAAGAACTGGGCTTGACGCCCATGGCCCGCATCGTGGTCCAGGCGGCGGCAGGCGTTGAACCGCACCTCATGGGCTACGGCCCGGTCCCTTCCACGGAGAAGGCCCTGAAGAAGGCCGGGATGAGCCTGGCGGACTTCCAGTTGATCGAAGTGAACGAAGCCTTTGCCGCACAGTACATTGCCTGTGAGATGGGATTGGGACTGGATCGCTCCATCGTCAACGTCAACGGCAGCGGTGTGGGCCTGGGACATCCTGTGGGATGCACGGGGCTTCGCATCGTCATTTCGCTCATCTACGAGATGGCGCGTCGGAACCTGGAAGTGGGGCTGGCGACCCTCTGCGTGGGCGG
>JBFYYO010000389.1:0-2918 GCA_041310025.1 Syntrophobacterales bacterium
GTCGCCGCGCATCTTGAGAACAGGAATCCCGAGCATGACCCCGAACACAATTCCCACAAGCACGGCAAAAGGCAGGGCTTGCCAGAAAGAGAGGCTGAAAAAACCCAGCTCAGGAGAGGTCAGAATGGCCGTTACGTAAGCGCCGATCGCAAAAAACGCCACATAACCCAGGTCCAAAAGCCCGGCATACCCGACGACGATGTTCAGCCCCAACCCCAGCAGAACGTAAAGACCAACGATGGTGAGCACTTCGCTCAGGAAGAGCCCCAGGAGCTGTGGGAGAATGAAAAGCACGACCAGGAGAACGGCAACTCCCGTCCACTTCAACCCTTTCTGTCCCGCTGCGGGCAGACCCTGGTACCCCGTTTTCACTGCCTCCCCCTTGAACGACCAGAAGAGGGTGACAACGGAAATCACGATGAAGAGTGCGGCTGCCCCCTGCTCCGTGAGGCCGTTGGCGGAAAAGAGCCACTCCGCGAATTCTGCCAGAGACTCCCATGCGCTCAACGTGGGCCGAAGCATGTCCTGGAGCACCCCCGCACCCACGATGCAGGTCAGGGACACAATGAACATCCTCCGGAAAGCAACCGGGAGCAGATACAGGATGCCGGCAAAAAGCCCGCAAAGGGGAGCTGCCACAAACAGGAGGGGCGCGGTCTCAAAGCCATGTCCGAAGCTGAGCAGTCCATAGAGGACGGGCGAGGCATTGATGAAAACAGCCCGCAAGTTGATCACGTTTCCGATCAAGAGCAGGAGCAGCAACATCCCTGCCGTGACAAAACCGCAGGTGAGCGAGTTGATCACCACCCACCAGGGATGGCTGCGGGTGGTTCGTTTCGAGGCGAGATACCCCACAAACACCACCGCCACACCCAGGAGGGACTGATCCATGGAGAGGATGCCGCTCACAATCTGACGCTGGCTGAAGGCCTCCACCATTCCCATGAGGGAGAGAAGGACCGTGATCAGACCGCCCAGCAACCCGGTCATGACTCCGTGTTTCCAAAGGGTGAGAACTCGTGTCATCTTGTCATCCTTTCCATTAGGCCTTCTTCACCGCCAGACGCTCTCCCATAATCCCCGTAGGCCGGAAGATCAGGACCAGCACAAGCATAATGAAGGCAATGGCGTCTTTGAGCTGGTAAGGGGCCACGATGCCCAAACCGTCGAGGAACAGGCTCGGCCCGATCGATTCGATGAGGCCAAGGAAGATCCCTCCCAGCATGGCGCCCGGGATGTTTCCGATGCCGCCGAGCACCGCCGCCGTGAAGGCTTTGATTCCGGGAATGAACCCCATAAAGAAGTGCACCTGCTTGAACATGATGGCGTAAAGCACGCCCGCCGCCCCTGCCGCTGCCCCCCCGATGATGAAGGTCGTGGAGATCATTTTGTCGACGTCAATGCCCATGAGGTACGCCGCCTCCTTGTCCTCGGAAACGGCCCGAATGGCTTTGCCGACCCTGGTGCGCTGCAGAAATGCATAAAGGAGGAACATGAGCACGGCCGCAGCGACGATGACGAGGGCCTGGAACTTCAGGATTCGAAGCCCCCAGAAAACAAACTGGCCCTCCAAGGCCTTGACCACCGGATACGCCTGGAACCCGGGGCCATAGAGT
This sequence comes from Syntrophobacterales bacterium, assembly GCA_041310025.1. GTDB lineage: Bacteria > Desulfobacterota > Syntrophobacteria > Syntrophobacterales > Syntrophobacteraceae > JALOOX01. The sequence goes on from JBFYYO010000389.1 coordinate 1,617, forward strand.
CCTCGAAACATGTACTGGAGAAAGAAAGAGGCCCCGATGGCCGTAATCAGCGGAATCAACCGCGGGGCGTTGCGCAGAGGACGATAGGCAATGCGTTCGAGAAGGTAGGCGATGAGGGTGGAGGTCGCCATGGCCACGAGAAAAACCACCACCAGGCTCAAAATAGGATGGCTGTCCAAGAAACCGGACCGATGAAAAGCGGCTGCCACGTAATAGGCGGTGTAAGGGCCGCTCATGAAGACCTCGCTGTGCGCGAAATTGATCATCCGCAACACGCCGTAGACCATGGTGTAGCCCATGGCAATGAGGGCGTAGATGCTCCCCTGAGCAAGGCCGAAGATCATAAAGTCAAACCAGTGCCGTCCTGCATACCGGCCGGAAGCCAGCGTGGCCACTGAACCCGCGATGACCACCCCCAGTATGGCTGCACCGATGAGCCACATGACCAGGTCTGTGCCTGTTACTCTCTCTCTCCATCCCTTGAGCATAAGGGCTCCCTTCGTGATGTCCTCTGCTTACAGTTCTCTATAACGAAGGATGAGCCGGTCACGAGATTTTAGGCCGGCTCATCCTGGTCTTCTTTCACATGAAACCCGGTCTCCTTCAATGACCGGTTTTCTTCGGATTGGAGGTTAATAGGGTTTCCAGTATGGCGTATCCGGCATGACCAGTTTCTTCACGTTGTCCGCCGTGGTGATGTAAACGGCGATTCTCGGGTCTGCGCAGTCGCCAAGTTCGGTACACGTGAGGTTGCCGGTTAAGCCCTTGTAGTTCTTGGTCGCATAAAGGGCATCCCGCAAAGCTTTTCGGCCGATGTAGAGAGTGCCGTCCGGACCTGCTTTGCCCACTTTCTTGATGGCGTTGAAAATGAGCATGGCCGCATCATAGCCGTGCGCATGGAAAGGAGCCAGAGGCTTCTCACCGTACTTCTTGGAATGCTTGGCCAGGAAATCTTTGTAGCCCGCGGCAAAAGCGGAGAAATCCGGGCTGGAATGGTACATGCCGATGGCGGTGTCGCCGGCAGCCTTGTAGAAGTCAGGGGAGAAAATGCCGTCCGCGCCCATGAGGGACACTTTCTCGAGGCCGGCCACTTCCTTGACCTGACGGGTGATGTGGCCGCCCGCGGCGATGAAGATAGGATAGTACAGGAACTCGGGTTTGCCCGTGGCGATCTTGGTGAGCACGGGTCTCATGTCGGTGTCGGTCGGAGCAACGGCTTCCTGGGCTGTAATGGTGCCGCCCATTTTCTTGAAGGTTTCGGCAAACACGGCCTGGAGTTGCTCGGCATACACGCTTCCGTCA
>JBFYYO010000390.1:0-2519 GCA_041310025.1 Syntrophobacterales bacterium
CGAATCACCGCTTGGAATACGTTTTCCATTGCCTCGGACTTGCTGACCATCCCGAACCGGCCGGGCCGGTCCTCAGGCCCGGATGGCTCGGGCATCCACGAAAGACCGTTCTCCCGGTCTGTCCGCGCAAAGGCACGCCGCACCACGACCTCCAGGTCATCCGCCTCCGAAAGCTTGTCCACAAAATCGAGGGCTCCCAACTCCAGCGAGCGCGCCGCGAGCGACCTCTCCCCGTGGCCGGTCATCACGATCACCTTCAAAGCCGGGTACGTTCCCATGCATCTTCGAAGGAGCTCGAGGCCGCACTCAGGGCTGTTCAGCGGCGGCAGGCACAGGTCGAGCAGCAGCAATCCGGGACGGCTTCTCGCCACCTTCTCCTCCGCGGTCACCGCATCCCCGGCGATGTCTACCACATAGTCTTTTCGCTCCAGTGTTGTGCGGAGTAACCCTGCAAGCTCCAAGTCGTCCTCGACGATCAGTATCCGCCGCTGACCCCCTCTTGAGATCCCGGTTTCGGACATTGCGGCCTCCCCGAATCGAAGATGGGTTCACTGGAACTCCCGCGCCCTCTGCAAGCCCATGCCTCGAGCCCGTCCGCCAAGGGTATCCGCACAGTGAAGAGAGTCCCTGCCCCCGGTTCGCTCTCCACGGAGATGGTGCCGCCGTGGGCCTCCACGATCCGGCGGGCCACCGGCAGCCCGAGCCCATATCCCTTGCCGCTGCCCTTGGTCGTGAAAAAGGGCTCGAAGATACGACCCATAGTCTCCCCGGGCATGCCCGCCCCACGGTCCCGGACCTCGATCGCGGCCCAGAGCGCGTCCCCGGCCCCAAGGCTCACTGTTACGAGCCCCGCCTCCCCGCTCGCCTCCACCGCGTTCTTCACGATGTTCGCAAACGCCTGGGCCAACCATTCCTTGTCCGCCATCACCACCGTGTCGCCCCGGGGGCCCGTCTCCAGTTCGATGCGCACCCCGGTGGACCTCTCCCGTAACGCCCCACGCGCCATCTCCACCGCGAGTTCGACCGCCTCCGCAGCCTGGACCGGACGAAGAGGCACCTTGCCCGCGGAACCGTAATCAAGCACCGAATTCACCAGGTTCTTCACCCGATGCACGTTCCGCCGCACCGTCTCAATGTCCTCCTCCCTCACCAGCGTGCCGGGCTCCAGGCTCGTGACACCCAGCAGTACCGTGGCGAGCGGGGTTTTGAGTTCGTGCGAGAGCCCCAGGACAAAGGATCCCACCTCCATCAGACGCTCCCTGCCCCTGTAGTCCCGGGCTATCTGATAAGCCACAACCCCGAAGATGAGCATCCCGAAACCCTCCAGGAAATAGAGACCCACAAACTCCCCTGCCATCCCTGCACCCGGATCGGGCCGAGCCGAGAGCATTCCGTTCCACTCCAGGTAGAAAAGGCCCGTGTAGAGCAGGATGCAAAGAGAAATCACGTACCTTGTCTGCGCGAGGGTCAGCACCGATGCCGCAAAGACGATGATCAGAGAATAGAACATGGCGGCCGCACCGAAACTCACCCCTCCGATCGAGTAGATGTACAGGGTACCCATCAACACATCCACCGTGGCCGTCACCGCGTGGATGACCCTTTCCCGTTCCGGGTACCTCCGCCGCAGCCAGTAGTATGGGACGAAGAGCAGCCCTTCCACAAAGAGCACCACGGAGGCGGCCCAGATCCGCACCTCCACATCCACCATGCGGCCCAGAAACGGAATTCGACCGGAGAAGGAATTCAACAGGATCGCAAAGATCCACCCGATGATGGACAGGGCGGCACGGGACGCAAAGGTGCTGCGGATCAACTGTTCCCGGGTGCTGGTCTTGAAACGAAGATGCTGAAGCACCTCGTCACCTCCAGCCCATTCCCTGAAAGAGCCTGCGGGGTGGTCAGAGACAGTCAGGCCCCGAGGGCCATGGTCTGCGCGTCGCCGCTCGGGACTCTCTGCCCTGCTTCTCGAATACCCCGGTCACCAGGATCAGCCGCGGCGTGAGCAGAAGCTCCGCCACCAGGGCCGCTATGAGCGCAAACGCCACCAGGGCACCGAAGTTGCGCGTGACCTCGAAGGACGACAGAAGATCGATCCCGAAGCCGAGTACGAACACGATCGAGGTGAAAATCATCGCCTTGCCCACCGCCATCATGGTGCGCCGCAGGGCTTCCTCCGCGGTCCGCGCGCCCCCGCGCTCGATCGAGTATCGGCCGATGAACTGAAGGGTATCATCCACCGCAAGGCCCAGTGCGATGCTCGCAAAGGGGGCCGTGAACATGTTGATCGGGATCTCGAGCAGGCCCATGACCCCGAAGGTCATCAGGACCGGCAACACGTTCGGGACCATGGCCACGATCCCGGCCTTGAAGGACCGGAAAACCAGTGCCATCGCAAGCGTGATCGTTACAAGCGCAAAGAGCAGATTGTTCTTCAAACCCCTGACCATGGGGTCGTGAAACCGCGTGCGCAGGAAATTCACGCCGGTCAGGTTCATGGCCAGGCCGTCGGTCGCCGC
>JBFYYO010000391.1:0-2514 GCA_041310025.1 Syntrophobacterales bacterium
TCGAGCTGGTCCTTCAAGAGCCGCTGGCACCGGGCCCTGGTGGGAGCTGCCGGCATGATCACGGAGCTTTTTGTGGCGGCTGTGGCCGTGGCCCAGCGCGAGGAGGCCATGGCCATGGTGCGAAAGGCGCGGCAAATGGAGAAAGCGGATTTGGAGCCCCTCTTCAAGCGTCTGGAAACAGTGGAGACGAAGCTCAAGGACCTCCTGGCCCAAAAGGAATCTCTCACGGTGAAAGCCAGGGAATCCGGCCGGTGGGTTGCGCCCAAGATCACCGAGCTAGCCGGATCTTGGCTCCCCAGAGGCACCACCATCGGCGAGATCGTGAATCACGGGGATTTCCGGTTCTCGGCCGTGGTGAGCCAGGAAGAAGCCTCGGAGTTGTTTGCCGGCCACATCGAGAGGGCGGAGGTGCGCCTTTACGGCCAGAGCGGTAACAACCTGGACGTGAAGGACTACCAGATCATTCCCTTTCAGCACGAAAAGCTTCCCTCTGCAGCCTTGGGCTGGCTGGGAGGGGGAGAGGTCCCCATATCCACCAAAGATCAAACCGGCCGCCAGGCTGCAGAACCCTTTTTTCAAATCTACGCGAATGTGATCCCAGGGGCGGACGTGGTGCTGCTCCACGGAAGGTCCGGCAAACTGCGCTTCACCCTCGACTCCAAACCTCTGGTGTTTCAGTGGGGCCGCATGTTCCTCCAGCTCCTTCAGAGGAGGTACCAGATTTGATCCTGCCTGCAGAAGAGTACCGCCGCACCCACATCGTTGTTCCCGAGAAACTGCATCGGGGCCTGGACAGCGTGGTCTACGGCCTGCTGGGCCGGTACCATCGCCGCGGGGCTCTTGGCCGTTCTCTCAGGGAAGAATCGGAGAAGATTCATGAGGCGTCCGAAGGGTATCGCCACGCCTCCGACCGGAGACTTCGAGAAAACCTGGACGGCCTTCGAGCCCGCTTTCGTCGCCAGGAGCGGGGGTGCGAGAGCCTTCTGCCTGAAGCGCTGGCCCTCATGGTCGAGGCAGCGGAGAGAGCGGTGGGCCTGCGGCCCTACCCTGTCCAGGTCATGGGAGCCATTGCCCTCCATGACGGGTACCTCACGGAGATGGCAACCGGTGAAGGAAAGAGCCTTCCCGCCTGCCTTCCCGCCGTGCTCGCCGCCTGGACGGGGCGGCCTTTTCACTTTGTAACGGTCAATGATTACCTCGCGGAGCGGGACGCTTTGGAGATGCGGCCCTTCTACACCTTTTGCGGCGTCACCGTGGGCAGCGTCCTATCCCAGATGGCGCCCAGGGAGAGGCGCCTCCACAGGGAGCGCGAGAAAGCCGTCACCCCGGCGAAAGCCGGGGTCCAGTAGCTCATAGCATTGTTGAATCCGCGCACCGGCTCCGGCCCCAATCCGGAGCCTACCAGAACAACAGGAAGGTGTATTTCGGGCGTTTCAGAGGTGCACCAAACTTAGAGCGAACTTAGAGCTAAGTTCTCGGTTCTAATGAATATTTAATTTGACATTCGAAGCACATCGCGTATACATATCCACGTACGCCTTCATTTTAAAAACCTTTTTCGGAGGCGCAAAATGAGAAGTTCTAGGAAAGCTATCCAAGGACGCTCCTGGTAGGACGATTGGAGTTCTGTCAGGAGCGTTTTAGTTAACACCCTTGTAAAGCCCACCGATACGGTACGTTGGTGAAAGGATGGGCCAAATATGTTTTTCCTTCCGAGCCTATCTTCGGTTCTTTCTTCTCTCCTAAGAGAACCCCATCAAGGCGGTACTGTAACCATGCAGCGAAACCGGGCTTTACGGGAATAGCTGCTCGCGCTGAGGAGCCTGAGTCGTTTGTGACGGCACCGATGGCCTCCTGATTTCATGTGTCGACAAGTCAACTTTTTAACCTAACCCGAGAAGTGAGAAGTCCGCTTAGAAACCTTTAGCCTCAATGTGAGTTGAAAACAGTTTCTTGTGTTCGGAGCAGCCTGAAGAGGTTGACAGGCGAGGTGTGCCCCGGAATTACCATATTTTTCTTCTCCGTGAGGAGTCAGCAGGCAGAGAGCCGCCTGCTCAGAGGAGTCAAGGAGGTCGGCCATGGGTCTTGCAAGACAGATCAGGAGACTGAGAAAAGCGAAGGAAGTGCCTGCTGCCAGGAAACGGCGCAAAGCGCTTTTCGAACCCTTGGAGCCGCGCGTGCTCCTCTCCGCAGACATCGATCCTGTGAAGGGCCAGGCTATCGTCGACGGTCTGAAGGGCCTTGCCGACTGGGGTGACGAGCTGGATGCGTTCAATGAGCTCGCTCAGAACATTGCCATCGTGGATCAGTCCATCGGCGGCGTGCTCGACATGGGCAGCATCCTGCGGGACCAGCTCGAGGCGGCCGTGGAAACCTACTTCGTTGACCACCGTCTCGACGCGACCACGGACGGCCTCGTCGCCGTGCTGAGAGGGCTCGACACCACTGCCGGCGGCTTGTCCGTGAAGGTAGAAGATACCTCGGTCACAGGCGATCTGTACCCGACTCCGTCCG
>JBFYYO010000392.1:0-2655 GCA_041310025.1 Syntrophobacterales bacterium
GGGGGGCAGTTCGGGCTGGGGGCAGAGGTGGGCATCAGCACCCAGAAGTTCCACGCCCGCGGCCCCCTGGGGCTGAAGGAGCTCACCAGCTATAAGTGGATCATTATTGGGAGCGGGCAGACGAGGCCGTAGCTGAGTCTTGCGATCATATGAGTGGCGCGGGCGAAGCGGAGCTTGCCCGTGCAGCTCTACAGCGCGGCTAGAGCAAAGCTGAAGCCGTCAAGACATCTCCAACTCCATCGCTGTCATATGCCAAAAACGCCTTGTCCTCAATCAGCGGAATAGGATCGCGTCGCCGCCAGCAATGATTCGGCAGGCGCTTCCCATCGTTTGATCTCTCATGGGCGGCTTTTGTCCTTCCCACTGAATGGCTCTACCTGCCCTACACTCTAGGTGGCATTTCTTGCCTTCAGGAAGGACTCGACGGTTTCGACAACGGTCCTTGCCTTGAACACAATTCCCAGGTCAATCATCTCTTGCTGTTTTGCCATTGGCTGGACCTGCGTGGGGATAGGAACAGAAATGATCTGGTTGAGCTGAGTCCTGAAGAATACTCGTGCGATCACACCCAGAAACAGCAGTCGTGAGCCGATGGTGGTTGCCCCTGACTTGTCGGTGAACATGCCTTGATTGAGAATGAAAACTGGGCTGCCGCTTGACCCGCCGAAAACCGACGCATCTATCAAGAACCGAGGTGAGTTCTCGAAATCGATGCTAATCGGGCTGGCGGTTGTTCCACGCCTGGCTACCGGAAGCAAGTTGCTCTGATCCCAGATCCCATTCGGGTAGCCAACAAAGGTCACCGACTCAATCGCATCAAGTTTTCGGAGTTGTTCCTCGCTTGGAATCATGTCCGAGCTTACCCAGCGGTAGAAGACGTCGATGTTGTTCTGCTGCTTGATGTGGCTTTCTAGAGGCGCAAACGGACACACTGCAATGTCGACTTCCGGGTCTGGGTGACCAAACCATGCATTCTGCCAGTCTAGAATGGCGAGGCGAAAGCCTTTGCCAAGAAGAGGCTGATTCTCCTGTCGCTGGAGAAAAGTGAGGAAGCCTTCCCGCATTCCAGAGACGACGTGCTTGTTAGAAACGATAAACGGATAGGTGATCTCTCCGATCTTATGAGCGAAGAAGAAGGCGGTCCCTGCCCCGGGGAGTCCGTCGTTTGAGACGGTGTCTACTCGGACGGTAGTGAAGAACAGTTGCTCAGCTATCGATTCAACAAGCATTGGGGATAGCTGGCCCCTTCCTTCCCTCTAGTTAGGATCGCCATGCGAATGCTACGAAATAGCGGGCGTAGAACTCAAATGTGAGACAAGTTGTTGCGCGGCAACCAACCTACCCCAGCAGCGCGTCCAGCTCGGCGATAGCCTCAGAGATATTGCCTCGCACGTGGATCGCGTGCATGCCCAGGGCTTCGGCTGCCTTCACGTTGCCCTCGCAATCATCCAGAAAGACCGTGCGCTCCGGCACCAGCCCGCCCAAGCGCTCCAGCGTCAGCCGGAAGATGGCCGGGTTCGGCTTCCGCATCCCCTCCCGGCTGGAATCGACCACCAAGTCGAATAGGCCTTCGACCGGGACCGGCAGCAGCGAACGCCAGCTATCAGCAAACTCACGGATGTTGTTGGTGATCATGGCCGTGGGATAGCCCTCCGTCTTGAGGCCCTTCACCCGGTCCACGATTTCTTGGTGCACGCCGCGGGGCAGCCGGGGAAATGACTGGAAGATGTCCACGTCCAGATTGTATAGCGCCCGGCCCCGGCGGAGAATATCGTCGCGCGCCTGCTGCAACGTTATCTCGCCCCGCTCCAGGCGGTGAAACGGGTGGTCGCCATCCTCGGTCGGAGGGCCCAACACAGCTTCCATCAGTACCCCCGGGCGAGCGCCCATCTCCAACCCGATGGCCTCGAGGGACGGATAGGGAGACTCGGTGAAGACACCGCCGAAGTCGAAGATCACCACCTCGATTCTCGTCGTCACCCGCCTCATCTCCGCCTGCCGGTCTTGTAGATGCCCCTGCCGAAGGGGTTGTAATCCCCGAAGGTTTCTAGAAAACCCTGGCCGCTGACTTGTTGTCCCTCGAAAACGCCGGAGACCGAGTTCGAGCCCTCCCAGAATATCATGGGCCAAAGGATCATCTGCTGAGCGTCCACGTGCGCGCGGGAGCGAAGTCGTATTCCCATTTCAGGGACCTCCATTTCCCAGTCGACGCCGTAGGTTATCCTGGTGAGCCAGCTCTTCCAGTAGCGCAGGGGCTTCAGGATGAATTCCTTCTTACTGAGGAGCACCGTCCGGCCGTCCGGATACATCACCGCCCCGCAGGACTGCGGCAGCACCTCTCCGTCGAACAGGCGGACTTGGGAGAACATCAGGTCCACGCCGCTGTCGAGGTGCGCGCACATCCAGTCCCAGCCCTTGAACTCCTCGCTGTAGATGAATCCGTACTGGTGGTCCATCCGGAAGGGAGTAGTAGTTGTGACGGGCCTTGGGGAAATCAAGCACGCCGTTGCCCTTGTACCCGTGGAGTATCGGCGGCCGCACCGGAGTGAGTTGGAGGTCCAGCCTGTTTGTCCTGATGGAGTTTCTGACTCTGAACGTGTCATTCTTTTCGCGCCGCGCGGTGTAATCGAAGAGCCGCAGATTCAGGTCCTCTTT
>JBFYYO010000393.1:0-4441 GCA_041310025.1 Syntrophobacterales bacterium
CGAGGAGGCGCTGAATGAGAAGAACCATTTCATCACCTCCCTTCTGCGTGCCATACCCGTGTCCGTCTTTTACAAGGATAAGGAAGGCAGGTACCTGGGATGCAATGATGCGTTTACGAAGTTCATGGGAGTTACTGCCGACGACATCAGGGGGAAGACGGTCTACGAGCTATGGCCGGGCGAGCATGCGGCCAAGTATCATGAAATGGATTTGGAGCTCATGCAAAACCAAGGGCACCAGGAGTATGAATTCGAGGTGAAGGCGAAGGACGGTGAGGCGCACCCCGTCCTCTTTGCCAAGGATGTCTATCTGGACGACAACGGCGAAGTGGCAGGTTTGGTTGGCGCATTTCTTGACATCACCGAGCTCAAGCAGGCTGAAGAGGTGTTAAGGGTGTCTCTTCTGGAGAAGGAATCGCTGCTAAAGGAGGTGCATCACCGGGTCAAGAACAACCTTCAGGTCATCAGCAGCCTTCTGCATTTGCAGGCTCGCAAGGTCCAGAACCCCGAAGTGCATGGTTTCCTCAGGGATACGCAGAACCGGGTGCGCTCCATGGCCCTCCTGCATGAGACCCTGTACCAATCCGGCAACCTGGCAAAAGTCCGCCTTCCACAGTACATCAAGAACGTTTGCACCGCTGTCGCGCGTTCTTATGCTTCAGGGGCTGGGAATATCCAACTGCATCACGAAATCGCCGACATGAGCCTCGATCTAGACCAGGCCATTCCCGTCGGCCTGATCATCAGCGAGCTGGTGTCCAATGCCTTCAAGCATGCTTTTCCCTCGCAGGCTGAAGGCGAGATTCTCGTCCAATTGCACGAGGAGGAAAACCGCCTGGTGCTGCGAGTGTCCGACAACGGCATCGGATTTCCTCCAGGCACGGCTGCCCAGGGCGAAGAGACACTTGGACTGCTCCTGGTGCGCAATCTCTGCCGTCAGCTCGAGGGACGGTTGTCGATCGCCAGCGGCCACGGGACTGTTTTCGAGATCGTTTTTCCGGCCCAACCCACGTGAGAGACGAATGGGATGGAGCAGCTCAATGGCCGCAATGGTTGAGAAGGCGAGATCATCTTTCGCCGGTCAGAATGCCTTCCCCGCCGTGCGTGCCTCCGCAACGACCTTTTCCAGGTTTGAGTCGGCGTGGGGGGTCAGTGTGCCCTCCACCCTCAGAGTACGGATGTCGGTGAATCCGATGAAGCCAAAGATCATTTCGAGATAGGGCTTCTGAAAATCGTATCCTGCAGCAGGTGCTCCCGCAGGGTACTCGCCTCCGCTGGCCAGGACGAGCTGCAGCGGCTTTCCGGTCACCAGCCCCGAGTAACCCTTTTGGGGATCGAAGGCAAAGGTCAGTCCCGGCTGAATGATGACATCCAGATATTGTTTGAGACGATAAGGGATGGAAAAGTTCCACATCCCCGTGGATACGAGAACCTTGTCCGCAGACTTCAGATGCCCGACGAGACGGGTTACCGCCTCCCAGGCTAGAGCCTCTTCCCCCGAGTGCTCCATGCCCCTCATGATCTTGTATTTTCCGGAGGCTGCCGTGAAATCGAAGTGCGGGAGATCGGTCTTCCAGAGGTCCATGAGCTCAACCGTATCACCACCATGCGAGGCGGAGTACGAATCCAGAAAGGCCTGTGCCGCCCGGGCGGAAAACGAATGATCCCCCATGGGACTCGCCTGTATGTGAAGAAGCTTTGCCATTTGGGTTCTCCTGTTGTTGAAGTGTGTGTCAGGTACTAAGCGATCTGCTGGATCTGGCGCCGGATTTCATCCGCGGGCAGAAGCCCTTTCACCTGGTGGATGACCCTGCCCTGGCGAAACAGGATGAGCGCCGGCACACTGCTCACCCCATATTGGGAAGCAGTCGTCGGATTCTGCTCCATCATCATTTTCACAAACTTTATGCGTCCGGCAAACTCGGACGCCAGACTGTCGAAGATGGGATTCATCCTCTGGCAGTAAGGACAGCCCGGCGAATAGATATAGAGAACCGAAGGTCCTGGAAACTGGAGGACTTCCCGAGCCAGTGTCTGGTCGCTGGCAGGAACCGGAGAGTCCGGATAGCGTCCATTGAGCGACAGGGATTTCTTGCAACGACCACAGACGGGCCGATCTCCGAGCCGTTCTTGTGGGATCCTGTTCCTCGCGCCACAATGACCACAGCCGACCATGACATGATTGCGGGTCACCGCCGACCTCCCCGCTCAAGATCGAAACCGCCGGAGCGCAAGTAGACGAACACGTAGCTCAGATGGTTGATGTTGATCACCAGGTCGGCGCCGCGCGATTGGGCGTAGGCCAGCCAGCCGGGTCTGTCGTCCCGGCAGCATTCCACCCTCGGGGAATGCCGGCCGCTCCCGGCCTCGTACCATGAGACCAGCATGGGGTCTTCATCGTGAGCTCGTGCCTCCTCATCAGCCGCCTGCCTGGCGGATTCCGGTGTGCGAGCCTCCCCTCATCCAGCTCCAGATCGAATGCCAAACCCAGCATTTCTCTTGTCAGGGGCCGACAACCAATGCTCATGTCCGCTCCTCGTGTATCAACCTTTCCACGCCTCTCCAAAATCACACGATCCCATCGTACTACCGGATAATCATGTCACTTCGGAGTCGCAAGGCGCCAGACGTTCCTGATGGAGCCCGGCAGCAGGGCGCTGCCGAACACGCAAGCACCAACCATCCCGGGGCCGGGGGGGAAACACCGGAATGCCGACATTGGGAAGTAACGGTTGATTTCAAATCCTTCAGATACTTATAATGTTATGGATTCGCTGAGAGTGTGAAGAAGGGTGTAAACCAAAGGCTTCGTGTGGATGGAAGTCTAATGTTATGAGTGCGTCAATCTCTCCCTGCGAACGCAACAGTCGAGGAATACAAGGTTTTGAACTGTTTTGTGCCCGGGACTCCATTGAGTGGCAGGATGATGGAGCCCCTCATTCGTGGCGCAGTCTCGTCGGGTGTTGAGATTGTTTTTCGCGCAGCCTTCGAATAAGAGGCTGCGCCGAGGAGGATTCGAACTTGAAGATTGCCGTAAGTGGTAAAGGTGGAGTTGGCAAGACAACTCTTTCGGCTTTTCTTGTGAAATGGTTTGCGGAACGGGGCAAGAAGGTTCTGGCTATCGACGCGGATCCCGATGCCAACCTGGGGCACGGGCTGGGCCTGAAAGGGGCCAAGGACATCCTGCCCATCTCCAAGATGAAGGAGCTTGTGGCCGAAAGGACTGAATCGACCCCGGGGAGCTTCGGGGGGTTCTTCAAATTGAATCCGAAGGTGGATGACCTCCCCGAAAAGCTGGCTGTGCCTTCGGGAAACGGAGTACGCCTCATGGTCATGGGAGGCGTCAAGAAGGGGGGTACCGGTTGCGTCTGCCCCGAGTCCATACTCCTCAAGAACCTGGTCCAGCACCTCATCCTGCGCCGCAACGAAGTGGTGATCATGGATATGGAGGCCGGGATCGAGCATCTGGGGCGTGCAACATCCCAGTACGTGGACTGTCTGATCGTGGTGGTGGAGCCGGGGCGCAGAAGCATCGACACGGCCCTCAAGATCAAGGAGCTTGCTGGTGATATCGGGCTCACCAAGGTGGCTCTGGTGGGCAACAAGGTGCGCTCGGAGAAGGACCGCCAGTTCCTGACCGAAAGCCTCTCGGAATATCAGTTCCTGGGATTCATCCCTTACGACGAGGGGATCATCGACGCCGATCTGAACGGAGTTTTTGCAGACAGTGTCGAAGGCAGAACCCGCGACGGCCTGGAAGAAATCGCCCAAAACCTCTCGTCGATGTCGAAATCGACCAACCCGCAGCCATGAGCAATCTCATGATTGACGTACAGAGTCTGACGGACTATCGCAACATCAATGTGGACAAGGTGGGGGTGAAGGACATCCGCTACCCCATCACCGTGATGGACAAGAACTGCGGTGTGCAGAACACGGTGGCTTCCATCAACATGTACGTCAATCTGCCGCGGGAGTTCAAGGGCACCCACATGAGCCGGTTCATCGAGATCCTCAACGAGTTCCACGGGCGGCTCGATATCCGGGAATTCAGCTCAGTCCTTGAAGCCATGCAGGAGCGGTTGCAGGCCCAGTCAGCCCACTTCGAGATTTCGTTTCCCTACTTCATGAAGAAGCTCTCGCCGGTCACCGAGGCTGCGGGCCTCATGGAATACGGCTGTCGCGTCACGGGCTCCCTGGATCACCTGAGCGGCTACGACTTGATTCTGGAGGTCAACGTCCCCATCTCCACCGTATGCCCCTGCTCCAAGGAAATCAGCCAGCATGGCGCCCACAACCAGCGGGGCATGGTGCGGTTGGCCGTTCGGGTCAAGCGTTTCATCTGGATTGAAGACCTGGTGCGGCTCGTGGAGGGTGCGGCCTCCTGCGAGGTCTATTCCGTGCTCAAGCGACCCGATGAGAAATTCGTCACTGAGCAGGC
>JBFYYO010000394.1:0-3304 GCA_041310025.1 Syntrophobacterales bacterium
TAGTTGCGGGGATGGGGTAACCCTTCAGACATGGAACTCGACAGGGCGTAGCCCATGCCGTCGGTGCCGATCATCATGGCCGGGTGACGAAGCTCCCTCAGCCGATTTTCCTCGGACATCATGAAGGTGATCATGGCGGCGCGCAGGCCGGTTTCGAGGAGTGCGTCAAAGAGCCACTCGTGGGGGCTCTTGCCTTTGTCCCGGGCCAGTTCCGCCACGTAGCGGCCCTGATATTCAGCCTTGCCCGGAGCAAAGCTGATGAGCACGCGGTCCCACTCCATGTCCTTGGCAAATCCCTCCGACTGCATGGACACGGTCATCTTTTCCCTCACCCCGGGATCTGCCAGTCGCTTTGCGACCGCCTCTTTTCCGCCCTCGTGGGCCCATTGGGGGAGGAGGGCCGATAGGGCAGTGCTGCCTGCCAGATAAGGGTAAAGGTCGGAGGTCACGTCCAACCCCTCAGTCCTGGCCTCGTCGATGAGGGCCAAGGCACGCTCCACCGTGTCCCAGTTCTTGCGGCCTGCCACCTTGAAGTGGCTGATCTGCACTGCCGCCCCCGACTCCCTGCCGATTCGAATCGCCTCGGATATGGCGGTCAGCAGGGTGTCCGCCTCTCCCCGGATGTGGCTGAAGTAGATTCCTCCGCGATCTCCCACGGGACGGGCGATGGCGGCGATCTCGTCGGTTTGGGTGAAGGATCCCGGCGGATAGATCAGGCCGGTGCTGAGGCCGAAGGCCCCCTCATCCATGGCCTGGGCCACCGCTTCCGTCATTCGGCTGCGCTGCTCCGGGGTTGCCGGCCCTGGGCCAAAACCTACGATCCCCGCCCGCACGGTTCCCTGGCCGACCAGGGGAACGACGTTCAGGGAGGTGCCGGTCCGCGATAGGTCCTCGATATACGTTTTGAAGCCGGTCCATCGCTCCCACGGCAACGGTTTGCCGGCCCGGCCAATGGAGGCCTCCATCATTCGGATCGCCTGTTCGCGGGTCTCTTCCAGGAGGGGCGCCGGGGAGAAGCCGCACTGAGCGAGAAGTCCGCATGGGAATGCATGTCGATGAAGCCGGGAGCCACCACCAGGCCTGTGGCGTCTATGACCGTCGTCGCCCCGGCGTCCGCCAGCAGGCCCACTTCCGCAATGCGCCCGCCCGCGATGGCCACATCCGCCTGGAACCCTGCCGTCCCGGAGCCATCAACAACCAACCCGCTTCTGATCAGGATATCGAACACGTCACACCGCCAATCTGCGCGAGGGTCTGCTTTCCGACATCAAGCGCCCTTGAGGTGTTTCACCAGGTGCCCCAGCTCCGGGAATATCAGCCGGGAGCAGGCGAGCTGGCAGGCATTGAGGCTGCCGGGCATGCAGAAAACGATGGTGGACCCGATGACGCCCGCCGTGGCGCGGGACAGGATGGCCGCCGAGCCGACCTCCTGCATGCTGAGCTGGGCGAAAAGCGGGCCGAAGGCGGTGAGTTTCTTGGCGAACAGGGGGCTGACCGCTTCGATCGTCACATCGTGGGGCGTGATGCCGGTCCCGCCGGTCATGAGCAGGATTTCCGGGGCGATGTTTTCCACAATCTCACGCACCGTCATGGTGATCGTGGCCGCATCATCAGGAATCACCCGGTGGTAGAGGACGGTGTGACCCAACTGTTTGGCCGTCTCCTTGATCCAATTTCCGCCGGTGTCGTCCTTGATGGTGCGAGTGGTGGAAAGCGTGAGGATGGCGATTGTGACCTGTCGGGGTGCGTCTTGCTTGTGCTCGTGGGTTCCCATGGCTTCCTTTCCTCGATCAGGGCCATCTATCAGGGTGTTGATATTCTGTCTACTTCACTCTTGGGCTCGAGATCAACCGGTTTTTTAATAACACCTCTTTTCCACGCGCCCTCGGCCAATATGTATGGGAGCGGCACCTTGCCGCTCCCATTGCTTATAATCGCTTGATTTCATCGGGCAATTCTCCTATGCTCACCGTAACGAAACAGGAAGTTGGGGTATGAAGCATTCGTGTTCAGGGGTGATTCTGGCGGGCGGACTGGCCACCCGTTACGGCGGTGAGAACAAGGCGTTTCTCAAGGTGGGCGGGGTGCAGATCCTGGACCGCCTGTTTGACCTGTTTTCGGAGCTGTTCGACGAGATCATCCTGGTCACCAACCGCCCGCGGGATTTTCTGGAATGGGATGCGCTGATTGTCACGGACGTCTTTCCCGTGCGCAGCTCGCTCACCGGCATCCATGCGGGGCTTTTCTACGCCCGCCACCCGTTTGCGTTCTTCTCCGCCTGCGACACCCCGTTTCTGAAAAGGGAAATAATCGAAACGGTCCTGAGTGAGATCGAGCCCGGGGCGGACCTCGTGCTTCCGCGCACATCGGCAGGCTTCGAACCCCTGTGCGCAGCCTACTCCCGGCGCTGCCTTAAGCCCGCGGAAGATCATCTGCGGGCGAACAAGCTCAAGATCCATCTGGCGCTCAAAGACTGCCGCATCAAGACGATCTCGGAGGATCGGCTGCGCGAGAAGGACCCCGACCTGGTCTCGTTTTTCAATGTCAACACCCCGCAGGACCTGGCGCGGGCCGAGCAGATGTTGAACGCCGGAAAAACAACGGAGGCCTCATGGACATCGCCGCTATGATCGCCGACATCCGCAGGCACCCTGACTTTCGCAGCGTCGGGATGTTGCTGACCCACAACGGGGTCGTGCGGGAGACGAGCCGCGACGGCCGCAGCGTCCGGGGATTGCGGGTCAGCGTGGATCACGGACGCCTGCAGCGGATCCTGAACGAACAGCGGCTGCGTCCGGGGATCGTCGATATCCGGGTCGCCATCGCCGAAGACCGGGACCTGGCGGTCGGCGACGACGTCATGCTCCTGATCGTCGCCGGGGACATCCGCGAAAACGTGATCGCCGTTCTGACCGACACGCTGAATCAGATCAAGACCACGGTAACGGAGAAGACGGAATACTTTGTTTGACTGAGGTGACCCACCGATGGCTGAATTCACGCATCTCGACGAAGAGGGCCGCGTCCGCATGGTGGATGTAACCGCAAAGGCGGCGACCGTGCGCACGGCGCTCGCCGGAGGCGAGGTCCGCATGCGGGCCGATACCTTCGAACTGATCCGCGACGGGAAGGTGAAAAAGGGCAATGTGCTCGAAACCGCGCGGATTGCCGGCATCATGGCCGCCAAGCGGACCGCGGAGCTCATCCCCATGTGCCACCCGCTCAACATCACCCACGTCCAGGTCGACTTCGTCCCCGACGAGGCGGCGCATGCCATCGGCATCCGGGCACGCGTGCAGGCCCT
>JBFYYO010000395.1:0-3462 GCA_041310025.1 Syntrophobacterales bacterium
CGGTGGTATCGCCCGCTATCGCGGACTCAACCACCGGCTAATGGCTTTGAACCCTCCGGGTTCGCTTCTGATCGTTGTTCCAAAAGATCTGCACCCATTGTCGATTCCATGGTGAATGGGGACGTGGCTCGTCCACCCGGTTGAAGCCCGGCTTGTCCTCTACGGTAGTCTGCTGGAATCGAAGTGGGGGCACCACTGCCTTCGTTGGCCGGCCCCTTCGGCCTCTCCGGGCACCATCCAGGGAAAGGCCTAATCGCGCCCGTCGCCATCCGTGGTCTCTCGGGCAAGCGGCAGTCGGAATGAAAAGCAGGAGCCTTTTCCAGAAGAGCTCTGACACCAGATACGGCCGCCCAGCCTCTCGACCAGTTCCCTCGCCACCGCAAGGCCGAAGCCCGTCGAGGACTCGCCATCCGTAGGCTGCGGGGTGAGTCGAACTCCCCTTTGGAAAAGCCTGCCCTGATCCTGCTGGCTCAACCCCGGGCCTTCGTCGAGTACATCACAGGCGGCGAAGCCGTCATCCTGTCGCACATGGACCCAGATGGACTTTCCCGGCTGCGAAAACTTGACCGCATTCGACAACAAATTGTCGAGGACCGCAGCCACAGCGACCCCATCGGTCCAAACCTGCGGAATCTGGTCTTGGATGCCGACAGTGATGCGCATCTCCTTCTTATCCGCCACCCGTTGGTAATAGTCGCAGACCCGCTGAACCAGAGTTGCCAAATCCACCATCCCGAAACGCAGGGGTACTTCCGGAGTCGCCGAAGCGTTTACGAGCTGGCTCACGGTCCGGGTCATGAGGTTTGTTGCGTGATGAAGGGCTTCAAGCCAAACCCGCAGCTGGGCATCCGGATGGTCCGAAAGCCGCATCAACAGCAGTTCGACCGTTCCTTTTGCGACCGTCAGGTAGTTGTTGAGGGCGTGCGCTGCAAAAGCCACTGACCCGCCGTCGAACGGGGACATCCTGTCAAGTTCGGCCAGAGCTCCCTCCAGTTCGATCTGGGCCCTGAGCATTGCTGATCTGACGAGCTCCTTGGCTTCTGACACGTGTAACCCTCCAGACACAAACGGGGATCCATTGAAACAAACCAACACTTGTTGCCGCAGCGAATGACGCGAGAATATAAGCAGAGCGCGGTGCCGTCAATGGCGCAGACTGTGTCCGTGTGGATTGCAGGACCGGGCCGGCATACTGGCCCATCTTCCAGCCGCTTCAGTGTGCCCGGTGTGATCCATGGTTGGCCCTGGCCGCGGAGACGACGTTGAGCTTCGAGAGGAGGCCCGCCTCCCGGACGGGCACCTCCGTGAAGCCGGCCCCGGTTCGCGAGCTCTTCATGCCCTCATCCATTCATTTGTCCAATAAGCCTCACGGCGGGGCTGGCTTGCCACTCGAAACTCGAACCCCGAGACTTATTCTACGTGGGGCAATGCGTCCGGTCTACTGCGTCGCGGCACTCAGGGCTGCCTGGAGCTTGGCCTCATCGTCGTGGGAAAGAGAAGTCTTGAGGATCTTGCCCCCTGTTCCCTTGAGCTCCTCAAGCACCTTGTCCGGAGTAGCCTTCCTGCACAGGACGAAGAGCGCCGAGCTGCCGGGACTTAGAGTCTCGGCCAGCTCCTTCATGAACCTGTCGTCGATGCCCACGTCCGTCAGCGCACCGGAGACCGCCCCTGCAGTGGCGCCCACCGCCAGACCCAGGAGTGGATTGAGGAATATCAGTCCCACCAAGGATCCCCAGAACCCACCGGAAACCGCACCGGCCTTGGTCAGGTTCACAGCCTGATGCAGCTTCACTTTCCCCTTCTCGTCTTTGACCACGACCACGGCGTCTTCGAGGTCGATGAGATAGTCTTTCTGAAGCTTCCACAACTTCAACCGAGTTTCTTCAGCCTTGAACAGGTCCTCGTAACCGATAACCACCAGTGTGCTCATTCCTTGTCCTTTCGTTCATCGTCATCGTCTCAGGGTGAGGAAATCCCCCCCCAGTTCGCAGCTTGCATTCGAAGGGAAGACGGTTTGCGCTGCCTCATGCGTGACGGATCTGCCGGGTTTCGATTCAGCTGAACGGGTTGAACAATCGGGCCGGGTTGCGTCCCGGCCACTGAACGGGTTGAAAAGCTGGTAGGGTCGGGTTGCGTCCCGGCCACAGTCGCTGGGCGATGAACAGCCATTCTGAAGACTCATGAACCGCTGTCCACCGCTCGTTTCTAACGTCAATAACCAGGAGGAGCATTGACGACGATGTAGGTGACGTCACTCCCCGAGTACGTGGGCTGGTACCAGGCGGAACCGCACTGGGAGTAGGTGATGCCGTTCACGATCACGTTGGTGCAGGACAGGGACGAGTAATTTCTGCCGGTCGGTGACCTCCTGCTGCCGGTCGCCCCGGACATCCTGGCGTCCCTCGGTTCGCTCCGTCCGGTTATCCTGCCGGGACTCGGTTCTGTCCGTGCGGCCCTCCTGGCGATCCCCCTGAGATTCGCCCCGTGTTGCCGCCCGGTCGGATCGCGAGGCCTGGCGGTCTCCCTGGGCCTGGCTCCGCGATGCCGTCCGGTCGCTCATGCCGGCCTGGCGATCCTGGGTTCTGGCCGTCTGACCCGCCTGTCCGGATCGGTCGGAGACACCTGCCGAGCGTCCACTCTGCGCGCCCTGGCTCTGATAGGCACCGGCGCTGCGGTCCATGCCGCCGGCACGACTTCCGTAGGAGGAGGCTGAGGATTTTCCGCCCCCGAAATCGCTCCTGCCGCTCATGCCCCCTTTCGACGAAAAACTGCCGCCGCTGGCCGGCCCCGAGCGGGAAAATCCCCCCCCGCCTCCACCACCACCGGAGAAGCTGCGTCCCCCTCCGCCACCACCGCCTCTACCTCCCCCACCACCGCCGCCACCTCGTCCGCCCCCACCGCGGGCGTGGGCCTCGATGGCCAGTGAAAGCACAAAGAGCAATATGGTCGCCATAGAGAGAACCTTAATGAACGTTTGTTTTCTCATTTCTTTCCTCCTTTCTTGGCGGCGGGCTTCGCGGGTTCGTTCGCCCTGGCGACGCCTTATAGGTGAGGACGATTCTGCGGGGCAATGGATCTCCCGTCGTCGGGATCCACACCTGCAAATCCACGGTCTCTCCACGGCCCGCCACATGAACGCATGGGGTGCCCTGCAGGGCAGAGGTCTCGACAATGTCGGCCCCGAGCAGTCGCTGCTCCAGTTCTTTGGGGAGGGTGGTCACCCAGAGTATGGCGAGAGGCAGTCGCATCTTCAGATCGCCGACGAAGTGCTTGATGGCCGCATCGATGTCCCCCTTCACCTCAGTGGAAGCGAACATGTTCTGCTTCGGGCTGAAGACCGTCAGGGCCTTCCCGTCAAAAACCGCCATGGTTGATTCTCCATCGCTCCTTTCCACCTCCGACCGGAAACGGTCTGGACGAACAACAGTCAGCTTGCGACGCTCTCCAAACTCGATCTTCTGA
>JBFYYO010000396.1:0-2994 GCA_041310025.1 Syntrophobacterales bacterium
GCATAGTTCCTCAGGGTGATGGGGCTCAGCACGATGGGCACTGCCGACGATGCGGCGCAGGCCCGGGCAACCGGAAAGGTGGACAGGTCCGAGCAGATGAGATCAAAAGCATTCTGGATGAAGGAAACACGCGTTCCATGAACCATGTCCGTGGCGTTGATGACGACCAGGGGCTCCTTCTGGGCGAGGAGATCACTGAACGTCTTCCCGTCGAAGA
This sequence comes from Syntrophobacterales bacterium, assembly GCA_041310025.1. Taxonomy (GTDB): domain Bacteria; phylum Desulfobacterota; class Syntrophobacteria; order Syntrophobacterales; family Syntrophobacteraceae; genus JALOOX01. The sequence goes on from JBFYYO010000396.1 coordinate 218, forward strand.
CATATTTGTTGTAATAGTCGGCCGCAAGGTCGCTGCGGTCGTAGTAAGGGGAAAAGAGCCTCACCCAGCTCACCGGGTTGAAAAGCATCGAGCGCGTCAGGTCTCCCTGGATGTTCTTCTTCAGAAAGCGCGTCTCGAAGTCTTCGAACATACGATCTCGGAAGAGTCCGTAATAAGCGGCCGTGAAGCTCCCGCCCGAGACGCCGGAGATCCAGTCCACTTCGTCCAGCAAGCGTCTCTCGCGGCCACGGATGTTGACCTTCGTGTCGCGGAATGCTTCGAGCACACCGTAGGAGAAGGCCGCCGCCCGGGTCCCTCCGCCGGAGAAGCTCAGCATGAGCACCAACTGGTCGTCGTTGGCCGGATCGATGAGATTCGTCCCCCGATATCCTCCCTGTGGGTCCCATTGCTTCAAGGGCTGGTTGACATGGTAGTGGGCGCATCCGGCGGCAACGGCGGCGAAGAGCAATGCACCTGTCAGGAGCACGCAGCGGCCGAACGAAGGTGGCGGAAGGTGTCCGACGGGTCCGATACCTGAAGGCTGATTCATTTTGCAGTCCTTTACTCATGAGGTCGGGAGTCCACACGGCTTGCCCCCGGCATTGCCGCAGCTCCTCTTCTATCCGATGCCGAACCCTTTCTGAAACATCTGAAACAAAGAATCACACACCCTTTTGAATTCGGCTCACGGGGCGAAATATGTGCAGGCAGATTCAAAGGATTACGTGGGAAACCAAAGCCCTTTGTCATTTCCGGCCTCGGCGCTGTATTCCAGCCGCATCAAGCACGGCAAGGGTTACAAACCGCCCGTGTATCCTTTGTAGAGATGGAAATCCTCCAGGACCGCCCGGTAATCCTCACGCAAATTCTCGTGAAGCCTGGCGTTCTGAAGGGCGAGTGCACCGAATTCAGCCATCGATTTCGCAAACTCGGTCTCGGCAACGGAGAATTTGTGGGGACTGGATGTGTACAGACGCAGGACGCCGATCACCTGGTCTTTGAGGAGCATCGGAACCGACAGGATGGAGGCAACTCCTTCCTCGGCCGCGCGCTCGGGGTACTGAAGTCTCGGATCTCTCGTGGCGTCTTCGATCCAGATCACTTCTCCCTTCATGCTGCTGGCAATGCTGCGGTCCATGTCGACAGGGCCTTTCTCAAGGTACGCTGCGCTGAGGCCCATTGAGCTGGCGAGCTCCAAATGCCGGGTCTTGGAGTTGAGAAGCCGCAGTGAGCAAGCCTTCAGTCCCAGAATCCCGATGGCCTTGCTCACAATGAGGTCGAGGATCTCCTTCACATCCAGGGTCGAACCGACGGCCTTGGCCACCTCGGTGACCGCCTTCAGACAGGAGACCTCCTGAGACTTGCCCTCGAGCAGCCGCGAGTTCTCGATCGCCAACCCTCCCTGCTCGGCAAGGGAGGCTGCGAAATCGATCTCGTGCTGTTCGAAGAACCTCTCTTTGCTCGCGTACAGCTTGAGAACCCCGATCACCCGATCCCTGACTCGAATGGGCAGCGACAGGATGGAGACAATCCCTTCGTCTCTCACGGCCTCGGGATACTGGATCCGAGGGTCCGTCCGGGCATCCCTGATGTAGGTGTCCTCGCCGCGCATGGCATCCCCAACGCTTTTATCCGCCAACACCGCGCCCTTGTCGAAGTAGCGATCGCTCAGGCCGCAGGCCGCAACCAGCTCCAGGGCTCCGGTGCTTTCGTCGAGCAGCCGAATGGTGCATCCCTTGACTTCAAGGGCCACCACCATCCCCTGGACCATGATTCTCAACCTCTCCTCCAGGGAAAGCGCCGTGTTCAAGGCCCTGCACACCTGAGTGAAAGCGTAGAGACACCGTGCATCTCTTTCCATGTCATCCTCCGTCTTCGTGAGCACGCAATCTACCTGAATTATTAGCGTAAAGCCCATCATCGAGGTCGTCAATCTGTTTTTCCACAAGGGGTAGGACTCGGGTTGGATTGTGCCACCTAATCTGAGCGGTTAGCCGTTAGCGATTAGCTTTTAGCCAAAGACTTCAGTAAGTTGTGCCTCATAGATTCTCACTCACCAAGTTCGGATGAATGGGCGGGCGTGTAAGCGCCCAAGATGTTATACGACAGCAAACTCTGCAAATGGAAGGATTGGAAGATGAAACGCATTTCGTTTATTCTGGCTTTGCTTGTGGTCGGTTCCCTGGTTCTTGGAAGCACAGACGCCATGGCCCGGCGGCATCACCACGGCCATATGGGCGGAGACGGACCGGGCATGGGATTCGGTCTGATCAGGATGCTGGATCGGATGGATCTCTCCGCAGATCAGGAGCGGCAGGTCGCATCGGTTCTCAAATCCCATCGGGACGAGATTGTGAAGGAGGCGGCCGCCGCGGCAGAAGCCGGATCCGCATTGAAAAAGGCGATGCATGCTCCGAGCTTCTCCGAGGAAAGCGTGAAGGAGGCAGCGCGCACGATGGCGGCGCAACATGAGCGGATGATCCTGCTCAGGGCGAAGATCATGAATGAGGTCCGCTCCAAACTGACCCCTGACCAGAACGAGCAGATCCAAAGATTCACCGAAAAGAGGTCAGGACGGTTCCAGGGAGCGGCGGATTCCAGACTGGCTGCCATGGACCGTTGGATTGCCGAGCACAGCGAATAGACATCCCGCAGGAGGGGAGCACCCCCGGGGCTCCCCAATGCTGTTGAATTAAGCTCATCTGCCCGGTCGGGTCGGGTGCCATGGGCTAAGCGGAGCTTGCCCATGCGAGCTCATTCGGTCACGGGCAAGCTTC
>JBFYYO010000397.1:0-2508 GCA_041310025.1 Syntrophobacterales bacterium
CTGGCCGATTTGCCCGGCTACTTCCGGGCGGCTGCAGGTTCCGGCAACGCCGCCGTCGAAGATGTGGTCACGCTGAATGCCGTTGAATCGGCCGATGCATTGAATGTGCGTTACATCCTGACCCATACGCAAGGCAGGGCCGCCCCGTGTCTAATCTCCAGATTCAGACCCGACTGCTGGATACTTTCTCATGGCGGCGATGAAAAAACGAATAACCTCCTGTCCCTGTCTTATGGGGTTCATCCTGTTCACCTGGATGGTGAAACAACCGGCCTTGCCGACAAGGCCGTCCGGTGGCTGGTTACGGCCGGCATGGTTGAAAAAGATGAAAGCGTGATCTGGGTTGAGGATGAATCGCTTGACGACAGGCTGGAAACCTTGTCGATGAAAATCATTAAAGCCTGAAATGATCAATACACGAGGAGGACCCTATGGAACATAACGCGAACAGCCGGCGCTCGGTGGCCTATTTTTCCATGGAGATCGGCATTGATGAAAGGGTGCGCACTTACAGCGGGGGCCTGGGGGTGCTGGCCGGAGACACGATCCGTTCGGCAGCCGATCTCAGGGTGCCGATGGCGGCGGTCACGCTTCTCTACCGCAAGGGGTATTTTCGGCAGCGGTTGGAAGCCGACGGATGGCAGCGGGAGGAGCCAACCTCCTGGGCCGTTGAGGAGTTGCTTGAGGAGGAATCTCCAAGAACCCCGGTCCTGGTGGAAGGAAGAACCGTCCAGCTTCGGGCCTGGCGCTACGATGTCCAGGGCGTGGGCGGCTACACGGTCCCGATCTACTTTCTGGACGCGGATCTTCCCGAAAATTCCGAGTGGGACAGGGGACTCACCCAGTCTTTGTACGGGGGAGATGATCATTACCGCATTTCACAGGAGGTGATTCTGGGGGTCGGAGGCGTCAGGATGCTCCGGGCCCTGGGTTATCAGGACATCCTCACCTTCCATCTCAACGAAGGGCATGCCGCCCTTCTGACCCTGGCACTTCTGGACGAGGCAGCGAAACAGGCCGCAAGGGAATCGGTGGTTCAGCAGGATGTGGAATCGGTCCGAAACCGATGTGTTTTTACCACCCACACCCCTGTCCCGGCCGGTCACGACAAGTTTTCGCTGGAGCTTGCGCGAAAGGTGATCGGAGAGCGGGATGATTTCTTTGGACTGGAAGGCGTTCTCTACGAAGGGAACACCCTGAACATGACCTATCTGGGCCTCAACCTCAGTCGTTATGTAAACGGTGTGGCCCGAAAACACGGCGAGGTCTCCAGGCTCATGTTCGCCGGCTATACCATTGACGCCATCACCAACGGGGTCCATGCCGCCACCTGGGTGTCGGCGCCTTTCCGGGAGCTTTTCGACCGCACGATTCCCCTGTGGCGGCAGGACAATTTCAGCCTGCGCTACGCCTTGAGCATTCCCAGGGAGGAACTGCAGGGCGCCCACATGCAGTGCAAAAAGCAGCTCATGGGGCTGGTCAACCGGGAAACCGGGGCGGGCATGGATGAAAACATTCTGACCATCGGCTTTGCCCGGCGCGCGGCCACCTACAAGCGGGCTGATCTCCTTTTTAGGGACATGGAGAGGCTCAAAAGGATATCCAATGAGGTGGGCAAGATCCAGATCATTTACGGCGGCAAGGCCCACCCCCGCGACCATGAAGGAAAGGAGCTCATCAAAAGGATCTTTTGGGCCAAGAACGAACTGCAACACGCCATCAAAGTGGCCTATCTTGAAAACTACAATATGACGCTGGGCGCGATCATGACCGCCGGGGTGGATATCTGGCTCAACACACCCGAACCGCCTATGGAAGCTTCGGGCACCAGCGGAATGAAGGCGGCCTTAAACGGGATTCCGAACCTGAGCGTGCTGGACGGCTGGTGGGTCGAAGGCCACATCGAGGGGCTGACCGGCTGGTCCATAGGGGAGCCGGTTCACGGAAAGGGAGAGGAGCGGGACCACTCACAGGACGCTCCATCTCTGTACGACAAGCTGGAGCATGCCGTTGTCCCCCTCTTCTATCACGATCGGGGCCGCTTCATGGACATGATGGCCTACTCCATCGCCATCAACGGCTCCTTTTTCAAGATGAAAGGTGGCCGGCGCGACAGAGGCGCCGGTCGTTTCAGGAGTGCAACATGAATGCGAAGACTTTGGATAACCCCTGGCACGTCCTGGATGCCCAAGAGGTGCTTAAGCGCCTCGAGGTCTCTGAGGAGGGTCTGACCGGCGATGAAGCCAAGCGTCGTCTTGAAGAGGTGGGGCCGAATTTGCTGGAGGTCGAGGAGGGAGTCAGTCCCGTTCGCCTGCTCATCAGGCAGATCCACAACCCCTTAATCTACCTCCTCGCGGGCGCGGCGGTCATGTCTGTTCTGGTGGAACATGAAGTCGATGCCGGAGTCATCGCCGGGGTCATCGTTCTAAACAGTCTGTTGGGGTTCATTCAGGAATGGCGTGCCGAGGGCGCCCTGGCCGCCCTGCGCCGCATGGCATCCCCCCATGC
>JBFYYO010000398.1:0-2937 GCA_041310025.1 Syntrophobacterales bacterium
CTTAAGTCAACAGCATTGCCTGTTGAGGTGGTTCGTCCTTCAAGCTATCTCCCTGCTCCAAAATCTCCGTGATCTGCTTCTTGAGCGCCCCGCCAACGTGCTCCACGAGGTGCCATAGTCCAAGCGAAGTTTACCCCTCGCGGTTGACTTTGGTTATCAAATTTGCTAACCATGCTTCATGGCTTATTCTATCGAACGAATACTTCAACGCATGGGTCAAAGCCGAGATAGAAGACTGGCCGATGACATTTTGGCCGACTATGCGCGACTCGTGGAACTGCTGATGGATTTTGGGCCGGATATGCGGATGCCACACTCGCGAACTATGGGCGGCGGACTTATGCCTTCGTCAAGAAGACCCAAGAGACGCCGAAACGCGACCTGCAGATTGCTCGGAAAAGAATGAACGAGGTGCTCCATGGATGACCACGAATACCAGCCAGTTCCCCACGACCATCAGGCGTTCCTCGAACAAGCCATGAAACGCAAGGAGTTTCGGCAAACCTACGAGGAGCTCGCCGAAGAATACGCCCTGGTTCGCGAACTGCTTGCTGCGCGCACAAGAGCCGGGCTCACCCAGGAGGCGGTTGCCAAACTGATGGGGACGACCAAAAGCGCTGTTTCGCGCCTGGAGTCGGTGGGCAAGCATGCCCCTTCTATGACGACCCTGAAGAAATATGCCGAAGCCGTTGGCTGTCATCTGGAAGTCAAGCTGGTGCCGGATGCCCGCCCAACCAAACGCTCAACTCGGACCGCCCGAAAGCGGGCGGCCGGTTAGCACGTCCTTGGAGCGATGAATGTGGACAGGAAACACCGCCCCGATTTGAGGGGGGTTGTCCCGGCGCTCCCGGGCGCAGCCCCCCCGTAACCGCACCCTTCTGATCCATGCGCAGCCCCCACACCTTTGAATGTTCGTATTCTGATCCGTCATCCCGGCAATGCTTCAGGCGGGATTCCGGTCCTCTTCGACCAGCCTCGATTCGGGCTCGAGAACTTCAGGAATCGCGTGCGGCGGGGCTCCGGTCGCCGAGGGCCGGTCCCGGATCTGAAACTTGAGAAGGTGAGACCGAAGCTTGAGTCTTTTCCCGGCGGGGAGTAGTATCAGCCACTCGGATTCGAGCGGGCCCGGGAGTCTGGGGCTCGGCGAGCACCGGGCGCTTCACGCAACAGAAGGGCTTTTCGAGATTTCTCTCTTCGCTTCGCTCCGTTCGAAATGACAACAGCGCATTCTCGGACAGCCTGCTGGTGCTGCTCGCTTCGCCGTGGCTTCGGCCTTCCATCTGACGCTGCGGGATGGAACATGGATGACAGGGAGGCGTCCTCGATGCAGGGTGCACAAAGCGGTGCTTCACCGTCCTACGAAAAGCTGCTTTTCATCTGCTGCACCCTGACCTTTGTCGGATATTTCGGGTCCTACATGCGGATGCCGGTCGTGCCGCTTTTTGCCCGGTCGCTGGGAGCCGACACGGTCCTGGTGGGGATGATCAACGGGGCTTTCCTGATGATGGCGGGACTGCTGTCCGTTCCGCTGGGAATGCTGTCGGACCGCGTTGGGCGCAAGCGGCTCATCCTGCTCGGCATGCTGGGGATTGCCGCGTCGGCTTTCCTGCTGAGCCTGAGCGGGTCGCCCCGCGAGATGATCTGGATCAACCTGCTCATGGGGATCGGCCTCGCGGCCTTCGCTCCCACCATGATGTCCTATGTGGCCGACATCTCGCCGCTGAGCCACCTGGGACGCTCGTACGGCTGGTACACGCTTTCGGTCTACGTGGGGATGAGCCTGGGGCCTGCGGCCGGTGGCTTCCTGGCCGACAGGCAGGGGTTTGCGACCGTCTTCATCGCATCGGGCACCGTCGGCCTGCTCATGGCGGGGCTGATTGCGTGCTTTCTGCCCCGGGCCCGGCATGTGGTGCTGAGGAAGGCCGCCCGCAGGCCGTTCAGGGTCGAGGCCCGGGAGCTCATGCGGAACTGGCGGCTCCTGGCCTGCTGGTTTGTGACCTTCGGCGGCTGCGTGGGGCTGGGCATGTTCGTGACCTACGTGCCCCTTCATGCGCTCGAGCAGGGATTGAACGTGGCTCAGATCGGGCTCGTCTTCGCCGCTCAGGGCCTGGTCAATGCGCTTTCCCGAATTCCCTTCGGCAGGATCAGCGACCGCGTGTCCCGGAGGAGTCACCTGGTCCTCGCGGGACTGATGGGCTTTGCGGCAGCCGTTGCCGGGTTTGGCGCGGCATCGAGCCTCGCGGGCTTTCTGGCTTCCGCGGTGGCCCTCGGGGCCGGCATGGCGGTGGCCTTCACGGCGGTGGGCGCCCTCATCTCCGAGGTGGTGAATCCTCAGTCGCGGGGGCTGGCCATGGGCGGCTACAACAGCTCCATCTATTTCGGGATGATGCTGGGATCCCTCCTGATGGGTCCCGTCATCCGCGAAGTGGGGTTCAGGAACGGATTCTACCTGGTGGCCTGCTTCAACCTGGTGGCCACCTTTGTTTTCTTCCTGGTGTTCCAGCGCGCCGGAAGCGACAGCGCTGCCGCGGAGCCGGGCGAGCCGTCCCGCATGGCTTCATCGGGCTCCCCCAAACGCTGAAAAGACCCCTGGCCGGGCTGGCTTTCAACTGGAAGCCAGAGCGCGGAGACCAGGCTCCTTGAGGCTGGAATTCCTCTTCATTTTGACTCGCGCAGAGACGCGGAGGCGCGGAGAAAGCCAGGGAGGATAGACCTTTACACAATCAGCGCGTGCAGGGATGGCCTGGAAAAAGGTGGCCACCTTATTCTTGGACGTGTACCTGGATTTTTGGGAAGCACACCCCCCTGACCCCCCTCGAGGGGGGGAGTTAAGTACATATCCACAGAATAAAGTGTCCATTGAATAAGCACGTCATCCCCGCATGCTTTTGGCGGGGATCCAGGGATTTGAAGGCCTCTGGATTCCCGCCAGGGACA
>JBFYYO010000399.1:0-2748 GCA_041310025.1 Syntrophobacterales bacterium
ATCGCGTTGGACCCCTCCAACCGCATCCTGGTGACAGGATCCGAGGACAAGACGGCTCGCGTGTGGGACATTTCGGGCCGGGGGGAGCTTCTGCGTATCCTCCGGCCTCCGGTTGGCGACGGGGAACAGGGGCACATCTTTGCAGTGGCCCTGTCCCCGGACGGGAGGACCGTTGCGTGTGGGGGCCGGACAGGCTCTCCGCAGCAAGGTGATGCCTGTGTGTATCTCTTTGACCGAGTCACCGGCGCCATCACTCGCCGACTTGGGGGACTGCCCGGCTGGGTGCATAGCCTCGCGTACACCCCCGATGGCCGTTTTCTTGGGGTCGTCACCGGCGAGGTGCGAGGCAATCCACAATGGTCTGGGATGATGATATTCCGATTGCCGGATTACGCTCTGGTGGCGGAGGACAGAGACTACGGGAACTTCGTGACGAGCGTGGAGAGCGATGCCACAGGTTCGCGCCTGGCCACTGCCTGCTGGGACGGGTTCATCCGTCTGTACGATCTCTCCGGCCTAACTGCCTCTGATGCCTCGACGCCAAGTCGGATCGCCCCGGTGTCCAAGATCCGGCTGCCCGGGGGCGAGCGGCCATGGGGGCTCGCCTTCTCTCCGGACGGAAACCGTTTGGCCGTGGGGTTTGACCATGTCCCCAAGGTCGATGTGCTGGAGGCCAAAGGCAATACCCTGCAGCATGCTTACTCGCCGGATATGACGGGTGTGAGAAGCGGCGGTTTGCCTAATCTCCGCAGCGTCGCATGGTCGTCGGATGGCCGCTTCCTGTATGCGGGAGGGAACTACCGGTCGCAAGGGCAAGGGGTGATGATGGTCCGAAAGTGGGCCGACGGAGGTCAGGGGAAATACAGCGATCTGCCCGTGGAGGTTCAACTGCACATCTTCGGGATGCGGTCGCTCAGGGCTGGCGGGATTGCCTTCGCTTCCCGGGAGGGAGCCTTTGGGCTCCTTGACCATCGGGACGAGTTTTCCCTCTGGAGCCCACGCGCAATCCCCACGTACCTGGCCAATTATGACGGTTTTCTGCTTTCCCCGGACGGCTCGGGCATTCAGTTCGCATACGAGAGAGGCGGCAAATCACTCGGGCTCTTTTCGGTGAACGAGCGGCGGCTGACGGACGCCTCCTCGAGCCTCTGGGGCAGCCTGCAGGCGAGTTTCACCTTCAAAGCCCCGATCACAGACGGCCTGGGGATTAGCGACTGGAAGATCTCCCTATCCCCCAAGCTGAAGGGCAATCCTCTCCCTTTGAAGAACGAAGTGACGTACAGCCTGGCCATCAAACCGGACGGCTCGGGGTTCCTGTTGGGAACCAACCTGGCTCTATTCCATTTCGATTCCGCAGGAAAGGTGCTGTGGACATTCCGAACGCCCGGCCTGACATTTGGCGCGAACACCAACGGCCAGCTCGCAGTGGCGGCCTTTTCCGACGGGACGATCCGATGGTATCGAGTCTCGGACGGCAGGGAACTGCTGGCATTCTTCCCTCACCCTGACCGCAAGCGCTGGGTGCTCTGGACCCCTTCGGGGTACTACGACGCTTCTCCGGGAGGGGAGGATTTCATCGGATGGCAGGTGAACCAGGGGAAGGATCATGCGGGGGACTTCTTCCCGGCCTCCCGGTTCCGGTCCAAGTACTATCGGCCGGACGTGATCGACCATGTGCTCAAGACCATGGACGAGAAGGAGGCACTTCGGCTGGCGAACGAGGAATCGGGCCGCAAACCCGCGGCTGCGGCGTCCGTCCGGGAGATGTTGCCCCCGGTGGTGAGCATTGTGTCGCCGGTGGATGGGACCGAGGTCTCGGCCTCCAGCGTCACGGTCCGTTACACCGTCCGCAGCCGCCGCCAGTGAACCGGCCACTGTGCGTTTGCTCTGGAAAGGCACAGCGAATAAGGAGGGGTTCCAGATTCAGCCAAAGCTCTACGTGCTTGCTGTGGGGGTGAGCAAATACCAAGATCCCGAACTGCGTTTGGGACTTGCCGCCAAAGACGCCCTGGATTTCGGAGAAGTCTGGAAGAAACAGCAGGGTCCTCTGTACAGTGGAGTAGAGGCACGGGTACTGACCGATGCCCAAGCGACCAAGGGAAACATCCTAGATGGGCTGGAGTGGCTCCAGAGGCAGGTGACCCAGAAGGACGTGGCGATCCTGTTTTTCGCGGGCCACGGGATTAACGACCCCAACGGCGTGTTCTACTTCCTCCCCGCAGACGCGAAAATGGACAGTCTGAAACGCACGGGGATCTCCCAGGCGGATATCACCACCACGGTTGCAGCGATCGCAGGCAAGGTGATGGTTTTCATCGATGCCTGCCATTCAGGGAACCTCATGGAGAAGGTCAAGCGTCGCGCCCCCTCTGACATCAGCGCGGTGATCAACGAACTGGCCAGCGCGGAGAACGGGGCCGTGGTCTTCTCCTCAGCAACGGGCCGGCAGTATGCTCTGGAGAACTCGGAATGGGGCAACGGGGCATTCACCAAGGGGCTGGTGGAGGGGATTATGGGGAAGGCGGATTACGGGAAGACCGGTCGCATCACGGTAAACATGCTTGATCTCTACATCTCCGAGCGTGTCAAGGAATTAACGCAGGGCCAGCAGACTCCCTCCACAGTCAAGCCGCCCAATGTCCCGGATTTTCCCTTGGTAGTGCTGGTGAAATAAACCCGCACTTTGGATTCCGACGGCTCGCCGTTTCGTCGCACACTGCTCCGGTTCCATGGGAGCGCGTGCGCATG
>JBFYYO010000400.1:0-2553 GCA_041310025.1 Syntrophobacterales bacterium
CAGGAGCTGGATCCATGGTTGGCCAGGATTCTCCTGCTTCCCGGCTCACCGCTCCGGATGTGGCCTCACTGGGCTCGGTTCAGGAGGCAATCGCCTCAGGAAGCCCGGCTGCTTGCTCTCCTGCTGGCCACGAGCCTGCGCGAAAGCTGGGAGGAAATGCGGCTCAACCCGGTGACGATGCGGTTTCTCGGTTTCATGCGCCCCCAGCGCCTCCGGCTCTATCGACGCGTCATCTATCCCATGGTGGGCTGGGTATACCTGCAGAAGCGTTTTGTGCCAAGCTGGGAAGTGGAGAGCGTTGTCTGGATTCCCCTGGCTTCTCTTCTGGATTCCAGCCGGTACGCCCGTTTCCGGCTGCACATTCCGGAAGGGTTGATGGAGAGGTTTCCCGAGCCCTTTCAGGACTATCCGTGCTTCATTCATGAGGAGGGCGGCGATACCGAGCTTTTGTGGGGGGCCACCTACTGGATTGTCACGGGATTTCTGGAGCGAGTCTTCGGTTTCAGAGCCCCTGAGGAGGGCGGGCTCCCGTTGGTTCCGGGCCTGCTGGATGAAGGCTACATCTACGGACGTTGTGCCTGTGGAAGAATGCGGAGCGGGAATCTTGGATGAGAGGAGAATGGCAATGACCACAGAGGGTGACCTGGTTTTGGTGCATATTGAAAATCAGCCCGCTTTTTTTGCCCGAATTGAGTCGATTTTTGCAGATGTGAAACCTCATTGGTTTCAAGTCAAGATGCTCGTGCTGCAAGTTCCTCTGGTGGTCATCACGTGGATACTCCGGGAGCCATACATCAACGGCGAGGAATTCACCATGGGAGGCCGTCCCATACGAATGGAGAAGGTGATCGCTCCTGAAGCAACAGACGAGGAGTCCGGTTCGGCCGTCGATACCCAAACGCAGGAAGAAGCGCTTTCAGGTTCCGAATCCGGCGAAGCTGCTGAGGACGCCGATACAGGAAAAGTGATCTCACTGAAGGACCGGCGCAAGAAGCCGAAGCCCCAGTGATTTCATGCCGGTTGAGTTGGACTTGCGAAAAGGTTCATGCACAGGAATCAGTGCAATTGCACAGGATTGTGTGCAGTGCTCATAATCGTTTGAAATTCGTGTCGGGCTGCATCCGACCATGGATCCAGTTCGGGAAGCCTGCCCCGCATAGGGCTTCCACATCGATTTCTCAAGAAAAATCAAAGCATTCCCCCCAAAAAAGGGTTGATTCGACATGGGTGGTATGGACTTTGCTCCTTCATACGTGCGTTGCTGAGTTAATTTGCTTAATGATAACAATATATTAGAAAGGGTTAGATCTATGAAGAAGCTGATGCTGCAGTTGTTTGTGGTGGGCGTTTTGGTAGCTACCTATGTTCTGCCGGTCCTGGCTGAAGGCGGTGGGGGGCCCTAGCTGAAGCATTCTCTCTGGGCACACTCTTACGTAGATGAACTAGCGCGAATCTTCCGGTTCGTGCTTTTTCATTTTGTGACCAGGAATAATCGTGTAGATTGTATGTGTTGAGGGCGAGAGTCTTTCATTTGCCGGGATTTTCCAAAACCCTGAGAAAGCCGGCAGCCGAGTGTGCTCTGAACTCCGCGGATCTGTGCCCTCACAGGAACATCATATCCGAGAGGGGTGCGGCCAGCGATCCAACACCATTGATGACACTCGGGGGAAAATTAAAATGCAGCGTGTGAGATCCTTGGCCTCCATCTGCAGTATGATGCTCTTGCTGGCGGGGATCGTTTTAAGCACCGGATGGGCAGTCAGTGATGAGAAATCTGGAGCTGCAGCCCCCGAGTCACAGACGAATAACTCCAATAATATCTACCATGCTCCGCTTCTGAACAATCCCAGAACTCTCGATCCGGCATCGGTAAAGGATATTTATGGGGGACTGGTGGTTCATCAGCTGTTTGATCGGCTGGTTCAGTTCAGCCGCGACCTTCTGGTGATTCCGGGTCTTGCAGAGAGCTGGCAGGTAGAAGATCGGGGAAGGATTTACCGTTTCCTGCTCCGAAAAGACGCTACTTTTCACGACGGAAGTCCGGTCACTTCAAAGGACGTTGTCTTCAGCTTATCTCGACTCTTCAAGATCCAGCCAGCACCGACCATGTTGCCGAGCCTCCTCAGGATTGAGGGTGCCCAGGAATTCCTGGCAGGAAAAGCGTCATCTGTTGCGGGGCTGCAGATTCTCGACGAGCGAAACCTCAGAATTGTGCTCGACAAGCCGTATGTGCCGTTTCTCACCGCATTGGGGATGCATAACGCCTCAATCGTTCCGGAGGCGATTGCGGGCCGGGAAACAGACTTTGGACGAAACCCGGTTGGGAGCGGGCCATTCAGACTGGCATCTTGGGAAGAGAACCGGTGGGTGCGTTTGAAGCGGTATTCGGCTTACCATGGTGGAGCGAGCCGTTTGGAGGGGATCGATTTCCTCATTTATCCGGGAAGTGATATTGACGGGGTATGGAGGGATTTTCAGGCGGGCAGGCTGGAAGAGATGCCTGTATACCCTAAGTTTAGAGATGAGCTGAGAACAATTCGGGACCTGATTTGG